>CAZIUB010000088.1:0-22992 GCA_964542425.1 uncultured Rhodospirillaceae bacterium | reverse complement strand
CCGCCTCCACCCGATCCACCGCCGCCGGAACCGCCGCCACCGCCTGAGCCGGTTCCGCTGCCACCGCCGCCGGAACCGCCACCCGAACCGTCGCCACCAGAACCGCTGCCACTGCCGCTCCCGGCCGCGTCACCGCCGGCTGCATCCGTCGAGCCGCTGCCACCGGATGCGCCGCCGCCGCTGCCGCCATCGGCGACATCGCTGCCGCCAGAGCAGCCGCCGCCGCCAGAGCCGGCCTCGCTGCCGCCCTCGCCGGAGCCACCACCCGAGCCACCGCCGCCTGCGGTGTTGGCGCCACCGCCGCCGGACCCGGCGCCACCGGCCGAGCCGTCATTCAATCCGCCGCCACCGCCGCCACCGCCGGGGCCGCCACTGCCCCCGCCGCTACCGCGCGCATCGGCCGCGAAGGATTTTGAGAGCGAAATGCCGCTGTCGAAATCGAAATGTGCCGGGGCCAATCCCAGCGCCAGGCCGATTGCCAGCGCACTCGCGCCGGCCAGGAAGCGATTGCGGAATGTCATGCGACGCGAGCCGTTCATGGGTCTCTCCTGTCGGTTGCCACAAATGCTAACAAAAGATTAATCGAATCTAGGCTACTATAGCGGGATGGAGAGAGTAAAGCAGCTGGGGAGGCAGAACGCCATATCATAGTGTGAGGTTTCTCATTTTTCCAACGCGATGCCCTGGCGCTTTCAACCCATCGTGACTTGATCGGAGGGGTTCCCAGGCGCAAGTTCCCTCCGCTGCGCCGCCATGTGAGTCAAGGAATCGGATCATGTTCGTCAGGACCAAGCGGGGATGGGAAATCCCCGAATCCGCCGCCACGCCCGAATCGGTGTTCTTCGATCGCCGGCGCTTCATGAAGGGTCTTTCGATCGGTGGCGCGCTGGCTCTTGCAGGCTGCGATGCCGGCGCCAAGACCGAGGTCGCGAGCGCGGAGATCGATCCCTCATCCGGGCTCTATCCGGTCAAGCGCAACGAGACCTATAAGCTCGACCGCGAGGTGACGCCCGAGGATTGGGCGACCAAGTACAACAATTACTATGAATTCGGATCGCACAAACAGATCGCCGAAGAGGCGCAGGCGCTGCCGATCCGGCCCTGGGCGCTCACCATCGACGGGATGGTGGAGAAGCCCCAAACCATCGCCATCGACGATCTCCTTTCGCGCATGCCCTTGGAAGAACGGCTCTACCGGCATCGCTGCGTCGAGGCTTGGGCGATGGCGGTGCCATGGAGCGGGTTCCCGTTGCAGGCGCTGGTCGCGATGGCGGGGCCATCCTCGGGGGCGAAGTATCTGCGCTTCGAGACCTTCTTCGACACCGAGGTCTCGCCCGATCAGAAATCCGACTGGTATCCCTGGCCCTATGTCGAAGGCCTGACCATCGAGGAGGCGACCAACGATCTCGCCTTCATGGTGACCGGGATGTACGGCAAGCCGGTGCCCAAGCAGAACGGGGCGCCGCTGCGCCTCGCGCTGCCTTGGAAATACGGGTTCAAATCGGCCAAGGGCCTGGTCAAGATCACCTTCACCGCCGAACGGCCGATCAGCTTCTGGGAGGAAATCCAGGCCAGCGAGTACGGCTTCTGGGCCAACGTGAACCCCGACGTGCCGCACCCAAGGTGGAGCCAATCGAGCGAACGCCTGCTTGGCACCGATGAACGCGTGCCGACCCAGCTCTACAATGGCTATGGCGAGTTCGTGTCCGGCCTCTACGCCAATCTGGGCCAGGAAAAGCTGTTCATGTGAGGCGCGGCGCCCTGCTACCGGCAACACGCTTCGTGCAAGCGCGGCGATCGAGGATCGGACCGCCGCGGGCGTGCCGATCGGGTCGGCCAGCGGCGCCGTCTATGCCGCGATGCCGGGGGTGGTCCGGCGGCGATATGTCGTGCCGCCGGAAATCCTTGCGATCGCCGATTACGACAGCCGCGATTACCTGATCGCGCTCTTGGGGTTGGCCAGCCCCGATGTTTCGGCGCTCGCCACCGCCAACCCTTCGACCATCATTCGGCTCTTGCGCATGATCCGCGAGCATTGGGAGCCGTTGCTCGAGGATCTGCGCCGCGGCAAAGCCGATCGCGCCGCCGATCTCGACCCCGAACAGCGCGCCTGCCTCTCCCGCCGGCTTGCTCCAAACCCGGGCCGCGCCCATGAACTCCGGCGATCATGCCCAAACGGACCGAGCGGACTTGGCGCATTGTGGCCGGGCCTTAAATCCATCGTGACTTGGACCGGCGGTTGTTGCGGCTATGCGCTCGAGGCCTTGGCTCAGGAATTGCCGCCGAGCTGCCGGATTGTCGATCTTGGCTATCACTCCAGCGAATGCCGCGGCAGCATCAACATCGATCCCAGCCGGAATGCCTGCGTACCGGCCCTGACCACGACATTTTTCGAGTTTGTCGAGTGCCGCGCCCATGGGCTTGGCGCCGCGCGGTTCCTCGGCCTGGGCGAGATCGAAGTGGGGCGTGATTATTTCGTCCATGTAACGACGGTGGACGGCCTCTATCGTTACGACATGAACGACATCATCCGGGTCACCGGAAGCGTCAGAGCGACGCCGACCATCGCCTTCATCCAGAAGGGACGCGGCATCGTCAACATCACCGGCGAGAAGCTGTCCGAGGAACAGGCGTTGGCGGCGGTGGGCAGGATCGCGAAGGAAACCGGCGCGCACGCGCCCTTCTTCCTGCTGCTCGCCGACGAGGCCGCCATGGGCTACAATCTGTTCATCGAGGCTGGTGATAAGCCGGCGGCGATGGACTTAGCGGCGGGGGTCGATGCCGCCCTGATGAAAGCCAATATCGAATACTCCGCCAAGAGAAAGAGCGGGCGCTTGGCCGCGATTTCCGGCACCGCGATCCGCGCGGACACGGGCGAGGCCTTTCGGCGGCACTGCCTGAGGCAGGGACAGCGCGATACCCAGTTCAAGCCTCGGCACCTGCAGTACCGACGCGATTGCGATTTCGACCTCACGCCGCATCTCTTGGCCGAGGCCGTGGCCGCGTGAAACTTCGCTCGCTGTCTCGGCGGGAACTCAGTATTCCCTTCCGCGCCACCTTTCGGCATGCCTCGGCCATTCGATCGCGCAGCGCCACGGTGATCGTCGCCGCGCGAACCCATAACGGCGCGATCGGCCTGGGCGAGGCTTGCCCGCGGAGCTATGTGACCGGCGAAACCATGGCCAGCGTCCGTCGTTTTTTCGACCGGTACCGCGATGAGCTGGCGAGCGAAGTAAAGGATCTGGCATCGCTCTTGGCCTGGCGGGATCGCCATCGGGCGGAGATTTCGGCCAACCCCGCCGCCTATACGGCCATCGAACTGGCCTTGCTCGATGCGATCGGCCAGGAAGAAGGGCTTGGCATCGAGGCCCTTCTCGATCTGGCGCCTTTGCCCAAGGTCTTTCGCTACAGCGCCGTGCTGGGTGACGCGCCCTGGCCGTTCTACCGATTCCAACTCTGGCGCTACCGCCGGTGGGGCTTCAACGACTTCAAGGTCAAGTTGTCCGGCGATCCGTCGCGCGACCGGCGTAAGCTGGCGCCGTTCCGTGGATCGAGCGAGCGGCTGCGGGCGGATGCGAACAATTTCTGGCCCGATGCAAGCGCCGCCATCACCGCGCTCGAAACTCTGGACTACCCGCTGTTTGCCCTGGAGGAACCGGTCGCGGCGCACCAATTGAAGGATTGCCGAAAGGTGGGGGCGGCGCTCGATTGCCCGATCGTGCTGGACGAGAGCTTTCTTGATCTTCGAATTATCGACCAATTGGATGATGCCGAGCGCTGGATCTTGAACCTACGGGTTTCGAAGTTGGGTGGCCTGACCCGCGCGCTCGAAGCACTCCGCGCCGCGCGCGGCCGGGGCCTGCGCGTCATCGTTGGCGCCCATGTCGGCGAGACCAGCATTCTGACCCGGGCGGGGCTAACGCTCGCTTCCGCCGCGGGTGATGCCTTGGTGGCGCAGGAAGGCGCGTTCGGGACCCATCTCCTGCGTTGGGATCTGGCAAGCCCGCCGCTGATGTTCCAGGAGCGCGGCGAACTTCGCCCGGCGGCTTGGGGGCTCGGTGATGCACTCGGCTTGGGGTTCGATCCGCGAGGCCGCCAAGGGACGCGCTCAAGCCATCTTGACTTGATTGGTGGGTGAGGCGGGCGAAAGATCGCGCGGCCAAGTATCCGCGCTTCGAGACCTTCTTCGATACCGAGGTCGCGCCTGACCGGAAATCCGATCGGTATCCCTGGCCCTATGTCGAGGGCCTGACCATCGCGTAGGCGAGCAACGATCTGGCGTTCATGGTGACCGGGATCCACGGCAAGCCCCTAGCCCAAACAGAATGGCAGCGCCCTTGCGCCTTGCGCTCCCGTGGAAATACGGGTTCAAATCGGCCAAGGGTTTGATCAAGATCACCTCCACCGCTGATCGTCCGGCTGGTTTCTGGGAGGAAATCGGGCCCAGCGAATACGGCTTCTGGGCCAACGTGAACCCGGAGGTGCCCCATCCCAGATGGAGCCAATCGAGCGAACGCCTGCTCGGGACCGACGAGCGGGTACCGAACCAGCTCTACAACAGCCATGGCGAGTTCGTGTCCGGTCTCTACGCCAATCTGGGCCAGGAAAAGCTGTTCATGTGAGGGCTGGGCCGGGCGTCACCGGCAAAATGCATCCCGCGATCCCCGCGATTGCTGGACCGGCGGGCAGGGAACCGAGCCGAACGAACAGAACACGCAGCAATCGCCGGGATTGGGGCGGAGCAACGCGCCGCATTCGCAACATTCATGGAAAAAGACACAGGCATCTTCCGGCATCAATTCGGAGCTGGCGAAGCCGCAATGCGGGCAGGTCAGGATCGATTGAAGGGCGAGTGCCTGGTTCATGGCGCGATCCGCGCGCCATAGCCGGCATTCTCGCTGGCCTGGATCAAATCGGCTGGCTTGGCGCGCGTATCCTCGAAGATGACGGTCGCGGTTCCTTCGTCCATGGAAACCGCGACCGAGAGCACGCCGTCCACCTGCTCGATGCTGGCCTTCACGGTCGGACCGCACAGGGGGCAGGTCATGCCCTCGATGATCAGGACCGCGGATCGTTCGGCCGCGCCCGCCGCGCCCGAAAGAGCCCCCGCGAGGAGGAGCGCCAGGATCGCGCGCATGAACTAGCTCCCCAGCACGACGCCCGCCAGGCGCGGAAACGCCACTCCCACGGCCAGCAACAACACCGCCGACCACAATCCAATCCGGGTCAATCGATCGCCGCCCGCTCGCGCGCAAACCTCTCCGGGCGCGCAAGGGCCGGAAGCGCGGCGCCGGAGCAGCCAGAAGCCGGTGCCGATGGCGCCGATTCCCGCCCCGAAAAACAGCGGCTGATAGGGGCTAAGCGCGGTCAAATTGCCAAGCCAGGATCCACCCAGGCCCAGGGTGACCAACACGAAGGGCAGCACGCAGCACGACATGGTCCCGAGCCCGGCGGCCAGGCCGCCGAGCGCCGCCAGGCCGGGCACGGCACGGCGAGGGCCGGTTCTGGTCATGGAATCCAGCGACATTCGCGTATCCTCTTTTATCCTGCCCGCGAATGATGCACCCTGTAGCGACTATAGACTCAAGCGGAACTTGATCACGATGACGAGAACAGAGGCGCGCCGCCCAAGGCCCCTGCGCATCGGCGAACTGGCGGCACGAACCGGAATCCAGGTCGAAACCATTCGCTATTGCGAGCGCATCGGCATCTCGCCCCGACCGCTCCGGGGTCCCACCGGATATCGACAATACGCCGCCGGGGACGTGGCCCGGCTGCGCTTCATCCGGCGGGCCCGCGAGCTCGGCTTTTCATTGGACGGAGTGGCGGCATTGCTCAAGCTGTCCGAGGATCGGCCAAATTCCTGCGCCGAGGTCGCTGCATTGGTCCGCGACCATTTGCGCGGGGTACGCACGAGGCTCGATGATCTCCGGCGCATGGAGCAGGTATTGGCGGAGACGCTGGCGCAATGCGCCGAGGGACATTTGCCGAATTGCCCGATGATAGAGACCTTGTCGGCGGGCGTCCCGGGCCATTAATCTTGAGGGCCCTTTCGGTTCCAGGTGCCGCCGACCCATCGTCGCCTTGAAGATTGCCACGGACTTCCCGCACGGTTAGGGTCTTATCGGCGACAGGGGTGCGCCCGGGGAATATCGGATCCCGGTGATTTGGGAGGGGCCGAATATGATCATCTATCCCGATCTCGAATTGCGCCAAGGCCGTCTGGTGAATCTGGCCCGCAACCGGATCGAAAGCCCGATCATCTATGATCTCGATCCCGTGGCGGCCGCCCAGGATCTGGCCGCGCAAGGCGCGGAATGGCTGCACGTGGTCGATCTCGATGCCGTCTTCAATGTCGGCGAGAACACCGCCATCATCAAGGAGATCATCCGCGCGTGTGGGTGTCCGGTGCAGGTCGGCGGCGCCATCCGCTCGATGGAAAAAGTGCATCTCTGGATGGAAGCCGGTGCGCGTAGGGTGGTCATCGCGACGGCGGCGGTGAAGTTTCCGCATCTCGTCAAGGCCGCCGCCACCGCCTATCCCGATTGCGTCGTCGTCAGCATCGATGCCCGCCGCGGCCGCGTGGTCATCGAAGGGTGGACCGAAGCGACGACGTTCACGCCGATCGAGTTTGCCCATCAATTCGAGAATGTGGGCCTGGCGGCGATCATCCATACCGACATCGACCGCGATGAAGATCACCCGGAAAGCACCATGGCGCATACGACCGACCTCGCCTCGAAGGTGCGCATTCCGGTCATCGCCAGCGGCGTCGTTAGGTCACTCGACGATATTTCGACGCTGTCCTATCTGCCGAATATCGCCGGCGTGATCACCAGCCGCGCGCTCTTCGGCGGCACCTTTACTTTCGGCGAGGCCAACGCCATCGCCACTGCCCGGCACCAGCCGACAGCACCGATCATTTGAACGCCTTCCCGGGCGCGCAAGGCGCTCGGCAAGGCCGGTCGATCAGAGATTTTCGATCGCTACCTCGGCCCAGACCGGCTGATGGTCGGAGCCCTCGGCCGCATTGTCGATCCAGCCGCGTTTGACAGCGCCCGCCAGATCGGCGCTGACCAGGATATGATCGATCCGCTTGGCGTCTTCCTCGTCGTTCGCCGGATAGGTGATGCCTTGATCGTCCGCCATGCCCGATAGCCCGAGGGCGTCCGCGAACAGGCCGTACTCCGCCAGGCGTCCGTAATCGGGCCCGATCGGACCGGTCAGCAACTCATATTCCGGCGAGGCGGGGGTCATGTTGAAGTCGCCGACCAGGATGGCGGTCGGCGGCATGGGCGTCAGTTCGTCCTGCTCCAGCATCAGCCAATCGGCGCCGAACCGATCGGCGGGGACGCCTGGCCCGACAAACGGATCGGTCGGGGCGTTAACATTTGCGCTGAGCCGCTGTTCTAGCGCACTGGCCTTCGGTGGTAGTTCGAGAACTAGCGGCGCTTCGGTCCCTATGGAGCCGACTGCGGGGCGTGGCCTCGGGGGATCGAGCATGATCCGTTCGCGTAGGCTTATCGCCGTTGCCAACCACGACAACCGCTCAACCACCCCCGCTCGGACCGTTTCGGCTACCCCGAGCTAGGCCATCATTTCGACGGCATTCGCCGAGCGGCGAGATTGCAAATTGCTACCCACGGCGCATTTTGGGTGAGTTAGCGTGGCATTGTCGCGAAGGCTGCCACAAACCGCCGCCTGATCCTTCAGGCCGTCACCAAGAATCGGCGATAGCTCGGGGATAACGTCGCTGCAAACGGAGGTGCCGATGCAAATTGGCCGACAGGTGGCCCACAGATTGTCGCATGGGCGCATCGACGAAATTCCGAAACAACTCTAACTCATTGAAAGAAAAAGCCCCCGGCTTGTGACCGGGGGCAAGTTAAACAGGGAGGCTTTACGTCTGGGAGACGTAGGATCCGAAGACCCTCATACACGGGCATTGCGCCCGGGTATCTCGTGGGGCCGAGGCCCCGGACCGGCGACTGTTGCAAAAAGATCACAACTGTTGCCGATCAACACAGTTGCAGAATAGAATATGGTGAATCCGCGACTAGTCCAAAATTAACATACGAATCATGCGTTTAGCGCATGACTCTTTTTCCTTTCCGGATCAAGTGGATGATTCAATCTTTGCGGCGCCGGAAGCGTTGAATCGACAGATTCCGCAACGCCATTGCCGGCGTTTCGCCGGGTTTTTCCGACGGCTTCGCGCCGCGACTCGGGTGTCGCGCCCGTCAAAACGGCGAACATTGCCGCTGTCAATAGGCGGACGGGCTCGCGAAAAAGGGCGCCGGTGGCCATTACCGCTCAGGTCCTGAAATTGTCCTCCGCCACCTTGCGCAGCAAGAAGTCGCGGAACACCTGGATGCGCTTGGAATTGCGCAATTCCTCCGGGTAGACGAAATAGGCGTCGATCCGGGGTCCCTGCAATTCCGGCAGCACGCGCACCAGGCTGTTCGATTCCTGGGTCATGAATTCCGGCAGCGAGGCCAGCCCCAGGCCGCTTTCGACCGCGCGCAGGATGGCATAGATGCTGTTCACCTTGAGGATCGGTTTGCGTTCGCTCTCCTTGGTGGCGCCGGCCCGCAGCAGCCAATCGACGTCGCGGACCGGCGGCCGGGCATTATCGTCGCCATAGACGATGATCCGGTGCTGATCCAATTCCTCCGGAACCTTGGGGATGCCGTGGCGCTTGATGTAGGTCGAGGAGGCATAGACGTGCAGATGCACCGTCAACAGGTGGCGCTGGATCAGTTCCGGCTGGCGGGGCGGCGCCATGCGGATGGCGACATCGGCCTCGCGCATCGACAGATCGAGCTCGCGGTCCTCGAGCACCAGATCGACCTGGATATCGGGGTAGTGCTCGATGAACTCGCCCAGGACCGGGGTCAGCCAGGACGAGCCGAAGGCCTGGGTCGCGGTCACCTTGAGCTGGCCCTTCGGGCGCTCCTTGCTCTCGCCCAGTTGCGCCTCGGCCATCGCCAGTTTCGAGAACACCTCGTGCGCCGTGCGATAGAGAAGCTCGCCCTGCTCGGTCAGGATCAGGCCCCGCGCATGGCGATGGAACAGCGAGACGTTGAGGCTCTCCTCGAGCGAGGAGATCTGCCGCGACACGGCCGATTGGCTGAGGTTGAGGCCCTCGCCGGCATGGGTGAAGCTGCCGGCCTCGGCGACCGCGTGGAAGATCCGCAGCTTGTCCCAATCCATCATGGGCTAGTACCCGCCGTTGCCGATGGATGATTCGGCAACAAGCGCCCCCAAGTGCACACCGGCGGGTACTATCAATGGATTACATGTGCCAACTTTCCTGGCAGCGCGGACGCGTTTCATCGATCCCGCTTTTCCGAAAGTTGGCACGAGGTAGCGGATCGCCGCGCCGGCCCTCATCGCGCGGCCCATCATTGCGCGGCTTGCGCGCGATCGTGTTCGTGCGCGGCCAGGAACTTCTCGGCCTCGAGTGCCGCCATGCAGCCCATCCCGGCGGCGGTCACGGCCTGGCGAAACACCTTGTCCCGGACATCGCCGGCGGCGAACACACCGGCCAATTCCGTCGCCGTGCTGTCGGGCTTGGTCAGAATGTAGCCCCCCGAATCCATCGTGAGCTGGCCCTTGAACAATTGGGTGGCCGGGTCGTGGCCGATGGCGACGAAAAAACCCTCGCACGCCAACTCGCGGCCGGCCCCGCTGACCACATCGCGCAGGCGCAATCCGGTCACTCCCTTGGGTTCGCCCCCGCCCAACACTTCCTCGACCGCATGGCTCCAGATCACCTTGATCTTGGCATTGCGGAACAATCTTTCCTGCAGGATCTTCTCGGCCCGGAACTTGTCGCGGCGATGGATCAGGGTCACCTTGGTCGCGTGGTTGGTGAGGAAGATTGCTTCCTCGACCGCGGTGTTGCCACCGCCGACGATGGCCACCTCCTTGCCGCGGAAGAAGAACCCGTCGCAAGTGGCGCAAGCCGAGACCCCAAAGCCCTGAAGCCTTCGCTCGCTCTCCAGCCCCAGCCAGCGCGCCTGGGCGCCAGTGCAAATGATCAGTGTTTCACCCCAATAGACGTCACCCGAATCGCCCAGGCATCGGAACGGCCGGCGCGCCAAATCCACCCCGACGATGGTATCGAAGGCAAGGCGGGTTCCGACATGTTCGGCTTGGCCCTGCATCTGTTCCATGAGCCAGGGGCCCTGGATGATATCGGCGAAACCCGGATAGTTCTCGACATCGGTGGTGATGGTGAGCTGGCCGCCGGGCTGCACGCCCTGGACCAGGACCGGTTGCAGATTGGCCCGCGCGGCGTAGATGGCGGCGGTATAGCCGGCCGGGCCGGAGCCGAGGATGAGGGTCTTGGTGTGGATTTCTTGGGGCATGGGCGGATTCTTGCGCGGCGATTCGAGTGCTCGCGGCCACAATAGGGTTGGGCCTCGCGTGAAACAAGCAAGGCTCGGCCCCAGGTTCGTCCAAACCGCGCTTCAGCGGGGATGGTGACAGGCCAGCATTCGGAGGGTAACATAATTTCAATATCAGGCGCATTTTTGTGAGAATCTGACATGCGACGGGCCAAGCTGGACAAGATCGACCGGCGAATTCTCTCGGATCTGCAGGAAGACGGGCGCATGACCAATGTCGAACTCGCACGACGCGCCGGGATTTCCTCGCCGCCCTGCCTGCGCCGGGTACGGACGCTGGAACAGGCGGGCTACATTCGGGGCTATCACGCGGAGATCAGCGCCGAGGCCATGGGCTATGGCGTGACCGTGTTCGCTCATGTCGGGCTGAACAGCCAGGCCGAGGCCGATCTCAGGGCGTTCGAGGACCTGGTGCGTTCGTGGGCGCAAGTGCGCGAATGCTACATGCTGGCAGGCGAAACCGATTTCATCCTGAAGGTGGTGGCCCACGATTGGGACGATTACCAGAAATTCCTGATTTCGGGCCTGACGCCGGCACCCAACGTGGCCCATGTCAAATCGGCGCTTGCCATCCGGCGCAGCAAATTCGCGCCCGGTGTGCCGATCGGGGCCTGAACTACCAGGCCTTCCCTTTGGCGCGCCATTGATCGGTGTCAATGCAAGCGCGCCCGTACCCGAGGCCAGATGCGAGCCCCGGGAAAAGGAGGCAGTACCATGTCGACATCCGGGCTGGAAGTCTTCGACAAGACCATTCACGAGACGAATCTCCGGATCAAGGGCGTTCTCTCGCGGATCGGTGGCGACGATCGCCGTCGTGCCTATTTGGTGTTGAAGGCCGGGCTGCATGCGGTGCGCGATCGCTTGATACCCGCCGTCGCGAGACTGGGCAATCGAGCAATTTGACCCCGCCAATGCACGCCGGCGGGTATGATCGTTGGCAAAATGAGTGTGCCAACTTTCGTGAAACGATGGGCGCGGTTCATGGATCACGCAGTTTCGAAAGTTGGCCCTAGTACCCGGCGTCGCCGATGGCTGATTCGAGCCAATTGATCCCGTCCGCGCACGCCGCCGGGTACTATCGATGGGTTAAATGTGCCAACTTTCGTGAAACGATGGGCGCGGTTCATGGATCACGCAGTTTCGAGAGTTGGCACGAGCCCGCAATCGGCGGCCCAATTCGCCGGCCAGCTCCCGATCTTGTCGCGGGGCGTCTTCTACGAGGGTTGGGACCCCACCGATCATCCGTCCAAGGAGCGGCACAAGGCCGATTTCTTGGCCCATGTCGCCGCCGAGCTTCCCATCGGCATGACGATCAATATCGAGGCGGCGGTGCGCGCGATATTCGCCGTCACCACCGAACGCATTGATACCGGCGAGACCGAGAAGATCAAAGGCCTGATGCCCGCCGAATTGCGCCAATTGTGGAATTAGCTTCGGTCTCATGTATCGCGATCGGGCGGAAGCAGGAAAGCAACTGGCCGAGTTGCTCCAGCATTTGGCCGGCGAGGCGCCGATCGTGCTCGGCCTGGCGCGTGGCGGGGTCGCCATCGCCTACGAAATCGCCATCGCCCTCAAGGCGCCGCTGGGTGCCTTGGTGGTGCGCAAGATCGGCGCCCCTTGGCAGCCGGAACTGGCGCTGGGTGCGATTGCCGATGTGGGTGAGATGGTGACAGTGTTCAACGACGACATCCTGGCCGCGCTCCGCCTGAAACCATCCGACCTCGCTTCCGCCATCGCCCGCGAGACGCGGGAACTGGCCCGGCGCTCGCATGTATTCGGCCTAGCGGCGCAAGTGCCCGATTCCACCGGTCGCGCAATCATCCTTGCCGATGACGGCATTGCCACCGGCGCCACCGCCAAGGCGGCCTTGCGCGCGCTCCGGAAGAAGGGCGCCCGGCGCGTCGTGCTGGCGGTGCCGGTCGCGGCCACGCTTGCGATCGAGGAGCTGCGCCCCGAGGCCGACGAGATCGTGTGTCCCCGGATCGAGCCCGGATTCGGCACGGTCGGCGAGTATTACCGCCATTTCGATCAATTGGCCGATTCCGATGTCGTGGACTTGCTGCGCCGGGCGAAGGCTATGCCTTCTTGAAAGCGACGCGGGCGATCTCGTAGGACTTCGAGCCACCGGGCGTCGTGACCTCGATCTTGTCGCCCACCGACTTGCCGACCAATGCGCGGGCCAAAGGCGAGGTGATCGCCAGGCGCCTCGCCTTGATGTCGGCCTCGTCCTCGCCGACGATCTGATAGGCGGTCTTTTCGTCGGTGTCCTCGTCGATCAGCGTCACCGTGGCGCCGAACTTGACGTGCTTGCCCTTGAGCTTGGTCACATCGATCACTTCGGCGCGGCTGATCTTGTCCTCGAGTTCCATGACCCTTCCCTCGATGAAGCCCTGGCGCTCGCGCGCGGCGTGATACTCGGCGTTCTCGGAAATGTCGCCATGCTCGCGCGCCGCGGCGATGGCGCGAATCACCGCCGGCCGCTCGACCGCCTTCAAGTGCCTCAGTTCCTGCTCCAGCCGACGGTAGCCATCGGCGGTCATCGGAATCTTGATCATGCCCGTACTTTCCAGCCTGTGCGGCCTAAACAGCAAAAAACCCCCCTGCGGGCAAAGCCAGCCCTTTTCAGGGATGATGTCGGCGCCCGGCGGGAAAAGAATGGCAGAAGGCGATTAATTAAACTTAACGCCTGCGGCCGTACTTCAGTGGCATAAAATACGATTGCAGGGGTGCGACTTCAAGTTCCCCATGGCGAAGTTCGGCGATCGCGTCGATTGCGGCCAGAATGCCCGAGAGTGTGGTGAAATAGGGGACGGCGCCCATGAGCGCGGTCCTCCTGAGGCTGAAACTGTCGGCGATCGCCTTGGCGCCTGCCACGGTGTTGAGCACGAGCTTGATCTCGCCCTTTTGCATCGCCTCGACGATATGGGGGCTGCCCTGGTGCACCTTGTTGATGGCCCGCACCGCGAGCCCGGCGTTCCGGAGATAGGACGCGGTGCCCGCGGTCGCCAGCACCTCGAAACCCATGTCCAGAAGGCGCTGCGCGGCCGGCCTGATCGCCGCCTTGTCCTTGTCCTTGACCGAAAAGAAGACCGTTCCCGATTTGGGCAGATTCTGCCCGGCGCCAAGCTGGGCCTTCATGAAGGCGCGGGCGAAATTGCGATCGAGCCCCATCACTTCGCCGGTCGATTTCATCTCCGGCCCCAGGATGATGTCCACACCGGGGAAGCGGGCGAACGGGAACACCGCCTCCTTGACCGCGACATGGGGCCGCTTGCTGGCATTCAATTCGAAGGCCGAGAGCTTTTCTCCGGCCATCACCCTGGCCGCGATCTTGGCGATCGGCAGGCCGGTCGCCTTGGCCACGAAGGGCACGGTGCGGCTGGCGCGCGGATTGACCTCGAGCACATAGATGTCGCGGCCCTTGACCGCGAATTGCACGTTCATGAGGCCGATCACGTTCAGGCCTCGGGCCAGGATCTCGGCCTCGCGGCGGATCTCGGCGATCACCTGCAGCGAGAGCGTGTAGGGCGGCAGCGCGCAAGCGGAATCGCCGGAATGCACGCCCGCTTCCTCGATGTGCTCCATGATCCCGGCGACGTGCACGATTTCGCCATCGCTTAGCGCATCGACATCGACCTCGATCGCGTCCTCGAGATAGGAATCGATCAACACCGGATTGTCGCCCGACGCCTTGACCGCGTTGGTCATGTAGCGCCGAAGCGCCTGGGGCTCGTGCACGATCTCCATCGCCCGACCGCCCAGCACATAAGACGGCCGGATCACCACCGGATAGCCGATGCGGTTGGCGACTTCCTCGGCCTCAGGGCCTGAGCGCGCGATGCCGTTTGCCGGCTGCCGGAGGCCGAGCTGGGCCAGGAGCTTCTGGAAGCGCTCCCTGTCCTCGGCCAGATCGATGGCGTCGGGCGAGGTGCCGAGGATGGGGATCGCGGCTGCTTCCAAGGCCGCGGCGAGCTTCAAGGGCGTCTGGCCGCCGAACTGGACGATGACGCCCAGCAGCGTGCCGGATCGCGCCTCCACCCGCGCCAGCTCGATCACGTCCTCGGCGGTCAAGGGCTCGAAATACAGGCGATCCCAGGTGTCGTAATCGGTCGACACCGTTTCCGGGTTGCAATTGACCATGATGGTCTCGATCCCGGAATCGCGCAGCGCATAGGCCGCGTGCACGCAGCAATAATCGAATTCGATGCCCTGGCCGATCCGGTTGGGCCCGCCGCCAAGGATGATGACCTTGCGCCGGTCGCTGGGCTCGGCCTCGCATTCGGCCTCATCTTCCAGCAAGCCCTCGTAGCAGGAATACATGTAGGGCGTCGAGGAAGCGAACTCGCCGGCGCAGGTATCGATGCGCTTGTAGACCGGATGCACGCCCAGCCGATGGCGCAGGGAAGCAATCTCCGCGGGCGCGCGCCCGGCGAGCTTGGCCAGCCTCGCATCGGCAAATCCCATCCGCTTCAGGCGCAGCAGACCTTCGCGCGTCTCCGGCAGACCCTCGGCGCGAATGCGGGCTTCGGCCGCGACGATGCCCTCGATCTGGCGCAGGAACCAGGGATCGTAACCGGTCGCCTGGTGGATCTCCTCGACCGAAAGGCCGCGACGCAACGCCTCGGCCGCGCGCAACAGGCGCTCGGGTGTGGCGCGCCGCAGTTCGGCGATGATCGCCGGCGTGCCCGCGGGCAAATCCACCTCGTCGAATCCGGAAAGACCGGTCTCCATCGAGCGCAGCGCCTTTTGCACCGATTCCTGGAAATTGCGGCCGATGGCCATCGCCTCGCCCACGGATTTCATCGAAGTGGACAGGATCTGCTCGGCGCCGGGAAACTTCTCGAAGGTGAAGCGCGGCATCTTGGTGACCACGTAATCGATCGTCGGCTCGAACGAGGCCGGGGTCACGCGGGTGATGTCGTTGGCGAGTTCGTCCAGCGTGAAGCCGACGGCAAGCTTGGCCGCGACCTTGGCGATCGGGAAGCCGGTCGCCTTCGAAGCGAGCGCCGATGAACGCGAGACCCGCGGGTTCATCTCGATCACCAGCAGCCGACCGGTGCCGGGATGGACCGCGAATTGCACGTTGCTGCCGCCGGTATCGACCCCGATTTCGCGCAACACCGCGATCGAGGCGTTGCGCATGATCTGGTATTCCTTGTCGGTCAGCGTGAGCGCGGGCGCGACCGTGATCGAATCCCCGGTATGGACCCCCATCGGATCGACGTTCTCGATCGAGCAGACGATGATGCAATTGTCGGACCTGTCGCGGATCACCTCCATCTCGAATTCCTTCCAGCCCAGGACCGATTCCTCGACCAGGACCGAGCCGACCGGCGAGGCCTTGAGCCCCAACTCGGCGATGCGGGCGAATTCCTCGCGCGTTTCGGCGATCCCGCCCCCGGTGCCGCCCAACGTGAAGCTTGGCCGGATGATCGCCGGCAGCCCGATCCGATCCATGGCCGCCAGTGCTGCCTCGAGCGATTGTACGAGCTCGCCTTTCGGGCTTTCCAGCCCGATGCGATCCATCGCCTGGCGGAACAATTGCCGGTCCTCGGCCATCTCGATCGCGCGCGCGTTGGCGCCGATGAGCTCCACGCCCCATTCCTTGAGCTGGCCGGAGCGGTGCAGCGCCATCGCCGTATTGAGCGCGGTCTGGCCGCCCATGGTGGGCAGGACCGCCTCGGGCCTTTCCTTGGCGATGATGCGCGCGACCACATCCGCGTTGATCGGCTCGATATAGGTGGCATCGGCCAGATCGGGATCGGTCATGATGGTGGCCGGATTGGAATTCACCAGGATGACGCGATAGCCCTCCTGGCGCAGCGCCTTGCAGGCCTGGGCGCCGGAATAGTCGAACTCGCAGGCCTGTCCGATCACGATCGGACCGGCCCCGATGATCAGGATCGACTTGATGTCAGTGCGCCTGGGCATCGTGCTTGGACTTGGTGAAATTGGTCGAAGCAGCCATCATTTGCGCGCCTCCATCTTTTCAATGAAGCGCTGGAACAAGTGATGACTGTCCTGGGGCCCGGGCGATGCCTCGGGATGATACTGGACCGAGAAGACGGGCCGCCCGCTAAGCTCCAATCCCTCGACCGTGCCGTCGAACAACGAGCGATGCGTGATCGTCACGCCCTTGGGCAGACTGTCGGCGACGACACAGAAACCATGGTTCTGGCTGGTGATCTCGACCTTGCCCGTCGCCAGATCCTTGACCGGATGATTGGCGCCGCGATGCCCGCGCGCCATCTTCTCGGTCCTTGCGCCCAAGGCAAGCGCCAGCATCTGATGCCCGAGGCAAATGCCGAAGACCGGAAGCCCGCGCTCGATGAGGGCGCGAATGACCGGCACCGCGTATTCCCCGGTCGCCGCCGGGTCGCCCGGACCGTTGGCGAGGAACACGCCGTCGGGCGCGTGACGCAGAATGTCGTCGGTCCCGGCTTGGGCTGGAACCACGATCACGTCGCAAGATGCCGATGCCAGGCAGCGCAGGATATTGCGCTTGGCGCCGTAATCCACCGCGACCACCTTGAAGCGGGGCGCCTCCTGCCGGCCGTGACCCGCGCCCAGGCGCCACCGCGTCTCCGACCATCGATAGGTCTGGCGGCACGAGACTTCCTTGGCTAGATCCATGCCCTCGAGGCCCGGCCAAGCCTTGGCCTCGGCGATGAGCTCGGCCACGTCGAATTTTCCGTCCGGCCGGTGCACCAGGACGCCGTTGGGGGCGCCCCGGTCGCGAATGCGCCGGGTCAGCCGCCTAGTGTCGATGCCGGCGATCGCCGGCAGGCCATGCGCCTTCAACCAGGAATCCAGCGATTGCGTCGCGCGCCAGGACGAGGGCTCGGTGATGTCGGTCGCGAACGCGCAACCCCTGGCCGCCGGGCTTGGGGCCTCGATGTCCTCTTCATTGGCTCCGACATTCCCGATATGGGGAAAGGTGAAGTTGATGATCTGCCCGGCATAGGAAGGATCGGTCATGATCTCCTGGTAGCCGGTCATCGCGGTATTGAAGCAAACCTCGCCCACTGCCTTGGCCTCGGCGCCAAGGCCCGTACCCTTGATCACGGTGCCGTCGGCCAAAACCAAGAGCGCTGTCGGCCGGAATGCACCGAGTTCGGCCGAAACCACGTTCGAAGTTGATGCCGGCGCATTCATGGCGCTCATCCGGCGGGCCTTTCCGGGCGGGACAAGACGGGTGTTGATTGCTTGCCCTCCGCCTCTGGCGGGAACGGTGGGCCACAAGTGGCCGGTTTCTAAGCCGGCTCCGGTCCGGCGTCAAGCGATTCCAGGCCAAAAATACCATTCATATTCAATGAGTTAGTATTCCGTGTCGGTCCTGCACCGGAATTGCCGAAGGGCGCTTATTGGTGTACCCTCCAACCCCTTCGCGAAGCGGCCGGTTGCGGCCCGAATATTAACCTTGGAGCCCGCATGCTGCGCCAGCGCCTCACCGATGAGCTGAAAGTGGCGATGAAGTCGCGCGACCAGAGGGCGACTTCGACGCTGCGGCTCATTCTGGCGGCACTCAAGGACCGCGACATCGCCGCCCGCACCAAGGGTGTGGGCGAAGGCGTGAACGAGGCCGAAATCGTCGAGATGCTGCAAAAGATGGTGCGCCAGCGCCAGGAGAGCATCGTCCTCTACAAACAGGGCAATCGCCCGGAACTGGCCGCGCAGGAGGAAGGCGAGATCGCCATCATCGAGCGGTACATGCCCGCCAGGATGAGCGCCGAGGAAACCCAGGCCGCCATCGACGCGGCGATCAAGGAACAGGGCGCGAAATCGATCAAGGACATGGGAAAGGTAATGGGCCACTTGAAGGATCGCTACGCCGGGCGGATGGATTTCAGCCAGATCGGGCCGCAAGTGAAGCAGCTCCTGGCCTAGCCCCCACAGTGCCAACTTTCGGAAACGCGTGATTCATGAGATGCACCGATACTGCCGCGAAAGTTGGCACATGTTATCCCATTTTGGTACCCGCCGGCGCGCACGGGCGGGGTCAAATTTCTGAATCATTCATCTGCGACGGCGGGTACTAGGGCATGGCCTTCTCGCCGAACTTCCTGGACGAGTTGCGCCAGCGCCTGTCGATCACGCGGGTGGTCGAGCGTCGCGTGCGCCTGACAAGGCGCGGTCGCGAGGGCCTGGGCCTCTGCCCATTCCATAACGAAAAGACCCCGTCCTTCACAGTCAGCGAGGAAAAGGGGTTCTTTCATTGCTTCGGTTGCGGCGCGCACGGCGATGTCATCGGCTTCGTCATGCGCAGCGAGGGCTTGGATTTCCGCGACGCGGTGGAACGCCTGGCCGGCGAGGCGGGATTGGCCCTCCCGGTGGAGACGCCGGAGGCCAAGGCCAGGGCCGAACGCCAATCCACGCTGGCCGGCGCCATGGAAATCGCCGGTCGCTGGTTCGAAAGCCAATTGCTCGCCGCCGCCGGCCGGCCCGGGCTCGATTACTTGCGCCGGCGCGGCCTCGGCGAGGAGGCTGTGCGCAATTTCCGCCTGGGCTTCGCGCCGGATAGCCGCCACGCGCTCAGATCCGCGCTGGAAAAGGCCGGTGTTTCCCAGGCCATCGCCATCGAGGCCGGGCTCCTCATCCAGCCGGAGGGCGAGGGCCACCCCTACGACCGGTTTCGCGGCCGAGTCATGTTCCCGATCCTGGATCGGCGCGGCCAGGTGATCGCGTTTGGCGGGCGGGCGCTCGGCGAGGAACAGCCGAAATACCTCAATTCGCCCGAGACGCCGCTCTTCCACAAGGGCCGCACGCTCTATGGCCTGTCGCTGGCCCGCAAATCCGCGCGCGACCGCGACGAAATCATCGTGGTCGAAGGCTACATGGACGTGATCGCGCTGGCCGAGGCGGGATTGCCCAATACGGTGGCACCCTTGGGCACCGCCTTGACCGAGGAACAGATGGAATTGCTTTGGCGCCACGCCAGCGAGCCGATCCTGTGCTTCGACGGCGACGACGCGGGCCAGCGCGCGGCCGAGCGCGCGGCCGAGCGCGCGCTGCCGCTCTTGAAGCCCGCCTTGTCGCTCCGCTTTGCCTGGATGCCGCCGGGCGAGGATCCGGATTCACTCGTGCGCGCCCAGGGCGGAGCAGGGTTGCGCGCCAGGCTGGACATGGCCGAGCCATTGGCCGATGTGCTGTGGCGCCTGGCGCTTACGGGGCGAAAACTGGATACCCCGGAACGGCGCAGCGGCCTCCGGCGCGACCTCCAGGACATGGTCCGGCGCATCGCCGACAAATCGGTCGCCGGCTCCTACCGCCAGGAGATCGAGGCAAGGTTGGAGGCGCTGTTCCAGTCTCCGGGTGCGCGCCAAGCCGAGCGGTTTTCGGGCAATCGGCGGCCCCGAATGGCGGCAAGTGCTGGTGGCGAGGGCGCGCGAAGGGGTGTGGGTGCGCTCAAGCGCGCGCCCTATGAACTCATCCTCGCTTGCCTGGTCAATCATCCGGAACTGATCCACCGCCATTGCGAGGCCCTGGGCGAGATCGAGTTTCCGACGGGCGAGCTTGACAGGGCCAAGCGGGCGGTTATAGACCTCGCCGCCCGGCAGCCGCAGCTTGATTTGCCGGGTATCCGGAACCAATTGATGGGTCAAGGGTTCTCTGAATTTTTGGAGGTCCTTGCCACGCGCACTGGGCAGAACAGATTTACCTTGTCCACGGCCGATCCGGAAGCGGTTGAGGCGGGGTTGCTGCACGTCATCGGGGTGTTGCGCCAACGCGAGCAGATCCGGCCGGAATGGAAGGCGAGCGCCGGCGCCCTGCAGGCGGCACTCGACGATCCGAAGCCCGGATCGGCGACGCAAGACGCACTCACGCGGTTCGAAAACATGCGCGAAATGGCCCTGGAGGGCGAAAGCCAGCGCCACGACATCGATCGGATGCCGGTCGGCCAGGTCAAAGCGGGCCAACGCAAGGCGGGCCAGGCAAAGAAATGAATTGGCGAGGCGCGCAAGTGCCGTCCCCTAGCCAACTTTTGCAAGGGTGTAACAAGTGAAACGATCCGGCGCTTCAACGAAATTTGGGCCGGAAGTTGCCAAATGATAGTACCCGCCGGCGCGCGACTTCCGGCGGCATCTGGCTCGAATCAGCTAGTCTCACGACGGCGGGTACGATGAAAGGATTTGGGTGACGAGATGGCGGTGAAACCAGCAGCCAAGACCGACGCCGGGGCCAAGCCTCGCGAGGAGGGCGCGGAAGGTCCCCTCATGGACGGCATGAACGCCGCGGTCAAGAAGATGCTGACCAAGGCCAAGGAGCGCGGCTTCGTCACAATCGACGAGTTGAACGCAGTTATGCCGCAGGATCGGAATTCTACCGATCAGATCGAAGACACCATGTCGATGCTCTCGGAAATGGGCATCAATGTCGTCGAGGCCGAGGATGCGACCGAGGAGGCCGAGGCCCCGGCCGAGGAGGAGCCGCGCGCCATCGGCAATCTGGACGACGCCGAGGTCGGGCGCACCGACGATCCCGTGCGCATGTATCTGCGCGAGATGGGCTCGGTCGAATTGCTCTCGCGCGAGGGCGAGATCGCCATCGCCAAGCGGATCGAGGCCGGGCGCGACATGATGATCGGGGGCATCGGGGAAAGCCCGCTCACCCATCGCGCCATCATCGAATGGCGCGACAGGCTGAAAACCGGGGAAATCCTGCTGCGCGACATCATCGACCTCGAGGCGACGATGGGCGGCGGCCCGGGTGATGCCGCCTTGATCGCCACTGAGCGCGCGGGCTTCGAGGAAGAGCCGGAGCCGGAAGCCGAACCTGTCGCTGTCGACGGCCAGGCCCAGCCCGGCGCCGAGGCCGAAATCGACGATGTCAATCTGTCGCTGGCCGCGATGGAGGCGCAATTGCTGCCCGGCGTGATGGAGGGCTTCGACAAGATAGCGCTGTTGCACAAAAAGCTGGACAAGGCGCAGAGGAAGCGCCTGGAAACCATCCAATCGGGCGAGGAACTGAACGCGCGCGCCGAGAAGAATTACGAGAAGATGAAGCTCGAGATGGTCGATCTGATGCGCCAGGTGCGGCTCAACAACGGCCGCATCGAGGCCCTGGTCGATCAATTGTACGGCCTCAATCGGGCGCTGGTCTCGCTCGAGGGCCAGCTTCTGCGCCTGACCCAGAAGGCAGGGGTCGCGCGCGAGGATTTCCTGCAGCGCTATTACGGCGCCGAACTCGACCCCAAATGGTTCCAGAAGCTGGGGCGCCTGACCGGCAAGGGCTGGAAGAACTTTCTCGCCGGGCATCGGGACGACGCCAAGCTGGTTCGCCAGTCGATCTCGGGCATGGCCGACAAGGTCAATCTGCCGATCGGCGATTTCCGGCGCATCGTCAACATCGTCCAGAAGGGCGAGCGCGAGGCCAGCCGCGCCAAGAAGGAAATGGTCGAGGCCAATCTGCGGCTGGTGATCTCGATCGCCAAGAAATACACCAATCGCGGCTTGCAATTCCTGGATCTGATCCAGGAGGGCAATATCGGGCTGATGAAGGCGGTCGACAAGTTCGAGTACCGGCGCGGCTACAAGTTCTCGACCTACGCCACCTGGTGGATCAGGCAGGCGATCACCCGCTCGATCGCCGACCAGGCGCGCACCATCCGCATCCCGGTCCACATGATCGAGACCATCAACAAGCTGGTGCGGACTTCGCGTCAGATGCTGCACGAGATCGGCCGCGAGCCCACGCCCGAGGAACTGGCGGAAAAGCTGCTGATGCCGCTGGAAAAAGTGCGCAAGGTGTTGAAGATCGCCAAGGAGCCGATCAGTCTGGAGACGCCGATCGGCGACGAGGAGGACAGCCATCTCGGCGATTTCATCGAGGACAAGAACGCGGTCCGGCCCTTGGACGCCGCCATCCAGGCCAATCTGCGCGAGACCACGACCCGCGTCCTCGCCACCTTGACCGCGCGCGAGGAACGCGTGCTCAGGATGCGCTTTGGCATCGGCATGAACACCGACCACACGCTGGAGGAGGTGGGCCAGCAATTCTCGGTTACCCGCGAGCGCATCCGCCAGATCGAGGCCAAGGCGCTCAGGAAGTTGAAGCACCCCAGCCGCTCGCGCAAGCTCAGGAGTTTTCTCGATACTTAGGCGGTTGTCGGGGATCCGGGATCAGGAATCAGGAATCGAGGATCGGAATTCAGGGGTGTGAGACCGCGAACGGAGTGCCCAACGCCTTCGGATGCCCGATCCCCGATTCCCGATCCCTGAATCGGGCCTGTAGTTCAGGTGGTTAGAACGCGCCGCTCATAACGGTGTTGTCGCAGGTTCGAGTCCTGCCGGGCCCACCAATTTTTGATGTAGAGTGCCGAAGCATATCGTCGGTTTTTGGCCGTACATCCGAGATATCGAAGCCGAGTACCGTTCATCTATCCGACCCAGACCGCAAGGATGCGCCGATCTTGCAAATAGGTGAAATTTGGAAATTGTGTTAGAGGCCACCTCTAAAAACCCGGTATTTTGAGCGGATTTTTGCGGCGGCGATGGGATGAGGTTGTTTTTGACAGGGGTTCTTCCGCCATTTTCTATTTTTTTATGCGGCGTGCAACCGCTTTTTCCCGCTTCCGGCGCTA
>CAZIUB010000087.1:0-27446 GCA_964542425.1 uncultured Rhodospirillaceae bacterium | reverse complement strand
CCCGCCCGGCTCAGCGCCGCGTACCTGTCCTGAACGTCGAAAAATCCCGGCTGGCTCGTCATCGGCGACCCCTTTGCTGCTGGAATCACTGAATCAGAAATCTATCCCGCGGAACAGGGGGTTTTTAGAGGTGGCCTAGAGAAATACGTCCACCCCAAAGACCGTGAACGGATCAGGCTGGAGGTCGAAGGTCATTCGGGCGCCGGCGCCGATGAATACATTCTGGAATATCACCTCCTTCGTCCCGACGGGACAATTCGCGATATCCATGAAGTGACCACGAATGTCTATGACGAAAAGAAGCGCTGGGTGTCGTCGTTCGGCACCATGCTGGACGTGACCGAGCTCAGGCGCGCCGAACAAGCCTTGCGCGACAGCGAGGCTCTTTATCGCCAGGCCGAGCGGGCGGCGGGTCTGGTCCATTGGTCGTCAAAGGCGATAGTTCCGGGGGAATCGCAGGGTGCTCGACCGACATTTTCGGAGAACGCGGAATCCCTGTTTGGGATCCCCGCCGGCGAAATCACCGTGATTCACCTGGAATTCCTAGAGAAATACGTCCACCCCGAGGATCGTGAACGGATCAGGTTGGAGGTCGAAGGTCATTGGGGCGCCGGCGCCGATGAATACATTGTGGAATTTCGCCTCCTTCGTCCAGACGGGACAATTCGCGATATCCATGAAGTGACCACGAATGTCTATGACGAAAAGAGGCGCTGGGTGTCGTCGTTCGGCACCATGCTGGACGTGACCGAGCTCAGGCGCGCCGAACAAGCCTTGCGCGACAGCGAGGCTCTTTATCGCCAGGCCGAGCGGGCGGCGGGTCTGGTCCATTGGTCGTCAAGGGCGATTGTTCCGGGGGAATGGGAGGGCGTCCGACCGACATACTCGGAGAACGCGGGAACGGTGTTTGGGATCCCCGCCGGCGAAATCACCGTGACTCACCAGGAATACCCAGGGAAATACATCCACCCCGAGGATCGTGAACGGGTCATGTTGGAGGTCAATGGTTATTTCGCCGTCGGCGTCGGTGAATACATTGTGGAGTACCGCCTCCTTCGTCCCGACGGGACAATTCGCGAAATCCATGAGGTGATCAAGGATGTCTATGACGAAAAGAAACGCTGGGTGTCGTCGTTCGGCACCATGCTGGACGTGTCCGAACACAAGTCGATCGAGCAGGAATTGGAGAAAAGCCGGGCGGGCTACGCGATGGCCGAGAAGATCGCGCTGCTGGCGCATTGGTGGATCCCATCGGATTCCGATCCCGGCGACGAGAATTCCCTAATCGTGTTCTCCGAATCCGTCGCCTCGATCCTAGGCGTGGCCGCGGAGGAATTGTCGATCCGGAGCAGCGACTACCATGCGCGCTTCATCCATCGCGATGATCGGGAAAAGGTCCAGGCCGCCAAACGGCGAGCCACCGCGGCCAGACTCCCGACGGCCAGTTTCGACTATCGCATCGTGCGCACCGACGGATCGATAAAATTCGTGCAGGAGCATGGCCTGATCGAATACGGCCCCGACGGACAAATTATCGACGCCCGTGGGACCATTCAGGACATCACCGAGCGCATGCTGATCGAACAGGATTTGAAGGCCGCTCATGGCGCGGCCGAGGCCGCCAATCACGCCAAGACCCAATTCCTCGCCAATACCAGCCACGAATTACGCACACCCTTGAACGCGATCATCGGGTTTTCGGAGGTCATGTCGCGCGAAATTCTCGGCCCGATCGGCACGCCCGCCTACCGGCAATACAGCGCCGACATTCATTCCAGCGGCATGCATCTGCTCGCGATCATCGGCAACATTCTGGATCTCGGCCGGATCGAGGCCGGCAAGGTCGAGATTTGGGAGGAAATCCTGGAGATCGGGAGCCTCGTCTCGGACTGCCTGTCAATGATCGGCGGCCAGGCCGGCAAGCGGCGAATCGCCCTTTCCGGCGAGGTGCCGGAGGCGCTGGCGCGTGTGCGCGGCGATCGACAGTTGTTGAAGCAGGTGCTGCTCAATCTGCTGTCGAACGCCATCAAGTTCACACCCGCCGGCGGCTCGGTCCGGGCCGTCGCCCGCGAGGTCCCGGAGGGCCTCGACATCGCGGTCACCGACACCGGCATCGGCATGTCGTTGGCCGAGACCGTCGAGGCCATGAAGCCATTCGTTCAGATCGACAACTGGGCCACGCGCAGGCATGAGGGCGTGGGGCTCGGCCTAACGATATCCAAGTCTTACCTGGAAATGCATGGCGGGTCGCTGCTGATCGAGAGCGAGAAGGGACGCGGCACGACCATGATCATGCGGCTGCCGGCCGATCGATTGTTGCCGGATCGCGAACCCGGCGACCGCGCGTTGCCTTCGCCTCGAATCGGAAGCTGACGCAGCTTCGCCGCCGCCAGCAAGATCGGAAATTGTCGAATTATCGTTTCCCGGCGCCGCGCCCGCGCGAGGTGTGATACCTTGAATCGCCATGACTTCCACCGACTTGGCTGCCAAATCAGCTACCATGCGCCTGCCGCGCTGGTCCGCGAACCCCGTCCAAGCGATAGGCGCTGAATTCGCTGCCATTCAGCAGCCAAGCTACCAAGTTTCAATGTCGGAAGGCGTCGGAAAGAAAGTAAAGTTAGGGCTGGATTTACAGGATCAATGACGGTTCAAGCGAAACCCTGACGAGCGAGCGCACCAGATCGTGGATCCGGGGGTTGCCGGTTCAATCCCGGCCGCTCGCCCCAACATTTCGAGGGGATTGCCCACGATTTGGAGCCGTTTACGCCCTGGCGGCGGCGGCGGTGAATGCACCCAGTGGCGCACCGGGCGAGAGCGCTTCGGCGCCTGGCCGACAATGGCTGGGCTTGGCGGGGGCGATCGCGAGCGCGTCTATTGTCGGCATCATTCTGAGTGGCGTGTCACCGCTATTGTCGCTGAATCTCGAACGCGAGGGGGTGAATTCGGCCGGGATCGGGCTGATGGGAGCGACGCCGTCCTTGGCCGTGGTGTCGGTCAGCGCGTTGATCCCGTTGATCATCCGGCGCATCGGGGCCGCCCCCAGCATCTATGCCGGCAGCGGGCTTGCCCTGGCGATGTTGCTGTTGTTCCCGATCGTTACCGCTGTTCCAGTGTGGTTCGGCTTGCGCTTCGTCATGGGCTTGGGGCTAGGCCTTGCCTTGGTGGTCAGCGAGACCTGGATCAATGCCCTGGCGCCCCCGGAAAAGCGCGGCTCCGTGATGGGGATTTATGTCGCGTTTTTTTCCGCCGGACTTGCGACCGGACCAATCCTGATCAGCGTCACCGGCAGCCAAGGCGCTCTTCCCTTCGTGGCCATCGCCGTGGTCATGGCGGTCGCGATCCTGCCGATTCCGCTGGCTAGTCGGAGTGGTGCTCCGGCACTGCGCGACCACCCGACCATGACATTGCGCCAGGCCTTCCGTCATGCGCCGGTCGTCATGGTGGCGTCGCTGGTTAATGGGGTGATCTGGCTCACAACGATGGCGCTGCTGCCGGTCTATGGCGTGCGTTCGGGCTTGGCCGAGGATCAGGCGCTGTTCCTGCTGACCGCCTATGTCATCGGCAATATCGGATTCCAGTTTCCCATCGGCCGCCTGCTTGACCGGTGGAACGCGGACCTGATTCTGGTCGGTTGCGGAATCGTCCAGGTGCTGGGCGCGCTGGTTTTACCCCTGGTCGTGGACAAGGGCGCCCTGGCTTGGCTGATGTTGCTCATCTGGGGCGGGTTCCTGGGTGGGTCGTTTACCACTTCCATGACGATGCTGGGCCGAGCCTTCAAGACCGAGCAGCTTTCCGGCGCCAATTCGGCCTTCAGTTTGGCCCTGGAGGTCGGCGGGCTGGTGGGCCCGTTATTTGCTGGCCTCGCCATGTGGATTTGGGATCCCCATGGGATGCTGGTTGTAATCGGTGCAACCGGGGCCGGCCTGGCCTGGATCGCCTTGGGTTCGCATGCCGCGCAACGGCGACGTTGACGCGATTATTGGGGGCTGCCATGCCGGCGCTCCAATCATGCCCAAAGCGCAATCTTTCCACGATATTTCCGCGTGACCTCGGGGCCGGTTCGCGCTTGGGTCCGCGCCGGTCCTTCCGGCCGGCGGATGTCTTGCTCCCAATTGCGGATGTTGGCGACCGAGAACCCGAACCGGTCGGCGAATTGCTGCTGCGACAATTTCAGGCGCGCGCGGATGGCCGCCACGTCAACGCCCTCGGGCACCTTGACCTTGTGCACGCGATAACTCTTGCGCGCGCCCTGGGCATAGGCCAGGGCCTCACGCGCGCCCCGCGGGATTTTTCCTCCGGCCTTCGACATCACGCTGCCTTGCCGGCTCTGATGTTCGCCAGTTCCCTTCGCAAGGCGCGTTCGGCGTTCCACAAATCGTGCGCCATCTGCATGTTCAGCCACAGCGCTGGGTCGCCGTCGAAAAAGCGCCCGAGCCGCAGCGCCATTTCCGGCGTGACGCCAGCCGCCCCGCGCAACACGGCATGAAGCGATTGGCGGCTGACCTTGAGTCGGCGCGCCGCCTCGGAAATGCTCAGGTCCAAATGTTCTTCGATGATTTCCCGGATCAGTTCGCCGGGATGCGAGGGCGCGCGGGTCGGCCGTTGAGTCACCTTGTATTCGGGCATCATCGTTTATCCTTTCAATGATATTGCTCCAGCCTGACGCGGCAGGCATCGCCATCGCGCCATTCGAACGTGACGCACCACGGGTCGTTGACGTGGATCGAGTGGCGCCTGGGCTCGGCCCGCGCAGCGCGTGAAAATCGAAGCCCTGTTGCCGCAACTGGCTCAATTCGGTCGCTCGGTCCAGGGCATCGAGGCGAAGCAAGGTTCGTTTCTGCAAGTCCGGGCGAATCCCCTTGGCGCGCCCGGTGTCGAACAATTCCTTGAGGGCTTTGTCGGCAAAAGATGCAATCACGCGCCGATCCTCCCACTGTAATGTATCACTTTACAGGAAGCCGTCAAACGGCGACTTGTGCGAAATCCGTGATGGTCGCCCGCGGGCCAATGATCGGGCCCATGATGCGGGCCCATGATGCGGGCCCACGATTAGGGATCGCCGGGCGTCAATCCGGCGATCAGCGCCTTCAGCGCTCGCAGCGTCGCGCGGCGTTCCCGCCGCTCTTCCATCGCCGCCTTTGTGTGCCTTCCGTGTTTCCAGGCGCCGTTGCGCTCGCCCTCGGGCGCGCCGCCGGCACCGCCATGCTTTCGGCACGTCGGCCGGCCGTTGACGGCCGGGTTGCGGCAGGGTGCCTTCGTTCCGCGACAGCGCGCCCGGCAGCGGGGCGCCGATCGCGCGCCTTCCAGCCCGGCCATCCACCAGATGGGTGCCTGAGGGATGGGTACATGGGGTTGGCCTCGCTTTTTCACTTTGGCCCCCCTCGGCGCGGCTTCCGGCGCCGCTTCCGGGGTCCCGCGCCGACCCCGACCTGGCCCGCCACGACGGCCCGCCCCCCGTCGGCGACGGCGACCTGCTGGTGGACCACCTGGATCATCTGCTGGTCGCCGGCCCGAAGCCGTTGCAGTGCCAGTGCGGCACCCGCGACAGCCGCCATCATCCGCGCGCCTGCGGCGGTGAGGCGGGCGGCCTCCTGGCTTTGCTCGCGCCAATCGCGGTGCTGCGCGGGGTCCGTGCGATCCAGCATGCCGCTCGCGCGCTCGGCCAGGCGCAGGGCGTGCCGGTGGGCGCCCGCCATCTCGTGGGCGAGCATCTTCTCGACCGGATCGCGGGCCTTGAGCTCCATCGCCGCCTCGACCGCCAGGGTGAGCGCCCCCCCGGTCAGGCGAAGGCGTTCGAGCGAGGCGTCGGCCACGAGCAGGTCGGGCGATTCACCGATTACGCCCACGATGCCGGGATAGCGCGCGGCGTTCTCGCCGATGGGCAGCATCTCGCCGCCCAGCCCTCGCGCCAGCTCGCCCACAGGCGCAAGGGTGGCGGGCACAAGGGCATCGCGCGCCCGGGTTTCCATCTCGTCGGCTTCGCGCCGCTCCCAGCGCGCGCCCAAGGGGTCGAGCGTTTCCATCTCGTCGGCCAGCGCGCGCTTGCGTCGCGCGCCCGCGCGGACCATCACGGCCGTGCTCGGTGTCATCGTCTGTGTCATGATTACCTCCAGTTGGGGGTTGGCGGCTCGCGGTCGAGGGGGCCAGCGATCGGCGCCCGCATGGCGTGGGTTCTTCTTCGGCGATGCGTGATCGATCGGGGGAAGGCGCGACCAGCCGCAGGCGGCTTGCGCCAATGAAAACGCCCGAAATGAAAACGCCCCACGAGGCCGTTCAGCCTCGCCGGGCGCCACCTATTCCAGGTTGATCTTCCGATACCTCGTTCCATAACCGGGGTCAAGCGGAGTCCCCGGGGCGCAACCCAGGGCGCGATCCACCGCCCAATCCGAATGCCTGGCGCTGGGGTTTGGAAGCCGAAATAGAGATGGGCGGGGACGCGGATGGTCGCGGCCCCCCGCCCGGGTGCCGCGCCGCGGCCGCGACCGCAGGTCGCGCGCGATGCGGCTGACGCCATCCCATCATGAGTTTTCCCAGTGACTCCAGGGTCGGTCGGAGTTAGGGTCCGCGCCGGTCGGCTGGGAAGCCGGCCGTCAAGAAAATGTAGCGAATGCCACGGCCCGGGTTCTGGGGAGGCATGAAAAGCCGCCGCCGCCAGTTGGCAGGCGCGGCTCGGGGGGATTGGGGGGAGGCAGGCTGCTTGGGCCTGCCTTTTCCTTGTGCGCGGTCAGTTTTTCCAATTGGCGCTTTCGCCGGCTTCGGCTACATTTTGACCATTCGGACAAGTTTGTGAGCTGACTAGGCGAGTTGGCGGGCGGGCACCGCCCGCATTGGGATGGGAGGACGACATGTCGTCGCTGTTGATCCGTGGCGGAACCGTGGTGACCGCCGAGCATTCGTTCCGTGCCGATGTTCTTTGCGAGGGGGACAAGATCAAAGCGGTGGGCGAGGGGCTGGAGGCGCCCTCGGGCGCCCGGGTGATCGATTCCGGCGGCCAGCTTGTGATGCCGGGCGGCATCGATCCCCATACCCATATGCAATTGCCCTTCATGGGGACGGTGGCCAGCGAGGACTTCTTTAGCGGCACCGCCGCCGGTTTGGCCGGCGGCACGACCATGATCATCGATTTCGTGATTCCGGCGCCCAACACGCCGCTCCTTTCCGCCTATGACCAGTGGCGGGAATGGGCGGAAAAATCCTGCGCCGATTATTCCTTCCATGTGGCGGTGACCTGGTGGTCGGACGAGGTCCATCGCGATATGGGCACGCTGGTCAAGGAGCGCGGCGTCAACAGCTTCAAGCATTTCATGGCCTACAAGAACGCCATCATGGTAACCGACGAGAATCTGGTGAAAAGTTTCAGCCGTTGCCAGGAACTGGGCGCCATCGCCACCGTGCACGCCGAGAATGGCGAATTGGTATTCCATCTTCAGAACGAAATGATCCGCAAGGGCATCACCGGGCCCGAGGGCCATCCGATGTCGCGCCCGCCAGAGGTCGAGGGCGAGGCCGCCAATCGCGCCATCCGCGTGGCCCAGGTCCTGGGCACGCCGGTCTATATCGTGCACAATTCCTGCCGCGACTCGGTCGAGGCCATCACCAGGGCGAGGCTCGAGGGCCAGCGCGTGTTCGGCGAGGTATTGGCGGGCCATTTGCTGGTCGACGATTCAGTCTATCGGCACCCGGACTGGAATTACGCCGCCGCCCATGTGATGAGTCCCCCCTTCCGCCCGAAGGAGCACCAAGAGATTTTGTGGCACGCGCTGCAATCGGGCGTTCTGCAGACCACTGCCACCGATCATTGCTGCTTCTGCGCCGACCAGAAGGCGGCTGGGCGTAACGACTTCACCAAGATCCCGAACGGCACCGGCGGCATCGAGGATCGGATGTCGGTGCTCTGGCATCATGGCGTGGGCACCGGTCGCCTGACGCCGAGCGAATTCGTGCGCGTGACCTCGACCAACGCCGCGCAGATTTTCAACATTTATCCGCGCAAGGGGTCGATCAGCGTCGGCGCCGACGCCGATCTGGTGGTCTGGGACCCCAAGGGAACGCGAACCATCTCGGCCAAGACCCACCACCAGAAGGTCGATTTCAACATCTTCGAGGGCATGAATGTGAAAGGCATTCCCAGTCACACGATCAGCCAGGGCAAGGTGGTGTGGGCGGACGGCAAGCTCGACGTGACGCGGGGTGCCGGCCGCTACATCGATCGGCCGCCCTTCCATCCGGTGTTTGACGCGCTCGGCCGCGTCAACGCCGCAAAGGCGCCGCGCGCCGTCCCGCGCAAGGCGGCGCAATAACGCAAAGGCCCGCGCCTACCTGGCAGGCCAGGCGACGTGGCGAAGCGGGCCCGGCCGCCTACCCAGAGGAAGGCCGCGGGGGCGGAACGCTCGGGCAGCGTGCAGTCGCTGTTGCGCGCCCTCGGCATTCTCGATGTCCTGGTCCCGGCCCAGGACGGGCTGACCCTGGCAGAGGTCGTCAAGGCCACGCGCTTGGCGCCATCGACGGCGCATCGGCTGCTGACCACCCTGCAGCAGGGCCGCCACGTGCATTTCGATCCGCATGGCGCCCGCTGGTCGATCGGCGTGCAGAGCTTCGTGGTCGGAAACGGCTTTCTCCAGGCGCGCGACATGGGTCGGCTGTGCCGGCCCTATCTGCGGCGGCTGGTGGATTTGACCGGGGAAACCGCAAATCTCGCCATCGAGGACGAGGGCATGGCCGTCTATCTCGTGCAAATGGAAAGCCGCCAGACCATGCGCGCCATCACCAAGCCGGGCGGGCGGGTCTTCATGCATTCATCGGCCCTGGGCAAGGCGATCCTGGCCTACTTGCCGGCAGCCGAGGTCGAGCGGATCGTGGCCGAGCACGGCATGAAGCGGTTCACCGGCCGCACCATCGCCGAGGCGCGCAAGCTGACGGCCGAACTGAGGCAGATTCGAAAAAACGCCTATGCCATCGACAACGAGGAATACACGCCGGGTCTGCGCTGCGTCGCCTCTCCCGTCTTTGACGAGAATGGCCATCCGGTGGCCGCGATCTCGATCTCCGGGCCGACCATCCGCGTGACCAGCGCGCGCGCGGCGGAATTGGGCCGCATCGTCGGTGCTGCCGCCCTGGAACTGACCGCCGATTTCGGCGGAAAGCGGCCCCCGGCTTTCGCCTGATTCCACATCGTGGAACGGACTTGGCCGCTTCCATGGCATTTTCCCGCCAGGGCTCGGATCACAAGGCCTTGGGGCCATGGCGCTTTTCGGCACGTTCCACATCGTGGAATGGTGTGCCGCTAGATTGCGCGATCCGCGCATTGGACGGCTAGTATCGAGCCCATCGCCATTGCCGCCGAGGAGGGGATCATGGCCAGGATGCGAGCCGCCGAGGCCGCAATGCATGTCATGGAGCGCGAGGGCGTCAAGTGCGCCTTCGGGGTGCCGGGTGCGGCCATCAATCCGCTCTACGCCGCCTTGCGGCCGCGCAATTCGATTCGCCATGTGCTGGCGCGCCATGTCGAGGCTGCCTCGCACATGGCCGAGGGCTACACCAGGGCGCAGGCCGGCAATATCGGGGTTTGCATCGGCACCTCCGGCCCCGCCGGTACCGACATGATCACCGGCCTCTATTCGGCGGCCGCCGATTCCATTCCGATTCTATGCATCACTGGTCAGGCGCCGCGGGCCCGCCTGCACAAGGAGGATTTCCAGGCAATCGACATCGCCTCGATCGCCAAGCCGGTCGCCAAATGGGCGATCACGGTCATGGAGCCGGGCCAGGTGCCCTATGTCTTCCAGCAGGCTTTCCACCTGATGCGCTCGGGCCGGCCGGGCCCGGTGCTGATCGACCTGCCCTTCGACGTGCAGATGGCGGAAATCGAATTCGATCCGGAGACCTATGCGCCCTTGGCCGTGCACAAGCCGAGGATTTCGCGGCCCCAGGCGGAAAAGGCGCTTTCCATGCTGAACACCAGCGCCAAGCCGCTGATCGTGGCCGGCGGCGGCATCATCAACGCCGGGGGCGAGGAATCGCTAGTCAAACTAGCCGAGATCACCGGCGTGCCGGTGGTGCCGACGTTGATGGGCTGGGGCGTGATCCCGGACGATCACCCGTTGATGGTCGGCATGGTGGGCTTGCAGACCAGCCATCGCTACGGGAACGCGACCATGCTCGAATCCGATTTCGTGCTGGGCATCGGCAATCGTTGGGCCAATCGGCATACCGGATCGATCGAAATCTATGCCAAGGGCCGCAAATTCGTTCATATCGACATCGAACCCACCCAGATCGGGCGTGTGTTCGCGCCCGATTTCGGCATCGTGTCGGATGCCAAGGCGGCTCTGGAAATGCTGGTCGAAATGGCGAGCGAGTGGAAAAATGCCGGAAAGCTCAAGGACCGGTCGGCTTGGGTCGAGGAATGCCGCGAGCGCAAGCGCAAGATGCTGCGCCGGACCCATTTCGACGAAAAGCCGATCAAGCCGCAGCGCGTCTACGAGGAGATGAACAAGGTCTTCGGTCGCGACACCTGTTATGTTTCCACGATCGGGCTGTCGCAGATCGCGGCGGCGCAATTCCTGCACGTCTATCGTTCGCGAAACTGGATCAATTGCGGCCAGGCCGGGCCGCTGGGCTGGACCATTCCGGCGGCGTTGGGGGTGCGCGCGGCCGATTCGCAGAAGGAGATCGTTGCCATCTGCGGCGATTACGACTTCCAGTTCCTGATCGAGGAGCTCGCGGTCGGCGCGCAGTTCAACCTGCCCTTCGTGGTCGTTCTGGTGAACAATTCCTATCTGGGGTTGATCCGGCAATCGCAGCGCGGCTTCGAAATGGACTTTTGCGTCCAGCTATCTTTCGACAATATCAACGCGCCGGAACTCTCGGGTTATGGGGTCGATCACGTGAAGGTCGTGGAAGGATTTGGTTGCAAGGCCATTCGCGTGACCGAGCCCGAGGCCATCCAGCCGGCGCTGGAACAGGCCCGGGAAATGGTTCGAGAACACCGCGTGCCGGTCGTCGTGGAAATCATTCTGGAGCGAATCACCAATATTTCCATGGGAACCGAGATCAACGCCGTCAACGAATTCGAGGATTTGGCGAGGGATGCCGCCGATGCACCCACCGCCATCGGGCTCCTCGACTGACCGGAAAGAGGGGAACAAGGATCATGCCCAAATTCTGCGCCAATCTGACGATGCTCTTCAACGAGGTCGATTTCCTCGACCGCTTCGCCGCCGCCAGCAAGGCCGGCTTCACGGCGGTCGAATACCTCTTCCCCTATGCCGTGCCCAAGGAGGTTGTTGCCCAGGCCTTGCGATCGAACGGATTGAAGCAGGTGCTGTTCAATCTGCCGGCGGGCGATTGGGCCAAGGGCGAGCGCGGCATCGGCGCAATCCCCGGCCGTGAAGGTGAATTCCGGGAAGGGGTCGCCAAGGCCATCGACTACGCCAAGGTGCTGGAATGCAAGATGGTGAACTGCCTGGCCGGGATTCCACCTTCCGGCACCAGTGCCGAACAGGCGCGGGCAACCTTCGTTGGCAATCTGCGCTTCGCGGCGTCCAGGCTGAAGGACGCGGGAATTGCCCTGGTCATCGAACCCATCAATAACTTCGACTTCCCGGGATTCTGGCTGAACCGGGTGGGGCTGGCCGATAGCGTGATCGCCGAGACCGGCTCCGACAACGTTTTCATCCAGTATGATCTTTACCACCAGCAGCGCAGCGAGGGCGAATTGACAGGCAATTTCAAGCGCCACCAGCGGCGGATCGCGCACCTGCAACTGGCCGACAATCCCGGGCGCAACGAACCCGGCACCGGCGAAATCAACTATCCCTTTGTGTTCGAGGAACTGGACCGGGCCGGTTATTCGGGTTGGATCGGTTGCGAGTACAAACCCAGGACCGAGACCTTGGCCGGGCTTGGCTGGGTCAAGGAATATCTGGGCCCAAGCGCCTAATCTCGGGGAGGATGACATGAATTTGGGTTTCGTCGGTCTGGGCATCATGGGTGCCCCCATGGCCGGGCATTTGATCGCGGGTGGGCATGGGCTTCATGCGGCGAGCCGATCCGGGGTGCCGCAATCGCTGATCGACAAGGGCGCCAAGGCCAGTGCCAGCGCCGCCGAGGTCGCTTCGGCCGCGGATATCGTGTTCATCATGGTCCCGGACACGTCGCATGTCGAGGACGTGTTGTTTGGCAAGGAAGGGATCGCCTCGCGCCTAACCAAGGGCAAGATCGTGGTCGACATGAGTTCGATCTCGCCGATCGCCACCAAGGGTTTCGCCAAGCGGGTCAACGATCTCGGTTGCGATTACTTGGACGCGCCGGTTTCGGGTGGCGAGGTTGGCGCCAAGGCGGCCAGCCTGACCATCATGGTCGGCGGCCCGGATAGCGCGTTCGAGAAGGTCTTGCCCCTGTTCCAATTGATGGGCAAGAACATCACACTGGTGGGTGGCAACGGCGACGGCCAGACGACCAAGGTCGCGAACCAGATCATCGTGGCGTTGACCATCGAGGCGGTGGGCGAGGCGCTGCTGTTCGCCTCGAAGGCCGGCGCCGACCCGGCGAAGGTGCGCAGGGCGCTGATGGGGGGTTTTGCGAATTCGCGCATTCTTGAGGTGCACGGCGAGCGCATGATCAACCGCGCCTTCAATCCCGGCTTCCGGATCGAGCTGCACCAGAAAGATCTGGGCTTGGCGTTGCAGGGCGCGCGGGCGCTGGGGGTGAGCCTGCCCAACACCGCCACTTGCCAGGAATTGTTCAACGCCTGCGCCGCCAATGGGGGTGGCGCATGGGATCATTCGGGCATGGTCCGGGCGCTGGAAATGATGGCTAACCACGCGATCGGCGGTGGCAAGGGCTGACGGTCGCAACTGCCGGCGATTACGCCGGCCGCATTAGCGGGCGAGGATCGAACAGCCACTGGCCCTTGTGGGTGGATCGAACATGCGACTGACGGATTTCAAGGTTCTGACTTTCGATTGCTACGGCACGCTCGTCGATTGGGAGAGCGGGATGATCGAGGGGCTGAAAGGCCTCGCCTCACGCGCCGGACGCTCGCTCGCTCGCGACGAGATCCTTCAGGCACACGCGCGCCAGGAATCCTCGCAGCAGCAATTCACGCCCGCGATGCCCTATCGCCAGTTGCTGGCGGTTGTCTACAAGCGGCTGGCCGAGGAATGGAATGTGCCGGTCAAGTGGGAGGAATGCCTGGAATATGGCCGCTCGATCAGGAACTGGCCGGCCTTCCCCGATTCGGTCGAGGCGCTGCAATATCTCAAGAAGCACTACAAGCTGGTCATTCTATCCAATGTCGACAATGAGAGTTTCTCGTACAGCAACAAGAAGCTGCAGGTCGCGTTCGACGCGATCATCACGGCCGAGGATGTCGGTTCCTACAAGCCCAATTCCAGGAACTTCGAGTATTTGATCGACAAACTTGCCGGCCTTGGGATCGAAAAATCGGAAATCCTGCATACCGCGGAAAGCATGTTCCACGATCACGCGCCGGCCAATTCCTTGGGCCTCGCGTCCTGCTGGATCCATCGGCGCCATGGGAAGGCAGGGTTCGGCGCCACCATGAATCCCGGCGCGCTGCCAAAATACGATTTCAAATTCACCAGCATGGCCGATTTGGCACTCGCGCATCCGGCGGAACGCGGCGACTAGGTACGAGCCTGGAAACCGTCCGGACCCTAGCCTGATCGCGGCTCCACGACACACCCGCGCAAGAGGATCTCCGCGACCTGGCGGGCGGCGACCCGATAATCCTGCGCCAGGAGGGCATCCCGCCCGAGCACGGCCGTGATCTGGCTGGCAAAATCGGCGTAGGTTTGCGTGGTCGCCCAAATCATGAAGAACAGGTGCTTGGGATCGACATCGCGCATCCGGCCGGCGGCGATCCAGCCGCGGATCACCTTCGATTTCACCTCGACCCAGCTCTTGAGCTCGCTGGCGAGGAACCCCGTCAGCATGGGCGCGCCGTGGATGATCTCGTTGGCGAAGACCCGGGAGGCCAGCGGCCGGTCCCGGGCCGAAAGGATCTTGGCCTCGATGTAATGGGTCAGCGCCTCCGCCGGATCTGCCTCCGGCGTGATCATGTCGGCGGTATGCAGCCAAATCTCGATGATGTTGGTCAGCACCCGCTGGTAGAGTTCTTCCTTGGTCTTGAAGTAATAGTGCAAATTGGCCTTGGGGATAGAAGCGCGCTTGGCGATTTCCGAGGTGGTCGCGCCGCTGAACCCGGTTTCAGCGAAGACCGATTCCGCGGCCGCCAAAATGCGCCGCTCGATATTGGCGCGGCTGCGCTGGCGGATTCCCCCGCTGGTTTCGATCCGTTTGTCCACCCTTGCTCGCAGATCGGTCATGTTGATTCGCCGCCTTGGTTCTTCGCATTGGACCGGTTCGGCCATGTGCTGCAAACAAAAATTTGATCGGCTGGTCAAAAAAAACTTGATCAATTGGTCAAAGTTTATTAGCGTTCAATCTCGGCACGGATCAGTGCCTTCGCCAGGATCAGGCTGGCGCGGGCCCGAAAGGACGGGTCAGGGAAGGGAAGTATGGCGCAATCCGCGTCTCCCGATATCGCAACCCATCGGCTGGGGCCGGCGGAAATCGCCGCCAATTTCGCGGATATCAAGCCCCCGTTTGATCGCAAGAAAGCACTGATCGAAAGCAGCCGCTGCTATTTTTGCCATGACGCCCCCTGTATCGAGGCCTGCCCGACCTCGATCGATGTGCCCAATTTCATTCGCATGATAAATACAGGGAATGTCGCCGGGGCCGGGCAGAAGATCCTGGAACAGAACATTCTTGGCGGCATGTGCGCGCGCGTCTGTCCGACCGAGATCCTGTGCGAGGATGCCTGCGTGCGCAACAATTCGGAGGACAAGCCGGTCCAGATCGGCATGTTGCAACGGGTTGCAACCGATAGCGCGATGGAAGCCGGGCGCCAGCCCTTCGCGCGCGGAGCCAGGACCGGAAAGCGGGTAGCGGTGATCGGCGGCGGGCCGGCGGGCCTCTCTTGCGCCCATCGGCTAGCGGTGCTTGGCCATGACGTGACCATCTTCGATGCCCGCGAAAAGCTCGGCGGGTTGAACGAGTACGGAATCGCCGCCTACAAGACCGTGAATGATTTCGCGCGGCGCGAGGTCGATTTCGTGACCGCCATCGGTGGCATCGAAATCAAGGCCGGAATGGCCCTCGGCCGCGATCTGCTTCTGTCGGAGGTGCGGCGCGAGTTCGACGCGGTCTTCATCGGCACTGGGCTCGCCGGCGTCAACGCGCTCGGCCTGGAGGGCGAGGGTGCACTCCAGGGCGTACTCGACGCGGTCGATTACATCGCCAAGCTTCGCCAGGCGCCGGACAAGGGTGCGCTTGCGGTTGGGCGCAAGATCGTGGTCATCGGTGGCGGCAATACCGCCATCGACATCGCCATCCAGACCAAGCGTCTGGGCGCCGAAGAGGTAACGCTGATCTATCGGCGGGGGCCCGAAAACATGAGTGCCACCTGGCACGAACAGGAATTCGCCCAAGTCAACGGCGTCAAGATCCGCCATTGGGCGAGACCTGTGCGCCTGATCGGTCACCAGGGGGCCGTGCGGGAGATCGAATTCGAGCGTACCCGGTTGGAGGATGGCGGTCGGCTGGTGGGGACCGGGGAGACCTATGCCCTGGCTTGCGACATGGTGTTCAAGGCCATCGGCCAAAAGCTGGTCAAGGATGCGCTCAACGGTGCCGCCGAGCCGCTGGAGACCCTCGATGGCAAGATTGTCGTTAACGAGGACATGAAGACCTCGATCTCCAAGGTCTGGGCCGGCGGCGATTGTGTCGCCAGCGGCAATGACCTCACGGTGCGGGGCGTCGAGGACGGCAAGATCGCGGCGCACGCGATCGATCGCGCCCTGCGCACCTAGAAAGGAGGCCCAAGATGGCTGATCTCAGGACCGAATTCGCCGGCATCAAGTCGCCAAATCCGTTCTGGCTGGCCTCGGCGCCACCGACCGACAAGGAATACAACGTGGTGCGCGCCTTCAAGGCAGGCTGGGGCGGCGTGGTATGGAAGACGCTGGGCGAGGACCCACCGATCGTCAATGTCTCGTCCCGCTATGGCGCGCTGCATTCCGCCGACCAGCGCATGATCGGCTTCAACAACATCGAGCTCATCACCGACCGGCCGCTGGACGTGAATCTGCGCGAGATCAAACAGGTCAAGCGCGACTGGCCGGATCGTGCGGTCGTGGTGTCGCTGATGGTTCCCTGCACCGAGACCGCCTGGAAGGGCATCCTGCCCCTGGTCGAGGAGACCGGCGCCGACGGCATCGAGCTCAATTTCGGCTGCCCGCACGGCATGTCGGAACGCGGCATGGGATCGGCGGTGGGCCAGGTGCCCGAATATGTCGAGATGGTGGCGCGCTGGTGCAAGCAGGCGACGCGTATGCCGGTCATCGTCAAGTTGACGCCCAATATCACCGATATCCGCGGGCCCGCGCGCGCCGCCAAGAAGGGGGGCGCGGACGCGGTCTCGCTCATCAATACCATCAATTCCATCTGCGCCATCGACCTCGACCAATTCGCGCCCACACCCATCGTCGACGGCAAGGGTACCCATGGCGGGTATTGCGGGCCGGCGGTCAAGCCGATCGCCCTCAACCTGGTGGCCGAGATCGCCCGCGACGCAACCACGCGCGGGTTTCCCATCTCGGCCATTGGCGGGATCGCCAATTGGCGGGATGCGGCGGAGTTCATGGCACTTTCCGCCGGCACCGTTCAGGTCTGTACCGCGGCGATGCATTTCGGATTCCGCATCGTCGACGACATGGTCACCGGGCTCGCCAATTGGATGGATGCCGGGGGCCATGGCCAGATCGACGATTTCCGCGGCCGCGCGGTGCCGAACATCACCGATTGGCAATTCCTGAACATGAATTTCAAATCGATCGCCCTTATCGACCAGGACAAGTGCATCCAATGTGGGCTGTGCCATATCGCTTGCGAGGACACATCGCACCAATCGATCGCCGCCAAGAGGCTGGACGGGAAACGCCGCTACGAGGTGATCGAGGAGGAATGCGTGGGCTGCAATTTGTGCGCCCATGTCTGCCCGGTGCCCGATTGCATCGAAATGGTGACGGTCGAGACCGGCAAGCCCTACATGAACTGGACCCAAGACCCCAGGAATCCGATGCGCAAGGCGGCCGAATAGGCTAGAGTTCGACGACGTACTGGTTCAAAACAAAAGACACAGGGGAGGACAAGATGAGAATGTCACGGCGTAGTGCATTGCTTGCGACGGGTGGTGTTGCGTTGGCGGGTTCGACCAGCATCCTTTCCCGGCTGGCGATCGCGGCGGAAAAGGTCAAGGTGGCGTCAATCTACACGGTGCCGATCGAGCAGCAATGGGTGAGCCGGATTCATCTGGCCTTGCAGACGGCACAGAAACGCGGCGATATCGATTATGTCTGGTCCGAGAACACCGCCAACACCGATTACGAGCGGGTGATGCGCGAATACGCCGAGGCCGGGCATCATTTGCTGGTGGGCGAAGTCTTCGGCGTGGAAGACGCGGCCCGAGTGGTGGCGGCGGATTATGAAGATACCGCCTTCCTGATGGGCTCCAGCCTCAAGCCGTCAGGCGATAACTTCTCGGTTTTCGACAACTTCATCCACGAGGCATCGTTCTTGACCGGCATGGTCGCCGGCGGCATGACCAAGAGCAATAATATCGGCATGGTCGGCGGCTATCCGATTCCGGAAGTCAATCGGCTGATGAACGCCTTCATGGCGGGCGCGCTCGAGATCAATTCCGGCATCAAGTTCCAGGTTTCCTTCATCGGCTCCTGGTATGATCCGCCGAAGGCCAAGGAAAACGCCTTTGCCCAGATCGATGCTGGGGCGGACATCATGTACGCCGAGCGCTTCGGCGTGTCGGACGCCGCCAAAGAGCGCAAGGTCCTGGCGATCGGCAACGTCATCAACACCCAGCCTGATTATCCCGAGACGGTCGTGGCCTCGGCACTTTGGCACATGGAGCCCACGATCGACCGCGCCATCCAACTGGTCCAGGAGGACGAATTCGAGGCCGAGGATTACGGGGAATATTCCTTCATGAAGCATGGCGGTTGCAGCCTGGCGCCACTCGGCACCTTCGAGGGCGGGGTGCCGGCCGATCTCGTTGCCAAGGTCAGGGAGCGGGAAGGGCAGATCAAGTCCGGCGGCTTCCACGTGGTGATCGACGATAACGAGCCCAAGCCGACGGTATGATATCGGCCTCAATCGCGGAGCCGGAGGTCGCCCTTCGGCTCCGCGGCATTACCAAGCGTTTCGGCCCGCTCACCGCCAACGACAATATCGGCTTCGACATCGACCGTGGCGAAGTCGTGGCCCTGCTCGGCGAGAATGGCGCCGGCAAGACCACCTTGATGAATATTCTTTTCGGCCATTATGTGGCCGATGCGGGCGAGGCCTGGGCCTTTGGCAAGCTATTGCCGCCAGGTTCGCCCAGGGCGGCGATCGAGGCCGGCATCGGCATGGTGCATCAGCATTTCGCGCTCGCCGACAATTTGACCGTCCTCGAGAATGTCATGTTGGGAACGGAATCCCTGCTCGGCGTTACCCGATCGACGGTGGCGGCCCGCCAGAAGCTGTTGGAACTCTCCGAGGCGTTCGGCCTGAAGGTGGCGCCGCTGGCGCGCGTCGGCGATCTCTCGGTTGGCGAGCGGCAACGGGTCGAAATCCTGAAGGTCCTCTATCGCGACGCCAAGATCCTGATCCTGGACGAGCCCACGGCGGTCCTGACGCCGCAGGAATCTGCTGCATTGTTCGAGACCCTGCGCAAGCTGGTGGCGCGGGGCCTGTCGATCATCTTCATCTCGCACAAGCTGAACGAAGTGCTGGCGGTGAGCGATCGTGTCGTGGTTCTCCGATCCGGAAAGGTCGTGGGCGAACGCGCCTCCCGCGGCGCCACGCGCGAGGAATTGGCGGAACTCATGGTCGGCCGACCGATCCCAAAGCCCAGCGTGGCGCCACGGGAGCCGGGTGCGGCCCGATTCGAGATGAAGGATGTTGTAGTTCGGGGCACCCACGCACAAGCGATCCTGGACCAGGCGAATTTGGTCGTCCACGGCGGCGAGATCGTGGGCATTGCCGGCGTTTCGGGCAACGGACAAAGCGCGCTCGCGGATCTTCTGAGCGGCCTTGTCGCGCCCTCGGGTGGAGAGTGCCGCGTGCTGGGAACCGCGATTGCCCGGGCGAGCCCGCGCGACGTCATTGCGCGCGGCGTCGGGCGGATTCCGGAGGATCGACACGCAATCGGCGTGATCGGCGATCTGTCGGTCATGGAGAATGTCATCGCCGAAAGGTGTCACGACCAGCCATTCAGCAGGCGAGGCCTGATCGATTGGTCGGCGGCGCGGCTTTTCACTGAAAAGATCATTCACGACTTTGACGTGAAATGCCCGTCGGCGCTGGCGCGCACGCGGCTGCTCTCCGGCGGCAACATGCAAAAGCTGGTTTTGGGCCGCGTGCTCTCCTTCGAACCGAAGCTGGTGCTGGCCAACCAGCCGACGCGGGGCCTCGATATCAGCGCGGTCGCCTACGTCCATGAGAGGCTCCTGGAAGTGCGTGGGCAAGGCGGCGCCGTGCTGCTCATTTCGGACGATCTGGACGAGATTCTGTCGCTCTCCGACCGCATCGCCGTCATGTACCGCGGGCGAATTTCCGCTTCCATGCGCCGCGACGAGGTCACCGTTCAGCAACTTGGGCTGATGATGGCGGGTCACGGTATGGAAGCTCGGGTCCATGCGGCTTGAGCCCCGCGCCGAGACCTCGCTTGCCCTGTCGCTTACGGCGCCCATCGGCGCAATCCTGGTCAGTTTTTTGATGGGTGGCTTGCTGGTGAGCCTTGCCGGCGCGCCGATCCTCCTCACCTTCGGCCTCATTCTCAAGGGTGCGGCCGGCTCGACCTTCGCGGCCCTGGAAACGCTGACCCGCGCGACACCGCTGATCTTCACCGGCCTGGCGGCGGCCGTGGCCTTTCGGGCCAAGCTCTGGAATATCGGCGGCGAGGCCCAGCTATATCTGGGGGCCGTGACCTGCGCCGTGCTGGGGACAGGATTGTTGCCTTTCCCGCAACCGATCCTGGCGCCCCTGCTCCTGGTTCTGGGCGGGTTGGCCGGAGCGGCGGCACTGTTGGGACCGGCCTGGCTGAAGACCCGGTTCAGCGTCGATGAAGTCGTCACTACCCTGTTGCTGAATTTCATCGTGGTGCTTTTTGTCAGCTTGTTGCTCGAGGGCCCCCTCAAGGATCCGATGGGGCTGGGCTGGCCGCAATCGGCGCGGGTGAGCGCGGACGCCGTGTTGCCAAAACTCATCGCCGGAAAAAGGTTGCATCTGGGGTTCGTCGTCGCCATCGGCGCCGCCTTGCTGGTGTGGTTCATCAATGCGCGAACCACGCTGGGTTTCGAGATGCGGGCCGCGGGATTGAACGCGAGAGGTGCCGCCTTCGTCGGCATTCCGGTGAACGCAATCATGGTCAAGACCGCCCTGTTGTCGGGTGCGCTCGCCGGGATGGCTGGCGTTTCCGAGGTCGCCGGATTGAAGGGCAATCTCACGCTCGATTTGTCGCCGGGCTTCGGCTATAGCGGCATTGTCGTGGCCATGCTGGCCATGCTGCACCCGATCGGTGTGATCGCCGCCGCGATTTTCGTCGCCGGCATCTTCGTCGGTTCCGATGCGATGAGTCGCTCGGCCGGCGTGCCGAGCTATATCGCCGATGTCATGGTGGCGCTGTCGCTGTTGACCATGGTGGTGGCCATGCTGTTCGCGCGCTATCGCGTGGCCTGGAGGTAGGGCCGTGGACTTTTTCGAGATCCTGTTCTCGGTCAGTCTTTGGGTGGCGGTTGTCCGCATCGCCTCGCCGCTGATCTTCGCCACTTTGGGCGAATTGGTTTGCGAACGCGCCGGCGTGCTCAATCTCGGCATCGAGGGCATCATGACGGTCGGCGCGTTTGTCGGCTGGTTGACGGTCTATCTGGGCGGTGGCCTCTGGCTTGGCGTATTGGCTGCGGCGATGGCGGGAGCGGCCTTCGGCTTGCTGCATGGTTTTCTGACTGTTCCCTTGGGCTTGTCCCAGCACGTGACCGGTATTGGCATGACGCTGCTGGCTTCGAGCCTCACCTATTTTTGCTACCGCGTGGCCTTTCCGAACATCTCCTCGCCGCCTCGAATCGAGCCGTTCCAGCCGGCGCCGATTCCGGGCCTGTCGGAAGTCCCGTTTTTCGGGGCCGTCCTGTTCAGCCAGACGCCCCTGACCTATTTGGCCTTCGTCGCGGTCGGAATTGTCGCCTACATCCTCTACCGGACGCCGCTGGGTCTTGCGGTTCGAACGGTGGGTGAGAATCCGGCGGCGGTGGAGGCGCAGGGCCTGGATGTAACCGGCCTGCGCATGGGCGCCGTCATGGCGGGCAGCGCGCTGATGGCGGTAGGGGGTGCCTTCCTCACGATGTCGGCCTTCAACGCCTTTTTTTTCAATATGGTCAATGGACGCGGCTGGATCTGCATCGCGCTCGTGGTGTTCGGCTCCTGGCGCCCGGGCAAGGCGCTGTTGGGTGCCCTGCTGTTCGCGTTTTTCGACGCCTTCCAGGTTCGACTGCAGCAACTGGCCGGTGGCATCGTGCCCTATCAGATCTTTCTCATGGCGCCCTATGTTCTCTCGATCGCCGCCTTGATCGTGATGTCGCGCCGAGCGAGCTATCCGAGGGCGCTGATGGTTCCCTATCGCAAGGGCGAGCGCTAGGCGGAAGGAGGCGCCGATGTTCGACACGATTTTGCGCGGTGCCAATCTGCCGGACGGGAGGCAGGGCCAGGACATCGCCATCAAGGCGGGGCGGATCGCCGCCATCCAACCCGAGCTCGGCGGGAATGCGAGCCGCGAAATCGATTCGCGGGGCTTGCTAGTTTCTCCACCTTTCGTCGATGCGCATTTTCACATGGATTCGACGCTGTCCTTGGGCCTGCCGCGGCTCAATCGCTCGGGCACTTTGCTCGAAGGCATCGCGCTTTGGGGCGAGTTGAAGGCGACACTGACGCAGGAAGCCATCGTCGAGCGCGCCTTGGCCTATTGCGACTGGGCGGTCGCTCGCGGCCTCCTTGCCATTCGCAGCCATGTCGATATCTGCGATTCGCGGCTGCTGGCCGTGGAGGCGTTGCTTGCGGTCAAGAAGAAGGTCGCGCCCTATCTCGATCTCCAGCTCGTGGCCTTCCCGCAAGATGGATTCCTGCGCTCGCCAGGCGCCGAGGACAATCTCGCTCGTGCCTTGGACCTGGGAATCGACGTCGTGGGCGGCATTCCACATTTCGAGCGCACCACGGCGGAGGGCGCCGCCTCGGTTCGGGCGCTCTGCCAGATCGCGGCGGATCGTGGGCTTGCCGTCGACATGCATTGCGACGAGACCGACGACCCGATGTCGCGCCATGTCGAGACCCTGGCGGCGGAAACGATCCGCCTTGGCCTCCAGGGCCGCGTGACCGGATCGCATCTCACCTCGATGCATTCGATGGACAATTACTATGTGAGCAAGCTCGTCCCCCTGATGGCGGAGGCACGATTGCATGTCGTCGCCAATCCGCTCATCAACATCACCATCCAGGGCCGACACGATACCTACCCGAAACGCCGCGGCATGACCCGGGTTCCCGAACTGATGGCGGCCGGGCTCAATGTCGCGTTCGGCCAGGATTGCGTGATGGATCCCTGGTACAGCTTGGGCTCCGGCGACATGCTGGAGGTCGCGCATATGGGCCTGCACGTCGCGCAAATGACCGGAATCGAGGCGATCAAATCCTGCTTCGACGCCGTCACCATCAACCCGGCCTGCATTCTCGGCCTGGAGGGCTACGGCCTGGCGCCGGGCAATTGGGCCGATCTGGTGATGTTGCAGGCCGGCGATCCGATCGAGGCCATTCGGCTCCGCGCCCAGCGGCTGATGGTGATGCGCCGGGGAAACGTGATCGCGGAAACGCCGGCGGCGACCGCGCGCCTGTCGCTGGACGGACGGCCGGCCAGAGTGGATTTCCGCCACCCCCGGCCGTGACCGGACCCAAGCGTATCGAAAGGCGAGCCGGCCGGCCCGGCTGAATTTTTGGCCCTTAGTGCATGATGTTCCCGATACAAGTGACTGTCGCCACCCTCGCCATTGCGATGATGATATGACACGGTCTTGGCTTCCGGCCCTGGATCGCTTCGGTGCTTCGCGCCTCGCGATGACGGCGCGGAAGGGCCGCTTCAGCCCTTGTTCTTGTAATAGACGTCGAGGAAGACCGCGATCATCAGCACCGCGCCCTTGATGACCTGCTGCCAGTCGATGCCGATGCCCATGATCGACATGCCGTTGTTCATCACGCCAATGATGAAGGCGCCGATGACCGCGCCCACGACCTTGCCGACGCCACCCGTCGTGGCCGCGCCGCCGATGAAGCAGGCGGCGATCACCTCGAGTTCGAAACCGGCGCCGGCCTTGGGTGTGGCGACATTGAGCCGCGCCGCGAAAACGAGGCCCGCGAGCCCGGCCAGCGCGCCCATGATGACGAAGATCAGGAAGGTCAGGCGCTCGGTGTTGATACCGGAGAGTTTGGCCGCCTTCTCGTTGCCGCCCATGGCATAAATGCGCCGGCCGAAGGTCGTGCGCATGGTCAGGAACACGAACAGCGCGATCAGCGCGAACATGACGACGAGCACGTTGGGCAGGCCCTTGTAGCTCGCCATCAGGTAAGAGAATCCGATGAAGGCCACGGCGATGAGCAGATTGCGGCCATAGAAGATGACGTTCGGTTCCTCGGCCAAGCCGTGTTCCTGCTGGTTCCGGCGCTCCTTGAAATTGAAGAAGACGATGATGGCCGTCACCACGGCGCCGATGACAAGCGCCAGCAGGTTGAAGGTCTCGCCGCCGAAGGGATCTTGAATATATCCAGAGCTCAAGAGCTGGAATTCGCTCGGAAACGGTCCCACCGAGGCGCCGCCGAGCACGGTCAATGCCAGGCCCTTGAACACCAGCATCCCGGCCAAGGTCACGATGAAGGCCGGAATCCTGTAATAGGCGATGAAATAGCCTTGCGCGCCGCCGATGAGGCCGCCCAGCGCCACGCAGGCGATCGCCGCGACGAGGGGATCGACCTTCCACGTCACCATCATGACCGCCGCGACGGCGCCGATGAACCCCGAGACCGACCCCACGGAGAGGTCGATGTGGCCGGCCACGATGATCAGCAGCATGCCCAGCGCCATGATCACGATATAGCTGTTCTGCAGGATCAGGTTGGTCATGTTGACCGGCTTGAACAGCGTGCCGTCGGTGGAGAACTGGAAGAAGATCATGATCGCCAGCAGCGACAGCAGCAGCGCATAGTCGCGGATATTGGCCTTCACGAATCGCAGGAGGCCGGGCTTCGGTTCCGCTTGCTCGGGCACGGCGGTCATTTCAGCTTTCCCACGATTTCATGATGGCCCTCATGATTTTTTCCTGCGAGGCATCGCTAGCCGGCATTTCGGCGACGAACCGCCCGTCGTTCATGACGTAGATGCGGTCGGAGATGCCGAGAAGCTCGGACATCTCGGAGGAGATGACGATGACCGCCTTCCCCTCCTCGGCCAGCCGGTTGATGATGCCGTAGATCTCGTACTTGGCGCCCACGTCGATGCCGCGCGTGGGTTCGTCGAGGATCAGCACCTCGGGCCCCGTGAACAGCCATTTGGAGAGCACCACCTTCTGCTGGTTGCCGCCCGACAAGTTGACCGTCGTTTGGTACACGCTCGAACAGCGGATGGCGAGGTCCTTGCGGTACTTGTTGGCGACGACCAATTCGTTGAGGTCGTCGATCACCCCGTGGCGCGACACGCCATCGAGATTGGCCAGCGTGACATTGTGCTTGATGTGATCGATGAGGACGAGGCCGAAGGTCTTGCGGTCCTCCGTGACATAGGCGAGCCCCATGTCCATCGCCTTGGGAATGGTCGAGACGTCGGCGATCTTGCCGTGCAGCCTCACCTCGCCGGTGATCTTCTGGCCATAGGCGCGCCCGAAGATCGACATCGCGAGTTCGGTGCGCCCGGCGCCCATCAGCCCGGCGATGCCCACGACCTCGCCCTTGCGCGCGTGGAAGCCGACATCCTTGATCATCCGGCGGTCGGCATGTAGCGGATGGTAGACGCTCCAGTCCTTCACCTCGAAGATGGTGTCCATGATTTTCGCGTGGCGCGGCGGGTAACGGTCCGTCAGCTCGCGGCCGACCATGGCCTTGATAATGCGGTCCTCGCTCACCTTCGCCGTCGATGTGTCGAGCGTATCGATTGTCTTCCCGTCGCGGATGATCGTGATCCGATCGGCGGCTTTCAAGACCTCGTTCAGCTTGTGAGTGATGAGGATCGAGGGGATGCCCTGCGCCCTGAACTCCTGCAACAGCGCCAGCAGCGCATTGGAATCGGTTTCGTTGAGGCTCGACGTGGGCTCGTCCAGGATCAGCAGCTTCACCTTCTTGTTCAGCGCCTTGGCGATCTCGACCAGCTGCTGCTTGCCGGTGCCTAGATTGTCGATGAGCGTGTTCGGGTGTTCCTTGAGGCCCACTTTCTTCAGCAATTCCTGGGTGCGGCGATAGGCGACGAACCAGTCGATGATTCCGTTGCGCGCGGTTTCGTGGCCGAGGAAGATGTTTTCGGCGATCGACAGCAGCGGCACCAGCGCCAGTTCCTGATGGATGATGCTAATGCCGGTGTCTTCGCTGTCCTTGATGCTGGCGAATTTCCGCTCGATGCCCTCGAAGACGATCTCGCCGTCATACGTGCCGTGCGGGTAAACCCCCGACAGCACCTTCATCAGGGTGGACTTGCCGGCCCCGTTCTCGCCCACCACGGCATGGATCTCGGCGGGCATGACGGAGAGGTTGACGTCCGTCAGCGCCTTCACGCCCGGAAACGTCTTGGTAATGCTGCGCATTTCCAGAACGGGCTGCATCGCTCCCCCCGACGAAGCCTAGATCAAACCGAAGGGCATCGCCCGGCGCAAGATCGTCCCCAGGACGGGCCCTGGGGACGATTGACTCGCGAACGGCCGTCGAGCGGCTCTTAGTTGTCGATCTGATCCTGGGTGTAGTACCCGGAATCGACCAGCATCTTCTTGATGTCGTCCTTGCCGACCGAATATGCGTCAGGAGGTAGGACGGCACGACCTTCACTTCGTTGTTGTAGGTCTTGGTGTCGTTGATCTCGGGTTCCTTGCCTTGGAGAACGGTGTCGACCATCTTGGCCGTGACCTTGGCGAGTTCGCGGGTATCCTTGAACACCGTCGAATATTGCTCGCCCGACATCATGGCCTTGACCGAGGGAAGCTCGGCGTCCTGGCCGCTGACGATTGGCATTTCGGGGCCGGGCGCGTAGCCGACGCCCTTCAGCGACGAAATGATGCCGCGCGAGAGGCCGTCATACGGGGCGAGCACGCCGTGCACCTTCTTGTCGGTGTAATTGGCCGACATCAGGTTATCCATGCGGGCCTGCGCCACCGCGCCGTCCCAGCGAAGCGTGCCGACCTTGTCCATGCCCATTTGGCCCGACACGATCGCGACCTCACCCGAATCGATCAGCGGCTGAAGCACCGACATCGCGCCGTCGTAGAAATAGAAGGCGTTGGTGTCGTCCGGCGAGCCGCCGAACAATTCCACGTTCCACGGCTTCACGCCGGCGAAACGCTCCTTCAATCCCTGGACCAGCGAGCTTGCCTGCAACACGCCCACGCCGAAATTGTCGAAGGTGGTGTAGTAATCGACATCCGGGGTCTTGGTGATGAGGCGGTCGTAGGCGAAGACCTTGACGCCCGCTTCCTTGGCCTTCTTCAGGATGTCCGAAAGGGTCGAGCCGTCGATGGCGGCGATGATGAGAACCTTGGCGCCCTTGGTCACCATGTTTTCGATCTGGGCGAGCTGGTTGGGGATGTCGTCCTCGCCGTATTGGAGATCGGCCTCGTAGCCGAGCGCGGTGAATTCCTTCACCATGCTCTCGCCGTCCGAGATCCAGCGGGTCGACGACTTGGTCGGCATGGAGATGCCGATCAGGCCCTTATCTTGGGCCATGGCCGTGCCGGTGGCCAGCATGGCGGCGATGCCGGCCGCGCTAGCGAGTGCACTTCTGCGATTGATCACGAATATTCCTCCCATTGTTTCGATCAGCCGAGCAGCAATTGATTTGCCGCTCATCGCTAATTTCCGATCAATAGGATAACGGCAAAGAGTGGGCAACAACAATTTGTGTCGCCGATAGGCTTGTTGCCTTGGGGGTGTCGCGGATTCAAGTAGCCAGTGCATAAAGTTTAGCGGCGTCTGGACAGAGCGTAAAAGACCTCGTTTGGCGTTTTGAATCCGAGCGATTTTCTAGGCCTGCGGTTGAGCAGGCGCTCGACCTTCGCGACCGTGGCTTGATG
>CAZIUB010000086.1:0-24056 GCA_964542425.1 uncultured Rhodospirillaceae bacterium | reverse complement strand
AGGGGCCACAACCAGTTGCCGAAAGTGATCCAAGGTGTAAAGTTCGCCGACGGCGTCGAGGTCGCCGCCAAGACCGATGAACCTCAAGCCCAAGCCGCCGCCTGATCCTTCAGGCCGTCACCAAGAATCGGCGATAGCTCTGCGAGGTGTCTGTTGGAGAAATAACGAACACATTCTACAGTATCACCAGCCTTTAGTAGTCGTCCTGCGAGCCGAACAAGATCAAGCCATCGATACCGCTTATTATCGAGAGCGCGATAGAAAAGGTTGAAACCGTCCACATACGCGTAGACTCGCATTGCTCTCAGCCTCAAAACGACAAGAGCCGCGGAAGCTTGCGCTTACCGCGGCCCTTGCACTGACAGCACGCTGCCAGCGGGTATGTGTCCCAATCTGGGCGATCCACTACCTGCTGTCAACCGCGATATTGCCAATTAGGCAAGAACGAGCATGGGCGTCGGACACCCACAAAATCAGATACGGCCTTGATATGGAACACATGAATTGCCTCGACTTGTCGCAGCGCCGAATGCCCGCTTAGTCGCCGCCTCAACCCTGTTCGAATCCGGTGAGCACGCTGACCGTGTTCACGCCCAGCGCGTCGATGGCATAGCCGCCTTCCATGACGAAGAGGGTGGGCAGATCGAGCCCGGCGATCTTGGCGCCGAGGCGCGGATACTGGTCCTGTTTGAGCTTGAAGCGCGAGATCGGATCCTTCTCGAAGGTGTCGAGCCCAAGCGAAACGACCAGAGCCTCGGCCTTGAATTGCAGAATGCGCCGGATCGCCTGGTCGAGCGCCGGCTCGTACTCAGCCCAGCCCGTGCCCCAGGGCAGCGGCAAATTGAGGTGATAGCCCTCGCCCGCCCCTTCGCCCAATTCGTCGGCATAGCCGATGAAATAGGGAAATTCCTGCCTGGGATCGGCATGGATCGAAATCGTCAGCACATCGGCGCGCCGGTAGAAGATCTGCTGCGTGCCGTTGCCGTGATGGTAATCGACGTCGAGGACGGCCACGCGCGAGGCCCCTGAATCGCGGAAGGCCTGGGCGGCGATCGCCGCGTTGTTCAAGAAACAATAACCGCCGTAGAAATCGTGGCCCGCGTGATGGCCGGGCGGGCGGCAGAGCGCGAAGGAAGCGCGTTCGCCGGTCGCCACCAGTTTCTGTCCGGTGAGTGCCACCTGGGCCGAAGCGCTGACCGCCTCCCAGGTGCCGGCCATGATCGGCGTGCCGGCATCCATCGCGTAATGGCCCAATCTTCCATCGATTGATTCCGATAGCCGGCGGCCCAGGCCCGGGACCGGCCAGACATGGGGCAGGGCGTCGAAATCGCGCCCGGTCGTTTTCCATTCGCTCCAGGCATTGGCCAGAAAATCGACGAAGCCCCGGTCGTGAATGGCGAGGATGGGATCCAGCCCGAAATCGCGCGGCGGCAGGATTTCGCCAAGCCCCGTTTCCTTGACCCGTTCGAGGACGATCTCGGCCCGCTTAGGGCATTCATGCGGCTTCACCAAACGGCCTTCGAACAATTCGAGTTTGCCGTCGTGCAGCCGATGCGATTCGCTATGGATCGTTCTCACCCTAGCACCTACCAACGCGCGACAGAGAGCCCGGATGCGGGGAACGGTCCCGGCCAGGCTTCCGGGCCTGCCTTCCGAAGCGAGCGAATAGCGGCGATCGGAACCTGGATCGTGAGCAGCGGTCCCGCCCCTTCGGTTTCGGCCAAGGGACCAATCGATGCGAGGCGCCCGGTCGATCCCAGCGCCGCCTCGCAAGGTACGAACACGGCCGCGCCTCCGCAATTGCCGCCCATTCCCCAGGGCAGCCCACCGATGCCGCCCACCACCGCGACACTTGTGAACAATTCCACGGCACTTGCCTTGGCGCAATCGAACACCCGGTGATAGCCGGAGAGGAGCGCCGTCATCGAGGGCACGATCAGGAGGTCGATCACCTCGCCTTCAAGTTTGGCGACGATTGCCGGCATTTCCACATCGAGGCAGATCAGGATCGCGAGCTTGAGGCCCCGCCATTCGAACAATGTCGCCGAGCCGCCGCAGGCGATCGGCCAATCGCCCTCCGGGCGCTCGGGTGGCGTGGGCACGAGCTTGTCGTGATGCAGGCGATTGACGCCGCCGGCGTCATCGGGCAGCAGAACCCAGGAGCGGTTGAACGTGCGACCGTCGCCCGCCGCATGCGGCATCGAGCCGGCAACAAGGCCGATTCCGGTTGCGCGGACCAAGGCCTCGAGCCCGGGCAGAAGGGAAGCGCCTTGGTCGGCCATCCAGTTCATGAGGACGCGGCCTTCAAGCGGGCCGTCCGCCCAATGCAGCCAATGCGCGCTCACATATTCGGGGAGCACCAGCAGGCTGGCCCGCGCGCTCGCGGCCTCCCGCATCTGGGCCGCCACCAGATCGAGCCAGGCTTGCGGCCCCGCCACGGGTTGCGCGTAATTCACCGACCACAGCGCGATGACGGGATCGCTAGTACCCGCCGTCGCTGATGGCTGATTCGGCATTTCGACTCCTCCAGGACCCGCCGGCGGATACAATTTTACGGTAACCGGCGGCGCTTTCGTTCATGGAATCGGCCGGTCCTTGGGTTTCGTGTACCAGCAACCCGAAGCCGCCTCATAGGCCGAGGCCGCGCGGAACACGTCGGCATCGCAATAGGTGCGCCCGACGATCTGGATGCCGGTCGGCACGTTGTTGGCGGCGCGGTCCGAAGGAACCGAGAGGACCGGGCAGCGGCTCATCGAATTGAAGGGCGAGGTCATGCACCAGGCCAGGACCGGCATCAGATCGCTCTTCTTGCCGTTGATGCGCACGGGGTCGGAACGCACGTCGAAATCCGCCTTGACCGCGGGCAGCGCCGTGGTCGGGCAAATGAAAACACGACGCGATTCCAAGACCGCGCCGAGGCTGCGATACATGCGCGCCTCCTCCTCCATCCTGGCCACGAAATCGGAGGCCTTGGATTTGCGGCCGGCCTCGCCGACGGCGATCGTGTAATCGCAGAGGTCGCGACGGCGCGACTTCAGGTGCGAGGCCAAGAACACTCCGAACAGATGATTGAGGTGATGGATCCCGGCCTCGAGCGAGGCGCGGCTCCAACCGAGATCAACTTCTTCCACGATGGCGCCCTGCGAACGAAATATTTCCAGGGCGCGAAGCGTATTGGCCTGGACCTCGCGATCGACCTCGAAAATGCCGAGATCCATGGAATAGGCGATCTTCCAGCCCTTGATCGCCTTGTAACTTGTCGGCAGGCGCAGCTTGGGGCGGAGCGTTGCGATATCGGTCGGGCTGGGACCGGCCATCACATTCTGCAACAGGATGCAATCGGCCACGTTCCGGGCCAAGGGGCCGGTGTGGTTGTAGTAGTCGAGGCTGAAAGGCGGATCATCCAAATTGCGGCCATAGGGCGGCTTGAACCCCACATTTCCGGTGGTCGAGGCCGGGATGCGAATGGAGCCCCCGTTATCGGAACCGGTGCACAAGGGCGCCATGCCGGCGGCCAAGGCCGCACCCGAGCCGCCGGACGAGCCGCCCGGCGTGAATTTCGGGTTCCAGGGATTGCGGGTGACACCCCACAGCCGGGAATGGGTGAAGGAGGCGCAGGAAAATTCCGGGGTGGCGGTGCGCGCCAGCACAACCGCGCCGGCATCCAAGAGGCGTTGATTGCAGACCGAAGTCGTGTCGGGCACGAAATCCTTGAGGATGTAGGAGACATTGGACATCGGCATGCCCGCGATATAGCTCTCGTCCTTGATTCCGATGGGAAGGCCTTCGAGCGGCCGCAGCCTGCCGCCGGACTTGGCGTATCTGGCCTCGGCCTTCTTTGCCAGCGACAGCGCCTCGTCGTAATGGGTATAGGTGAAGGCCTTGAGGCGGGGGTTAAGTGCCTCGGCGCGCGCGATCAGTGCGCGCGTCAATTCGACCGGCGAGAGCTTGCGCGCCTTGAACCGGCGCAGGGTCTCGGTCGCGGGCAAGTAGCACAGATCCGTATTGGGCATGGACTTCCTCACCCGATCGCCTTCGTCATCAAGAAAATCGAGGGAGGCCTGGATGCCCCCCTCGCATGAAACGCCGATTGTCCGGGTCGAAACGATCACTTCTGAATTTCGGTCCAGATCTGGGTGTACATGTCGTTCACTTCCGGCGGGCAGGCCAATTGGAACTGGCCCTTGTCGGCGAGCGCGGCCGGGATGACGATTTCGGTGGCTGTTTTCATGTCTTCCGGCATGAAGGCCTCCGATCCCTTGATGCCGTTGGCGTAGCGGGCAAAGGCCGAAATCAGCGCCGCATTCTCCGGCTCCATGATGAAGTTCTGGAACAGCTTGGCGTTCTCGGCATTCTTGGCGTCCTTGAGCACCGCCACGTTGTCCATCCAGATCGGATAGCCTTCCTTGGGATAGCCGTAGACCACGCCCGAGTTCTTGAGCCGCGCGCGGAAGGTCGAGCCGTTCCAGTTGACGCCGACCACGATATCCTCTTTCTCGTACTTTTCCTGGTTGCCGTAATCCATTGACATCCAGTTGGCCTTGGCCTCGACCAGCTTGTCGCGCACTTTTTTCAGGATTTCCATGTCGCCGGTGCAGATGTCGCCGCCCATATACATGATGGTCAGCGACATCACATCGGCCATTTCGGGAACGACATTGATCTTGCCCTTCAGCTCTTCGGGCGGATCGAGGAAGATCGCCGAGGTATTGGGATCGGCCTTCGAATACTTGGTATTCAGCAGGATGCCCGTGGTGCCCCATTGCCAGGGAACGGTGTAGCGGCGGCCCGGATCGAAGGGGACGTCGACCCAGCGCGCCTCGACATTCTTGAAGTTTTCCATCTGGTCGGGGCGGGTTTCGAGCAACAGGCCTGCATCAATCCACACATTCACATGAGTGGATGTCGGCACCACGATGTCGAAACCATGGCCGCCGGCCCGCACCTTGGCGAGCGCGGTGTCGTTGGAATCGTAATCGGTGATCGTCACCTTGACGCTGTATTTTTCCTCGAACTTCTTGATCAAATCCGGGCTGGTATAGTCGCCCCAATTGTAGATCTGCAATTCGCCCTCGGCGAGAGCGGCGCCCATTTGCAGCGCAAACGCGATGCCGAAGGCGATCGTGCCAAGCTTGAGTTTCATCTTCGGTTCTCCTCTGGTTGAAGCCAACACACTCACTTCTTCCTGTTGAAAAAGAAAAAGACCGTGACCAACAGGACAGACAACAAAAAGAACAGCGCCGACACGGCGTTGATGTCCGGCGACATGGAGCGGCGCAACTGCCCCAGCATGTAGGTCGGCAGCGTTTCCATGCCGGCCGATTTTATATGGTCGGTAATCACCACGTCGTCGAGGGAAATGACGAAGGCCAGCATGTATCCCGCCATGATGGCGGGCCACAGCAGCGGAAACGTGACGCGCCAGAAAGCCCGCCATGGCGAAGCGTAGAGGTCCGCGGCGGCGGTTTCCAGGGTCCGATCCATCGATTCGAGGCGCGCGCGTATCGGCAGATAGGCGAAGGGAATGCAGAACGCCGAATGCGCCGCCAGCACATAACCGATCCCGGTGTATTCCGTCGCCACCTTGATCGAGGCGAAGAAGATGAGGAGTGCCACGGCGGTCACGATCTCCGGCACCATCAGGGGCATGTTGATGATCGCATAGACCACGGACATGCCGCGAAAGGGCGAAACCCGCGTGGTGGCGAGCGCCGCCATGGCGGCGCAGATAGTGGCAACGGTGGCCGCCACGGCGGCCACATAGAGCGAGCGCAGGGCCGCCTCCTTGATGTCGTCATTCGCCCAGGCCGCTTCGTACCACCGAAGCGAGAAACCGCCCCAGCTTGCCAGCGATTCCTTCTCGTTGAAGGAGAACGTGATGAGGATCATTATCGGCGCATAGAGAATGAAAAACGTGGCCATCGCGATTGCCGTGAAGCCCGGCATTCTTCTGATCTGGAAGGGGTGGGCGCGCAGGATCATGGCGATATCTCAATGCGCCCGGGTCTTCGAGGCGTTGCGCACATAGATCAACATGGCGGCCGTCACGATGATCATCAGCGTGATGGCGAGCGCCGCACCCAGCGGCCAATTGCGTCCCTGGCCGAATTGCAGCGAGATCAGATTCGCGATCATCATCTTCTTGCCGCCGCCCAGCAATGCCGGCGTCACATAGGCGCCGAGCGCCGGGATGAAAACCAGGATCGATCCGGCGATCAGGCCCGGCTTCACCAACGGGATGACGATTCGCCGCAAGACCGCCAACCGACCGGCATAAAGATCGTAGGCCGCCTCGACCATGCGGAAGTCAAGTTTCTCCAAGCTGGCATAGATGGGCAGCACCATCAGCGGCATGTAGACATAGGTCATGCCGAAGGCGATGGCGAAATCGGTGTTCAGCATCTGGATCGGCTCGTCGATGATTCCGAAGAAACTCAGCAGCAGATTGATGACGCCGTCCTTGCGGATCAATTCCTGGATCGCGAAGGTGCGGATCAGGAGATTGGTCCAGAACGGGATGGTGACGAGAAAGAGCCAGACATCGCGCCGGCTCTCGGGCCGGGTGGCGATGAAATAGGCGGTCGGGAAACCAAGGGCCAACGTGAAGATCGTGGTCAGGAGCGATAGCTTCACGCTCCGCCAAAAGATGATCGCGTGGGCGTCGGCGACCGATAGGGTGTCGTCGAAAATGTCGCGCTCCACCAGCACGCTCACCCACCCGCCGGTGGAGGGCGACCACGCCACGCCGCCATAATCGCCCTTCGCGAGGAAGGAATAGACAAGCATGATGAACAGCGGTCCGATGGCGGCGGCGATGACAACCAGAAGCGCCGGTGTCATCAGGGACCAGCGCGTGCGCGCTTCCCGGCGATCGGCGGCGATGGCAATCCGTGCGGCGGTATCCATCAATCCCTCAGCACCTGTGCCGCGCCCTCCTCGAAGGTCACGCCGACCGCGACACCCGGCGCAAGCTCCGCCGGCTTGGTCCAGCTGTTTTGATGGCGCACGATGAACTCGTCGCCACCTTCCATCGCGACGTGATAATGCGTGTCGGTGCCGAAATAGACCACGTTCTCGAGTCTGCCCTTGATTGTGGCCAGCGCCAGATCTTTGCAGATCTGGGCGTGTTCAGGTCGGATCACGACGGTGACCTTGCCCGAGGGCCTGGCGCCCCCAGGCTTCGCGCCCTCCGGCAGTTGCGCCGAGACCCGCGCGCCGGAGGAGAGTGTCACTTCGGCGCGGCCATCGGCCATCGCGGTGATCGTGCCCTCGAGGAAATTGGTGTCGCCGATGAAATTGGCGACGAAACGTTCGGCCGGATGGTCGTAGATCTGGCGCGGCGTGCCGATCTGGCGGATCTGGCCCCTGGACATGACCGCGACGCGGTCGGACATGGTGAGGGCTTCTTCCTGATCGTGGGTCACGAAGACGAAAGTGATGCCGGTTTCGTGCTGCAGGCGTTTCAGCTCGATCTGCATTTCCTTGCGCAGCTTGAAATCCAGCGCCGAAAGCGGTTCGTCGAGAAGCAGGACCTTGGGCTGGGGCGCTAGTGCGCGGGCCAACGCCACACGCTGCTGCTGGCCGCCGGAGATCTGGGCGGTGCGGCGGTTCTTCAATTCCTCCATTTGCACCAGCTTGAGCATGGCATCGACGCGGGAATCGATCTCGGCCCGGGGCCGGCCCAGCATTTCGAGGCCGAAGCCGATGTTCCCGGCCACACTCATATGCGGAAACAGGGCGTAGGATTGGAAGACCGTGTTGACTGGCCGCTTGTAGGGCGGCAGGTATCCGACCTCCTCGCCTTCCAATAGGATGTTGCCCGAAGTGGGCAGCTCGAATCCGGCGATGAGCCGCAGAAGCGTGGTCTTGCCGCACCCCGATGGCCCCAGCAGGGTGAAGAACTCGTTCTGGCGGATGCTGACCGAAACGTCGTCCAGCGCCCGAACGGCGCCAGCACCCGAGCCGAATATCTTGATGACGTTCCTGGCTTCGACCGCCGCTGTCACGCCGCCTCCCAAATAGCCGGTTTCTGGCCGGTTTTGCAAGCGAGCATATGGGCGCTTCGGAGGCGCGGCAATAGGCCATTTCGAGGGGTTGCGTGCCGACTTTGAGGACGCCGGCCCCGCATGGCAGGCATGCGCCGCTTTTGCTGGCGGGGCCGGGCCGGGGTGGCTAGGATTGCTTTTGCAAAGCTACCAATCCCCAAGCCCGTTCCCGTGACCGGCAAATCCCAGAAATCCTCGATCCAGGCTCACGCCCGCCGCGCCGACCAGCCCGTGCGCGCCGTCATCCTGACCAATCTCGCGGTCCTGGTCTTCACCATGATGGACGGGGTGATCAAGGACGTCTCCCAGATCTTCCCGACCGGGCAATTGCTGTTCTTCCGGAACTTCTTCGCCTTCCCGGTCATTCTCTGCTTCATGCTGGCGACGGGGGGGTTCCGGCTTCGCACCCGGCGCTGGGCCGGGCATCTGCTGCGCGGGTTGTTCGGCGTCTCGGCGATGTACTGCTTTTTTCTGAGCTATAAATTGCTGCCGCTGTCGGACGCCATCGCCCTTGGCCTGTCGGGGCCCATTTTCTTGACCGTGCTCTCGATCCCGATCCTGGGCGAGAAGGTCGGAATGCGGCGGACCGGCGCGGTCATTGTCGGATTCCTGGGCGTGCTCCTGATGACGCGGCCCGGAGCGGGCGTCTTGCAATGGGTGGCGCTCGTGCCCCTGGGTGGGGCGGTCTTCTATGCGTTGGCCATGATCACCATTCGCCGGCTCTCGGCATCCGAATCCTCGATCTCGATCGTCTTCTATTTCACGCTCTTCGGCACGCTCATAGCACTGGCGACCGAACGGCTTGGAATCATCGGCCCGGAATTTTCCTGGGTCTGGCCCTCGAGGTGGCAATGGGGATCGGTGCTGTTGATCGGCCTCTTGGGCGGCGTGGCGCAGTTTCTCATGACCTATGCGTTCCGGCTGGCGCCGGTCTCGCTGATAGCACCCTTCGATTACACGGCACTCGTCTATGCCTTCATCATCGGCCATCTGTGGTTCGGCGAGGTGCCCGATGCCTATCTGGTGATTGGCGGGCTGCTGGTGGTCTTGAGCGGCGTCTACATCATCCACCGCGAGACCGTTGTCGCGCGCCAGCAGCGACGGCAGCCGCCGGTGCCGGCCCAGCCGACGGAAGCTTGATTTCTTCTAGTTCGTGGTTTTTAAAGTTCGCCAGATCACGCGGCCAGGAGCGCCAAGTGATCTTGCAAAACCGAATACGACACTAGAGTCGCTAGTGTCCTTTCGATTCTGGAATTCGCGGGGTTGTCGCCTGGTGGTCTGGCGAATTTCAGAATCGGGACACTAGCGCCTGGCGAGGCGCGCCTCGATCGCGTCCCAGATGCGTTCCTCGAGTGCGACCGAATCGAAACGGTTGATCTCCTGGATGCCGGTCGGCGAGGTGACGTTGATCTCGGTCAGATAATCCCCGATCACGTCGATGCCGACGAAGATAAGCCCGCGATCCCTGAGGATGGGGCCGATGGCCGTACAGATCTCGCGGTCGCGCGGGCTTAGCCGCGAGGCCTCCGCTCTGCCGCCCACATGCATGTTGGAGCGGGCCTCGCCCTCGGCCGGGACGCGGTTGATGGCGCCCATCGCCTCGCCATCGACCAGGATAATCCGCTTGTCGCCCTGGCGCACTTCCGGGACGTAGCGTTGCACCACGATGGGCTCGCGGTAGAGCTGGGTGAAGAGTTCGAGGAGCGCGTTCAGATTTTCGTCCTCCGGGCGCACATGGAATACGCCAGCCCCGCCATTGCCGAAAAGCGGCTTGACGATGATGTCCTGGTGGCGGTCGCGGAAGGCCAGGATCTCGCGCCGATCGGAAGTGATGAGGGTGGGCGGCATCAGATCCTGGAACAAGGTCACGAACAATTTCTCGGGCGCGTTCCTCACATGGATGGGATCGTTCACCACCAGGGTACGCGGGTGGATGCGCTCCAGGATGTGGGTGGCGGTGATATAGGCCATGTCGAAGGGCGGGTCCTGGCGCATCAGCACCACATCCATGATGGCAAGATCGAGGACTTCTTCCTCGCCCAGGGTGAAATGATTGCCCAATTCGCGCCTGAGCGTGAGGGGCCGCGCCCAGGCGACCGCCCTGCCGTCGCGAAGCGAAAGCCGGCTGGGGTGATAATGGAACAACCGGTGGCCGCGGCCCTGGGCGGCCAGGCCCAGCACGAAGCTCGAATCTCCATCGATGTTGATGTTCTCGATCGGGTCCATCTGGATGGCGACGGCAAGGGACATACGAAGCGGGCCTGGCGATAATTGCGGGCCGGGCTGTTGTGTCCCGGTCCACCCCTTCCGTCAAGACGGCGAAACCGCGCGCACCAGGCGCAAGGCCGACCCGCAGGCCAAGGTCCAGCCGAGCCCGCCATGCCCGACATTCAAGAATAGGCCGGGGATGGCGGTGGCGCCGATCAGGGGAATGCCATCGGGTGTCATTGGCCGGCTTCCCATCCAGACCGGCTCGGCCTCGTCCCATCGGGCGGCTTGGGGATAGAGGCGCCGGGCCAGCGACGTGAGTTCATCGGCGCGGGCGGAATTGGGGTGATCGTGCCAGCCATCGAAATCGGCGAAGGCCGCCACCCGGACCTTGTCGCCCAGGCGCGTGATCAACAGCCGTTCGGCGCGGTCGGTGAGGCTGATGGCGGGGGCTTGGGCGCCGGCGGGTGCGGTCAGGCTGTAGCCCTTGACGGGATAAATGGGCAGCTTGAGCCCCAGCGGGCGGGCAAGCGCGCGGGCCTCAAGACCGGCGGCCAGAACGACGGCATCGGCCGCGATCTCGCCATTCGCGGTCGCCACACCCCTCACACGGGAGCGGTCGCCAAGAAGCCCGGTGACTTGGCAACCCACATGCAGGCGCAAGCCTTGGCGCGCCACGCCGGCAGCGATCAGCGCGCCAGTGAAGAGCGCGCAATCGCCGATCGCGTCATCGGGCGCGTAAACGGCGCCGGCGATCGGTGCCCGGTAATCGGCCAAGGCGGGTTCAAGGGCGCGGGCGGCGGCCTCGTCCAGGATCTCGAGCGAATACCCACGCTCTCGCTTGGCACCCAGGAGGCGTGCGGCGGCGTCGAGGGCGGGCGCATCGCGATAGAGAATGAGCTTGCCGGCCTTGCGATAGGCAAACTCCAAGGCCTGGCGTTCCAAGAGCCAATCAAGCGCCCGACGGCTCTCCAGCGACAACGACAAGAGGTGGACAAGCGCCGAATCCAACGCCGATTGCCGGCAGCGCATGAGAAAACGCGAGGCCCAGACAAGAAACGCGGGGTCGAAGGGGCGCGTGACGCGAACCGCGCTCTCCCGGCCCAAAAGCAGCGCCGGCAGCATGGCCCAGATGTCGGGCGCGGCTAAGGGCTCCACATAGGCGTAGGCCAATTGCCCGCCATTGCCGGCACTCACCCCTTGGGCGGGGCCCGCCGCCTGTTCCAGGATTACGACTTTGTGGCCGGCCGCCGCCAGCCAATGGGCCGATGTCGCGCCAATCACGCCGGCGCCGATGACGATGATTCGCATGGGGGAAAACTAGCCGGAGGCACAGGCGGCGTCCCGGGAAAAATCCTCGATGCGACTACCGGGCGAGCCTTTCAATCATCCGGCTGGGCGGGGTACTTCTTGAGTTGGCTGAAGTTGCGGCGTGGCAACTTGTCCGCGATTTGCGGCTTGCCGACCGCGATTCCAGGGTGAACGCCGACTTCCTTGGAAAACCTTGTCACTTGCGTTTCCGCACGTGGCAACTGGCTCTTGAATTCGGCCAAGCGTGCCTTGCCTATCAATACTTCTTCCGCCCATCGATCGGCTTCCTCTTCGAAGCCATCCCCCTGGCCATCCTGATCGTCCACGAAGTTCCGACCCTCATGAAGCACAAGATGCGCCGCCTCGTGGAAAAACGCCCCCCAGAATTGATCGTTGGATTTCAGGCGAAGCGACATCTGGATCATCGCGTGATCGTTGTCCAGCCATCGCGCCGATCCGAAGAGGCGCGTTCCGGGCATTGATTTTTCAAACACCAGTGCGACACCCGCACCCCGGCAAAGCGCCTTCATGCGCCGCTCGAAGATATCGGGGCTTTCAACGGTTAAATTCCTGATCTTGCGAACAGCCTCGACAAACTTTTTCCGATCATAGGCCGGCAGTTCCACCGCCCTTGCCTGGTCCTCACCCAGCTTCAGCCACGAATAGACATGATACGGAGAGCTCTCGAAGGACTTGGATTGGCGATGATGGACGCAAAGCGAGGCAAGTTTCGCGGCAAAACCGCTCGGGGAGCCGATGCCGAGAAATGTGAGGAGTGCCCCCATGAGCGCGCGGTCGTCCCTGGTGTTGGGCAATTTCCCGCGCGCCTTCAGCTCCCCAATCGGAAATAGCGCCAGCCAGGTTTTTGCCCGGGGGGAAGTCGCCTTCTTTTCCTCCTCGATCTTGGCCTGAAAGAGCTCCCAGCCGGCTTGCAGATTGAGCCAAATTCCCGCCTTCAGCCCCAGGACGCGCTCGAGCTTGATCGCCGTATCGGGCGTGACCGGGTTCTTGCCGGTCACGATGGTGCTGACCAGCTTCGGCGTCAAATCCGCGATCCGAGCAAATTCAGCCTGCGACCAGCCAAGCGCATCGATGAATTCCATCAAATGCTCGCCTGGGTGCGTCGCCCAGTTTGGCGAAAATGGGCTGGTCATTTTTTCGGGAATATTCATTTCCCGCCCCATCCACCCATCATTTGCCGTGGTAGTCCAGAATGGCCACGATCTCCACGGCGGTCACCCTGTTCAAATCGATGCCACCATCCACCGATCTTGGGATCGGGTCATGGGCGGGCCGGAAGATCAGCCGCCAATTGCCCGTGACATCCACCGCGAAGTGCCCGGCCCAATCCGCGCTCGATTCATGGCGACGGGGCGGTGGCCCGATCGGCACATCAGCCAAGCTACGCGCAGCTCGCAAGAGATCCAGCCGCATCTGAATTCGCTTGGTCCGCTCGCCATAGGCCCTCCGCATCGCCTTGGAATCCGACAACTGGCGCTCGAGTTTCCGGTTGGCAAACCTGAGTTCCATGACTGGCGCGCCGCAATCGTTACCTGAAAGGTAATACGATTCCGAGCATTACCCAAGAGGTAATGATTGGGATACTGGCGGTCTTGACTGGGCGGGGAAACGCCCTGGCTCGGGCCTGAATGAATGGCCCTGATGCCAAATAGGCCAGGGTAGGGCTCAATGCAATTGCTGGCCGATGTCCTGGAGGAGCTTGGCTACGCGCTGGCGCTGGGCCTCGTTGTCGGAGAGGTCGAGGAACTTCAAGAGCGAGCGTCGCGCGGCCAGGAGATTGTCGAGCCGCATGTTGAGGATGCCGCTTTCGCGCCACAGATCGGCCTGATCGGGGGCGATCCACAGCATGCGGCTCAAGGTGCGTTCGGCGGCCTTGAGATCGCCTTCCTGGATGCGCCGCACCTTGATGTTGTTCTGGAGCCTGAGCAGGATCTGACGATTGGTGAGGGCCAAAAAGTGTTCCGGCTTCAACTCCGCCTCCGCTCCCGACCTGGCCTTCACCAATTGGCGGAGTTCCGGGATCGAGCGCTCGATCCCGCCTTCGAAGGGGTCGAGGATCGCCGCCTTTCCGGCGAGGTTCAACCGGACCAGGAAATGCGCCGGGAAGTTCAGCCCCTCGATCGCCCAGCCGATGGCGCGCGCGGCGTGGATATAGAGGATCGAGAGTGCGACCGGCAGGCCCCGGCGCCGGTCGATGACATGGGCGAGATCGGCGTTCCTTAAGTCGTCGTAATCGGTCTCGTCGCCGGCATAATTGTAGTGCCCGGCCATCACCTGGCGCAGCATGTCGGCGCGCCGGGAGAGATCGGGCTCGTCCGATTCCATCCGCGAGACCTTGTCCCGGCGCGAGAGCTCGGCCACCAGATCCAGCAGATGGCGGCGATAACGCTCGAGCTCGATCTCCGGCCGCTCGTCGATGGCGCAGAGAAGAGCGGCCTCGGCGAGCACGATCTTTTCGTCGGCAAGCCCGCCAATGCGGCGCAAGGCCGCCTCGATCGTGGCATCGGCGCTCACGGCAACGCGGCGCCCGAGCCGGCGTCCTCGCCGATCGCCGCGTTTTCCAGCGCCGGGGGTGCCGCGGGAATTGGGGCGAGCTTTTCGTTGCTGAGGCGCATCTCGGTCAACACGTCCCGGACATAGGGGATGTCGCGGGCATGATCAACCACGCGCTGGAGTTCCTCTCGGTCCTGGGCGACGCCGATGAGATAGATCACGCCGTCGATGCACTCGATGCTGTAATTGTTGGCACGAATTTCGCGATCGAAAAAGAGCTTGGTCCGCAGCCGGCCGATGAGCCAGCCGTCAAGCGCGAATTGGCCGGTTGAGCGCCCGCCGGCCAGCACGATCTCGCTCCTGACCGAGCGCACCCAGGGCGCCCCCCAGGCGGCGCGGAGCGCCGCCAATCTCAGTTCGGGCCGATCCACCCTTCCGGTCAACAACACGCGGCCCTCATGCGACTGGACATGAACCGATTGGGCAAGGGCCAGGCTGTGATCCAGCAGGCGGCGATTGATCTCGGTCCAGATGACATCGTCGCCAGCGGCGGCCACCAGGCCGCGTTCCTGCATCGCCATGTCGGCGACCGTCGCCGCCGCGCCGATTCCCATGCCGATGGGCGAACAGGCGGTGGCACCCATCAGGACAAGCCCCAGCAGGGCCATTCGCAGAACGGCGAAGTGCCAGTCACATCGCGACTCGACGCGCATGTTCGCATGATGCCCTAGTATGATTCGGGCTGCCACGCCGGCGCCACATGGCGGGGCACAAGCCAGCGATCGACGGTGATGGCGTCGAACCGGATGGCGAGGCCAGCCAGATCGGGATGCCGGGCGAGAAAGACAACCAGCGCGCGCTCGATCCGCCGACGCTGGCGCGGACCCAGGGATTCCACGGCCTGGGCATTTTGCCGACGCCGTTTGACCTCGATGACCGCCAGAACGGGGCCACGGCGCGCGAGAATGTCGATCTCGCCCTGCGGGCAGCGCCAGTTACGCGCGAGGATCCGATAGCCCTTGGCCCGCAACAGCCAGCAGGCCAGGCTTTCGGCGCGAGCGCCGCGCGCCTGCGCGCGATGGCGTTCGGCCTTCATGGCGCCGGCCTCTTGCCAAGGGCGAGAGCGCGCTCATAGACTTGGCGCCGGGGAAGCCCGGTCGCGGCCGAGACAGCGGCGACCGCGTCCTTGAGGCTGCCCAGACGCAGGGCCTGGGCCAAGTGCCGGTCGAGATCGATGCTTTCGGGTGCCTCTTCCGCCGGTGGGCCGATCACCACTACGATCTCGCCCCTGGGCCGCGCCGAGGAAGCATAGTGAGCGGCCATTTCCGAGAGGGTCCCACGGCGGGTCTCCTCGAACATCTTGGTGATCTCGCGCGATACGGATGCCTGGCGATTGCCCAGGATCGAGTTCATGTCGGCAAGCGAGGCGGCGAGGCGAGGCGCGGTTTCGAACAGGATCAGGGTTGCCCGAATTCCCGCGAGTTCGGCCAATTCGCGGCGGCGCGCCGCACTCTTTGGCGGCAGAAAGCCGGCGAACAGGAACCGATCGGTGGGGAGACCCGAAAGCAGCAGGCCGGCGATGACCGCGCTTGGCCCGGGGAGGATGGTGACCGGAATCCCGGACCCAATCGCCTCCACCACCAGCTTGTAGCCGGGATCGTTGACCAGCGGTGTGCCGGCATCGCTGACGAGGGCCACGCGCTCACCCTCGCCCAAGCGCTCCAGGATCTTGGGGCGCATGCGCTCCGCGTTGTGGTCGTGATAGGAAAGAAGCGGCTTCTCGATGCCGAAATGGCGCAGCAGCCGGAGGCTGACGCGGGTATCCTCGCAGGCAATCAAATCGGCGGCCTTCAGCCAAACGATCGCGCGCTGGGTCATGTCGCCCAGATTGCCGATGGGGGTCGCGACCAGGCCGAGGCAACCCAAGCCTGTTCCGGCGGGGCTTGGTTTACTTCCGGCAACTCTGTGGCTAGGCTTCGGCAAGGACCGTCTCGGGGAAGGTGGCAAGGTCGATACGATGCCCGATTTGCGCGGCTTCTTGAAGTGTTGCATGGCGGTGGCAATTCTGGCGTTGGTGGGTTGCGCGTCGGATCAGCCGATCTTTTTCCCGGAAACCGCGCCCGAGGTGGCGGCGGAACCCGCCCCGGCGCCAGCACCTGCGCCGGCGCCTCAGGCGGCAAGGCCGGCCAAACCGTCATACGGCGCCATGATCGGGCTCCTGTTGCCGCTTTCGGGCAAGAACGCCAGTCTGGGGCGGGCGCTGCACCAGGCGGCCGAAATGGGCCTCTTTGAGGTGGGCGACGATACATTCAGGCTCATGGTCGAGAACACGGCACCCCCCTCCAATCCGGAACTGGCGGCCAGGGCGCTTCTTTCGCGCGATGTCGACATTCTTCTGGGTCCGGTCTTCGGCGCCGATTTGAAGCGCATCGCCTCCATCGCCTCAAACGCGAAGGTGCCGGTCCTCGCCTTCACCAACGATGTGACGCTGGCCCAGCCCGGGATTTACGTGCTGGGCGTGGCCCCGCGCATGGAAGTCAACCGGGTCGCAGGGTTCGCGCTGTCGCAGGGAATGCGGCGGATCGCGATCCTCGCGCCCAATTCGCCCTATGGCACGCTGGTGCTGGCTTCGTTGCGCGAGACGGTGGAGAGGCTGGGCGGAAGCCTGGGGCAGGCCGCTTTCTATGACCCGGGGGCGGGCGATTTCGCTAGCGCGATCCAGGTTCTGGTCCAGGCCGAACGCACGGTGGGCTTCGATGCCCTCTTGATCGCCGAGGGCGGGGCGAGGCTTCGCCAGATAGCACCTCTGCTCATCGATTCCGGTCTCGATCCGGCGCGCGTGCGCATGCTCGGCACCGGGCTGTGGCAGAACGATCCGGGCCTCAACCAGGAACCGGGCCTTGCCGGGGGGTGGTATCCGGCCCTGGCGCCGGAGCGATGGCTGGATTTCGCCGCGCGTTATCGCGATGCCTTCGGGGGCGAGCCCGACCCGCGGGCTTCCCTGGTCCATGACGCGACCACGCTCGCCATCCAATTGGGCAAGGTGGCGAAGGGGCGGGAATATTCCGCCGCCTCGCTCACAGATCCGGACGGGTTCGTGGGCGCCGGGGGCATTTTCCGCTTGATGGCGGGGGGCACGACCGAGCGCGGCATGGCGATCCTGGAACTGGGCGCAGGCGGCCCCAGCACGCGCGACCCGGCGCCGCCAAGCTTCGTGCCCCAGGTCAATTGAGGCGGGTGCCGAGCCGAAACATGGGCCCCGATCCCGATCCCAAGCCGAGCGGCGCGCCTCTCGCGAGTGCCATCCCGCCGCAGCCCAATTTCATCCGGCTTTTCCGCGACACCTTCAGCCACGAATATTGCGAGGAGATCATCCGGCGCTTCGAGGCCGATCCGAGGCTAGAGCCGAGCTCGACCGCCAGTCGCAAGCAGCCCAGAATCCGCAGCGGCACCATGCTGCAGATCTCTACCCTGCCGGAATGGGCCGATGTGGTGCAGCGCTACCTGGAGGCGCTGGAGAAAAACCTGGCACAATACGCGGCCAGCTTCTTCGTCTTGAAACAGCTTCTGGAATCGCCGGCGACCAAGCGCACGCCGCCCTTGATGGAGCGGATCGAGCCGGGCCAAGGGTTCGGCTTGCATGTGGACGCAACGATCTCCGGCACCCACGACCGGATGGTGGCGGTGCTTCTGTATCTGCGCGACATCGACGAGGGCGGATATACGGAATTCCCGTTCCAATCGCTCCGCGTCAAGCCAAGGGCCGGGATGATGGCCCTCTTCCCGCCCTATTGGACCCACCCGCATCAGGGCGTCTCGCCGGTGAACGCGGTCAAGTACAACATCAGCGGCTATGTCATGATCGATCCGGCCTGGCGCCCGCCGACTTGAGGGGCCGAGGGGGATTTTTCGCGCGGGGCGCGCATGTTAGCGCGCGGTGTTGCCGCCATCGACCGGCAGCAGCGCGCCGGTGATATAGGCGGCCTTGTCGGACGCCAGAAACGCGACGGCGCAAGCGATCTCGCGGGGCTCAGCGACGCGGCCCATGGGGATGGCGGCCCCCAGGTGCTTGAGGCGCGTTTGGCGATCCACGCCCGCGATTGCCGTTTCCAGCATCGGCGTGTCGGTGTCGCCGGGGCAGATTGCGTTCACGCGGATATGGTCGGGCGCATGGTCGATGGCCATGGAGCGCGTGAGTTGTGCGATCGCACCCTTGCTCGCGCCATAGGCAGCCGCGTCGTGGGCGGCGACCAGCGCCCAATCGGAGGCGATATTGACGATCGACCCGCCGCCCGCGCCGCGCATCGCCGGAATGACGGCGCGCGACATGCGGAATACGGAAGTCACGTTGACGGCGAAAGTGTGTTCCCATTCCTCGTCGGTGCAGGTTTCGACGGTGCCGCGATGGATGATGCCGGCATTGTTCACGAGCACGTCGATGCGCCCCTCACGCGCAAGCACATCGGCCGCGAGCAAGGCCGGGAATCTTGGTTCGGTCATGTCGCCAAGCATGTACCGGCAAGCACCGCCGGATTGCGTGATCTCCGCGGCGAGCTTTTCGGCCGCCTGACGGTTGCGGCCGCTGATGACGACGCGGGCACCTTCGCGCGCGCATTCAAGCGCGATGGCGCCACCTATCCCCGAGGTTCCGCCGGTGACGATGGTGACCTTGTCCTTCAGCAGCATGGCATGCTCCGTTTGTTGCCGCTCGCCCTCACCCCGGCCCTCTCCCGCCCCGTCCGCGAAGGCGGACATTCGTCCGAGAGGCGTGGGAGAGGGAGAATCAGGCCAGCAATCGCGGCAGAAGCGCGTCGAGCACGCGCCTTCCCCGATCGGTCGAGCGAAGGCAAGTATCGTCCAGCTCCAGGAATCCGCCGTTGATCAGCGGGTCGATCTTCGATTGCAATATCCACTCGGGAAGTGTTCGGCCAGTGACGGAGATGACGCGATCCAGCGAAACACCTTCGCGCAGGCGCAACCCCATCATCAGCATTTCCTCGAGCGCCTGGCGGGGTGTCACGGAAGTGTGCCCGCGCGAGGCGTGGCCCGCCGCCTCCACCATGTCCAGCCAAATTTCAGGCGCGCGGTGCTGGCGGGTGGCGATGCGGCCATTCTCCAGCGCGAGGCGGCCATGCGCGCCGGGCCCGACGCCCACGTAATCGCCGTAACGCCAATAGACGAGGTTGTGCCGCGATTCGGCGCCTTCCCTCGCGAAATTGGAAATCTCATAATCGACGAGCCCGGCCTCCCCCAGCCGCGCGATGGTGCATTCATGGAGATCGGCCGCCAGCGATTCCTCGGGCATCGAGAAGTCGCCGCGCGCGTGGGATTGCTCGAACTGGGTCCCGGGCTCGATGGTCAATTGATAAAGCGAAAGATGGTCGGCGGCGTGAAGGAGTGCCGCGTCAAGCTCGCGCGCCCAGTCGGAGGTCTCTTGCCCCGGCCTTGCATAGATCAGATCGAAGGAAACGCGCGGAAAGATTTTCTTGGCGAGGTCGAGGGCGGCGATCGCTTGCCCCCCATCGTGGCGCCGGCCGAGAAATCTGAGCGCTTCGTCATCCAGGCTTTGCACGCCGAGCGACAGGCGGTTCACGCCGCATTCGCGAAACCCCTTGAACTTCGCGGCTTCCGCCGAATTCGGATTGGCCTCGAGTGTCACCTCGAGTTCGGGCGAGAGCGCCCAGTGCCGCCCGACGGCCTCGATCAACGCGCCGACGGTCTCCACTTCCATCAGCGAAGGCGTGCCGCCGCCAAAGAACAAGCTGGTGACAACGCGATCCTGTGTCAGCCGCGCGAAATGCGCGAGCTCGCCCAGCAGCGCCTCCCGCCATCGTCCATGGTCGATGCGATCGCGGACATGCGAATTGAAATCGCAATAGGGGCATTTGGACCGGCAGAACGGCCAATGCACGTAAATGCCGAAGCCCGGGTTCATGGCCCTGGTCCCCGCCGTCGAGGGACCGGTTGATTCGAGCCAACAGAGCGCCGCCGGCTCAATTCGGCGGGCGACTCATCATCTTGCGACATGCGGCCCCACATTCGTCGAAGCGTCCGAGCGGTTCATGTATCACGCTTTTTTCGAAAGTCGGCCCAGTACCCGCCGTCGCTGATAGCTGAATTGAGCCAAATGACACCGAAAGCCACACGCCGGCGGGTACTATCATTGGGTCAACCGTGCCAACTTTCGTGGCGGCATCGGAGCGGTTCATGTATCACGCTTTTTTCGAAAGTTGGCGCAGGGCAACGTTCCCGAAACAGGCGGCGGCCAGTTTCGCGAAGGCCTTGGCGCGATGGTTGACGGCGTTCTTTTCCGAAGGCCGCATTTCGCCGAAGGTCAAATCGCGGCCGGTGGGCAGGAAAATCGGGTCGTAACCGAAGCCGTTCTGGCCCCGTTGCGCGCTCGCGATCGTGCCTTCCGCGATGCCCTCGAATATCTCGCAATGTCCGTCGGGCCAAGCCAGCGCCAGCACGCTAACGAAGCGCGCGGCGCGATTGCCCTGGCCTTCGAGTTCGCCGAGTACGCGTTTCATGGCGGCATCGAAGTCCCTGCTGGGACCGGCCCAGCGCGCCGAGAAAATACCGGGCGCGCCGCCCAGCGCATCCACGACCAGGCCGGAATCATCGGCAAGCGCCGGCAATCCCGCCCCCTTGGCGGCAGCCAAGGCCTTCAAAGTCGCGTTGGCGACGAAGGTTGATTCGGTTTCCTCGGGCTCCGGCAATCCCAGGGCAGCGGCGGAAACGACCGCCACGCCGAAGGGGAGCATGAGTTCCGCGATTTCGCCGAGCTTGCCGGGATTGTGGCTGGCGATGACCAAGCGCCCGCCCGCGAATAGGCGCGCGCGTGTCCCGGCATCGTTCACGAAAGCCCCAGCACCAGGCGCTGGAGCGCGGTCAATTCGGCGACGCCTTTTCGCGCGAGCCCCATCATTCTCGTGAATTCGGATTCGTTGAACGGCGTCTTTTCCGCCGTCCCCTGCACCTCGACGATGCCACCCTTGGCGGTCAAAACGAAATTGGCGTCGGCCTGGGCGCCCGAATCCTCGGCATAGTCGAGATCCAGCAAGGCCCGGCCATCGACCAGCCCGCAGGAGACGCCGGCCACCTGATCCATCATCGGAATGGCCTTGACCGCGCCCAATTTGTGCATGTGCCGGAACGCCCTATAGAGCGCCACATAGGCGCCGGTGATGGCAGCCGTCCTGGTGCCGCCATCGGCCTGAAGCACGTCGCAATCGATCTTGATCTGGCGCTCGCCGAAGCCGCCGAGATCGGTGACGGCGCGAAGCGCCCTCCCGACCAGGCGTTGGATCTCATGGGTGCGGCCGGATTGCCGGCCCTTGGCCGCCTCGCGCTCGGACCTAGTGTGGGTCGATCGCGGCAGCATGCCGTATTCCGCCGTCACCCAGCCCTGGCCGGTGTTGCGCAGGAAAGGGGGCACCCTGTCGTCGAGCGAGGCGGTGCATAGAACCTGGGTCTCGCCGAACTTGGCCAGGCACGAGCCCTCGGCGTATCTGTTGACGTCGATCAGCAATTCGACGCGGCGCATCTCGTCATCGGCGCGGCCGGAAGGGCGCATCGGGACCTATCCTCCAAGGTATCCGTCCAATCGGGCGCGACCCTACAATGGGGTTATTGCCCGGGTCCAGCGCGACGCCTGGAACACGTGGGAGCGATCATGATCGGCCGCCAATGTTGACGCGGCGCCATTGTGTCCCTAAATTCAATCTGGAACCAAGCGGGAACGCGTGGATGCAATACATTCCCAAGAGCGGCATCGGCCAACATCGGCCGGTCTTGCGCGAAATGTCGGAGCGGTCGCGCGAGATTTTTCGGCTGATCGTCGACACCTATATGGAGACGGGCGAGCCGGTCGGATCGCGCACGCTCTCGCGCCGGCTCGGTCATTTTTCGCCGGCGACCATTCGCAACGTGATGTCGGATCTGGAGGAGGTTGGGCTTCTCTTCGCGCCGCACCCTTCCGCCGGGCGGCTACCCACGGAGTTGGGGTTGCGGCTTTTCGTCGATGGGCTGATGGAATTGGGCGGCCTCACCCAAGAGGAGCGCGAGGCGATCGACGGGCGCTGCAACGCGAGCGGGCGCAGCTTCGAGGACGTGCTCGACCAGGCGACGACCATGCTCTCCGGCCTGTCGCGCTGCGCCGGGCTGGTCATGGCGCCCAAGAGCGACCGGCCGCTGAAACACGTCGAATTCGTGCATCTGGCGCCGGGAAGGGCGCTCGTCGTGCTGGTGACCGAGGGCGGGATGGTCGAGAATCGCATCGTCGATGTGCCGGCGGGGCTGCCGGCTTCCTGCCTGGTGGAGGCGACCAACTACCTGACCCAGCGCGTGGCCGGGCGAAATCTCGCGATGGCGCACAAGGAGATCATGGAGGATCTGGCCCAGCATCGCGCGGAGCTGGACGCACTCACGCGCCAAGTGGTGGAGGCAGGCCTTGCCACCTGGGCGGACAAGTCCCGGCCCGATGGCGCGCTGATCGTGCGCGGGCAATCGCATCTTCTGGAAGACGTGCAGGAGGTGGCCGATCTGGAGCGGCTCCGGGCGCTGTTCTCAGTCCTCGAGACCAAGGAGCAATTGCTCAGGGTCCTGGAGGCGGCCGACCGCGCCGATGGCGTCCAGATCTTCATCGGGGCCGAGAACGAGTTGTTCGGGCTCGCCGGGTGTTCGGCGGTGATCTCGCCCTACCGGGATAGCCAGCGGCAATTGGTGGGCGCTATCGGGGTGATCGGCCCCAGCCGGCTGAATTACGCGCGCATCATCCCGATGGTCGATTATACCGCCAAGGTCATCGGCCGGGTCTTGGGATGAAGGGAGGCCGCTAGTTTTCGTCAACCGACATTCCGATCCCGGAAATTCGGCCCGGAACACTAGCCAAACCAATGGCCTGTGTTGTGGTTCCAACGGGAATGATCGGGAATCAAGCGTTGCAACCACAACACTAACCAAATGCCGGGAAGCGGGCGCTTTTCGGTTGATCCGGCGAGCCTTCCACCCTAATTAGGCGCTGTTTCGACAGACAATCAGACGATCATGAACGACGAGACCAGGGATCAGGCCGACGAACCGGAGATTGGCGGCGCGCAAACGCCGCCGATCGACGACGGCGCCGCCATTCCGGGGATCACGCCCGAGGCCGAGCTGGCGGCGCTGCGCGCGGAATCGGCGGCACTCGAGGACCAATTGCTGCGCATACTGGCCGAGACCGAGAATGTCCGCCGCCGGGCGCTCCGGGAAAAGGACGACGCCGCGAAGTTCGCGATCGCCGATTTCGCCCGCGAGGTATTACAGGTCGCCGACAATCTGCGCCGGGCGTTGGATGCGATTCCGGCCGAGGCGCTGGCCAATGACGAGGCATTGCACAACCTGCATGAGGGCGTTCTGGCGACGGAACGCCAATTGGAGCAGGCATTGGAACGCCAAGCGATGGTCAAGATCTGGCCGATGGGCGAGCGTTTCGACAGCCATCTGCACCAAGCCATGTTCGAGGTCCCGGGGACCGGCCAGCCGCCAGGAACGATCGTCCAGGTCCTGCAGGCCGGCTATACGTTGCATGAGCGCTTGCTGCGGCCAGCCATGGTCGGCGTGGCCAAGGGCGATCCAGCGACGGGTGGCGACGGGCCGGTCGGCGGACAAGTCGATACCCTGGCCTGAAACGCCCACGCATCCTATCCTAGGGCCAACTTTCGAAGCAGCGCGATGCATAAAGCCGCGATGGGTTGATGGTGGCCACCCTGGGCGCCCCCAGTGCCAACTTTCGAAGCAGCGCGATGCATGAGGCGCTCCGAAACTTCCACGAAAGTCGGGCCGCATGTTTCCAATCGCGGATTCAAGTAGCCAGTGCATAAAGTTTAGCGGCGTCTGGACAGAGCGTAAAAGACCTCGTTTGGCGTTTTGAATCCGAGCGATTTTCTAGGCCTGCGGTTGAGCAGGCGTTCGACCTTCGCGACCGTGGCTTGATGG
>CAZIUB010000085.1:0-37086 GCA_964542425.1 uncultured Rhodospirillaceae bacterium | reverse complement strand
GTTTTAATCTTGCGACCGTACTCCCCAGGCGGCGCGCTTATCGCGTTAGCTACGACACCGAAGAGCAAGCTCCCCGACATCTAGCGCGCATCGTTTACAGCGTGGACTACCAGGGTATCTAATCCTGTTTGCTCCCCACGCTTTCGCACTATAGTGTCAGTACCGGACCAGAGAGCCGCCTTCGCCACCGGTGTTCTTCCCAATATCTACGAATTTCACCTCTACACTGGGAATTCCGCCATCCTCTCCCGAATTCAAGTCCGGCAGTATCAAGCGCAGCCCCCAGGTTAAGCCCGGGAATTTCACGCCTGACTCGCCAAACCGCCTACGCGCCCTTTACGCCCAGTAATTCCGAACAACGCTCGCCCCCTTCGTATTACCGCGGCTGCTGGCACGAAGTTAGCCGGGGCTTATTCTCCAGGTACCGTCATCATCGTCCCTGGCAAAAGAGCTTTACAACCCGAAGGCCTTCATCACTCACGCGGCATTGCTGGATCAGGGTTGCCCCCATTGTCCAATATTCCCCACTGCTGCCTCCCGTAGGAGTCTGGGCCGTATCTCAGTCCCAGTGTGGCTGATCATCCTCTCAGACCAGCTACCGATCGATGGCTTGGTGGGCCATTACCCCGCCAACTACCTAATCGGACGCGGGCCCCTCCATCGGCGATAAATCTTTCCCCCCAAGCAAGCCCAGGGGCGTATCCGGTATTAGCCGCAGTTTCCCGCGGTTGTTCCGAACCAATGGGCAGGTTCCCACGCGTTACTCACCCGTCCGCCACTCTCACCGGACCGAAGTCCGGATCCCGTTCCACTTGCATGTGTTAAGCATGCCGCCAGCGTTCGTTCTGAGCCAGGATCAAACTCTCAGGTTAACATGCCAGCCCAGCCAATAAAGCCAAGCCAGCCATAACCAAAGGCCATCCTTTGCACAAACGCGTCATATCAAGCCGGTCAACCAACCAGGCCTGAAAACCAGATCGCTCCAGTCATCAGAACCCATCCAGCCAACCAACCAAGAAACGCGTCCGGCATCGAATGGCCAAACCAGCCACAAGCCGCCGCCCGCGAATCCCTTCTCACAAACAACAATGTCAAATAGCCACCCCTAGCCAAGGCAAACCAACGCCCAAGCCCGCGAGGGCCTGCCAGCGCCAATCAAGTTTGCTAGCGGGAGGCGGCTTATACTTGCCATCCAAGGCCGTGTCAATGGTTCCGGTCCAAAAAGCAACGCGACCGCAAACCACTGAAAAATCTCCAAAAAAATGGCCTCCGATCGACGATGGGGCCATGTCGCAGCCCCACGAATGGGTCCCTGCGGATCTCCAGCCGGTGCGCATGCACTTAGGTCAATATTAACCAACAGTGTGCTAAAACTTCAAAACGGCCTGTCCAATTCGGACCAGGATCGAAAAATTTCGGGAAACTGTATCTAAACCGATGATCCATCTGGGATATCTTGGTTGACATGACCGCCAGCAATCGAGCATGCTTGAGTTTCTCGGTCGAGTTCGGCGATCGGGAGATGGTTACCGATCCGGGTCGCAAGGGACGGACAGGGCGTTTGGGATTGCGACCGCTGATCTTGCGGTGGCTCTTGGGGGAAGATCGAGTGGTAAACGGGAACAGCCGTACTTGGGCTACCCTCGGCTATTACCTGCGCTACACGGCGGCGGGTTTTGTGCTGTTGGGTGGTCTCGGCGCCATCTGGTCGCATCGCCCGGCGGCAATTGACCCAGCGTTGGCCTCCGATTTCGCCGGCCCCGAGGCGCTTGGTGACCTGGCTCATTCCGAGATTGCACGCGACGAGGTTCCCGCTTGGGCACGGCGGTTGCTGGCCGACATCACGCCACCCGACATGCCAGCACCGATCGCGATCATCCGGCCGGTCGATCCACCGCCACGATTGTTGTTGGATCCGCCCAATACTTTTGCCGATTTTCCGTATCCGATCGCCGGACTGACGCGTGCCGAATACGACAAGCCCGTGGCCGCGGCGCCAGTCGAAGAGAGCAGCCTCGTCGCCGTCGCGACACGGCTGATCGACCCGCCGGTCGGCATCGAGGATGCGCTGCCGCCGCTGGTGGATTTCGATCTATTGGCGGAACAGGCGGCGGAGGACTGGCAGGATTCATTGGCGATGAGCGACACGCCGATCGCCGATGCGATCGCACTGGAGACCCAGAAAATCATCGAGGTCCAGCGCGGCGATACGTTGTTCGGCCTGCTGGTCGATGCCGGACTCAGCTATAACGAAGCGAATGACGCGATCGGCGCCATCGACGACGTATTCAAGCCGCGCGATCTGCAAGCTGGCCAGGAAATCACGCTTAACATCGCCACCGCCGCCGGTGGCGCGCCCGCACCCGACCAGCAGCTGGTGAGCCTCAGTTTCGAGCCGAGCGTCCTCACCGACGTCACCGTATCCAGGAGCGACGAGGGTCAATTCATCGCCAAGGCCATCGACAAGCCTTTGGTCGAGCGCCGGGTGCGCGCGACCGCCAGGATCGATTCAAGTCTTTTCGACGCGGCGCGCGAGGCTGAATTGCCGGTGTCCGTTGTTTCGAGCCTGATCCGCACCTTCTCCTTCGACATCGACTTCCAACGCGACATCCAGCCCGGGGATTCCTTCGAGGTGCTCTATGAGCGGGTAGAAACCCAGGAAGGCGAATTCGCCAAGGCCGGGAACATCCTGTTCGCATCGCTGACGCTGAGCGGAAATACGATTCCCGTATACTTCTACGAACGCGACGGCGTTGGGGAGTACTACAACGCGACCGGCGAAACCGTTCGCAAGACCTTGCTGCGAACGCCGATCGACGGTGCGCGCATCACATCGGGCTTCGGCATGCGCCAGCACCCGCTGCTGGGCTACAGCAAGATGCACAAGGGTGTCGATTTCGGCGCGCCCACGGGCACGCCGATTTTCGCTGCCGGGAGTGGTACAATCGCCCAGATCGAACGGCGGAGCGATTACGGCAATTACATTCGCATCCGGCACAGCGGCCAGTACCAGACCGCCTATGGCCACATGACCCGGTTCGCCAAGGCCCTGAAGAAGGGCGATAAGGTGAAGCAGGGTGAAGTGATCGGCTATGTCGGTTCCACCGGGCGCTCGACCGGGCCGCATCTGCATTACGAAATCCTGATCGGCGGCGAGGCGATCAATCCGGCCAAGATGAAAAACACCGGCGGCGACAAGCTCGTGGGCAAGGAACTAAAGACCTTCAAGGATCACGTCGCCAGGATCGATTCCGAACGCGTCCGCCAGGCCGAACAGCAATTGATCGCCGAACGCCTGCCGGCACTCGATGCTTCCTGCCAGGACGCGATCGGTTGTCAGAATTGAGAGTGCGCGATCGGCCCTAGGGCGTCTCGGCGCAGCTTCCTTCCACATTGATCATGCCGGCGGCCAGCGGATCGAAGCCATTCCGAAATTTCGTGGCGCAATCGAACTTGGCGCCCAAGAGGTCCGCCTCGCCGAAGCGGGAATAGGTCAGATCGGCGCCCCTGAAGCTCGCATTCCTCAACGAGCGACCCGCGAAGGAACAATAGCGGAGGAGTGCGTTGTCGAACGAGGCATCGCTTAAATCGATCGATCTTCCTTCGCACCTGAACCAGTTTTCCGTCTCGGACCAATCCTGCCAGGTCTCGTCGAAGATCCCAAGGGCCTCGAACTCGGCGCGAGCGATCTTGCCATGTGCCTCCTTTGTCTTGGACGCGATCGCGCGCGCGGTGGCGATCTTTTCCTTTGCCAAGGCGGATCCATCGCCGAACCGATCGACCCTGACGTGAAGAATTGCCGCACCCAGCAAGACTTCGAAATCGTCTGGGTTTTGGTCGAGCAAGGCCAGATGGATTTCCAGCGCGCGGGTGAATTCACGGTTGCTCTCAAGGTATTGCGCGAATTCGAACTGCACGGCCGAGCCTTCGGTATCGGCCCGGCGCTGGAACGCCTCGGTCCGGGCCTTGTATTCAGCCAATGTCAGATTGAGTCTTGGATCGTCGAGCGGTAGCCCCACGCATTGGAAATAATAAACTTCCGATCGGGGGCCAATGTAAAAAGAGCGAATGCGTATTTTCTGACCGAGCGGCGGAGCACCGCCGCACGATGTTTCGCCTTCATTGAATCTGAGCGCAACCACCAGCTCGACGTCGCCCTTCCAGACCGTGTCCACGCGCATCGTGGCGATCTTGTCGGAGAAGTCGCCCACATCGCGATCGAGCGGATCGCGGTCCACGACCACACCATCAAAGATAACTTCCGCCTTGTGCAGGGTCAGAGCGGGGTCAATGGTTTCGCCGCAGGTGCACGCCAATGCCGGCGAGGCCCCGCCGAAGAACGCAAGGACAAAAACCGCACACGCGAAGAACCGATACATTCGTTTCCCGAGCACTTCAGTCCCCCGCGACTCCCGTCTGCGCGGGACGCCTCAGGCGGCCACGCAAAGGCTGGCGCCGTCCAGCGTCAATCCCTTCTTGTCCGCCGAGACGCGGATCACGTCGCCCGGCTTGAACTTTCCTTCGAGCAGCATGGTCGCGAGCGAATTCTGCAACTCGCGCTGGATGACGCGCTTCAGGGGCCTGGCGCCATAGACCGGATCGTAGCCCGCCTCGGCCAGCCACGCCCGCGCCTTTTCATCCAGATCGAGGTCGAGTTTGCGCTCAACCAGCATGTCCTTCAACCGCCTCGACTGGATCGCGACGATGCCCACCATGTTCGCCCGCGAGAGGCGATGGAAGAGCACGATCTCGTCGAGTCGGTTCAGGAATTCCGGCCGGAAGGCATGGCGGACCGCCTCCATCACCTGGCCTCGAACCGCCTCCACGTCCTCGCCCTCTTTCTGCGTGGCCAGCGCCTCGCTGCCGAGATTAGAGGTCAGGATGATCAACGTGTTCTTGAAATCGACGGTCCGGCCGTGTCCATCGGTCAGCCGCCCGTCGTCCAGGACCTGCAACAGTACGTTGAAGACATCTGGGTGCGCCTTTTCGATCTCGTCGAACAGGATCACCTGATAGGGGCGCCGCCGCACCGTTTCGGTCAACACGCCACCCTCCTCGTAGCCGACATAGCCGGGGGGTGCCCCGATCAACCTTGCGACCGAATGCTTTTCCATGAATTCCGACATGTCGATCCGCGCCATCGCCTGGTCATCGTCGAACAGAAACCCGGCAAGGGCCTTGGCTAATTCGGTCTTGCCAACGCCGGTCGGGCCAAGCATGAGGAACGAGCCGATCGGCCGGTTGGGATCCTGCAAGCCGGCGCGTGCTCGCCTGACCGCATTGGCAACGGCCAGGATCGCCTCGTGCTGGCCGATGACCCGCTCGCCGATCACCGTTTCCATGCGCAAGAGCTTGTCGCGCTCGCCCTCCAGCATCCTGTCGACCGGGATGCCGGTCCAGCGCGAAACCACGCCCGCGATATCAGCCTCGGCCACAACTTCGTTCAGCATGCGATGCTGTTGGGCGGCCTCGGAATCCCGCAACTGCTTCTCCAGGCCGGGAATGATCGAATAGGTCAGTTCGCCGGCGCGCGCGAAATCGCCCTTGCGCTGCACCTGCTCCACCTCCAGGCGAAACTGGTCGATGCGCTCCTTCAGTTTCTGGGTGTCCTGGATCGCGCGCTTCTCGCTTTGCCATTGCGCGGTCAGGCGGCGCGAGTCCTCCTCCAGTGTCTCGATCTCCTGCACCAGTTGCTTCAACCGCTCGCGCGAGGCTTCGTCGCTTTCCTTCTTCAGGGCTTCGCGCTCGATCTTGCGTTGGATCAGCCGGCGATCTATTTCGTCGATCTCCTCGGGTTTGGAATCCACCTCCATGCGCAGGCGGCTCGCCGCCTCGTCCACCAGATCGATCGCCTTGTCCGGCAGGAAGCGGTCGGTGATATAGCGGTTGGACAGAGTGGCCGCGGCAACGATCGCGGCGTCGGTGATCCTGACGCCGTGATGCAGCTCGTACTTTTCCTTCAGCCCACGCAGGATCGAGATGGTCTCGGCAACATTGGGCTCGCTCACAAACACCGGCTGGAAGCGGCGCGCAAGTGCGGCGTCCTTCTCGATATGCTTGCGATATTCGTCGAGCGTCGTGGCGCCGACGCAGTGCAATTCGCCGCGCGACAACGCGGGTTTCAGCATGTTCGAGGCATCCATCGATCCCTCGGCCTTGCCCGCCCCGACCAGGGTGTGCAACTCGTCGATGAACAGCACGATGTCGCCGGCGGCGGCGGAAATCTCCTGCAGCACCGCCTTCAGGCGCTCCTCGAATTCGCCGCGAAACTTGGCGCCGGCGATGAGCGCGCCCAGATCCAGCGCCATCAGGGATTTGCGCTTCAGCCCTTCCGGCACGTCGCCATTGGTGATGCGGAGTGCCAAGCCCTCGACGATCGCGGTCTTGCCGACACATGGCTCGCCGATCAGCACCGGATTATTCTTGGTGCGCCGGGACAGAACCTGGATGGTGCGCCGGATCTCCTCGTCCCGCCCGATCACCGGATCGAGCTTGCCGGCGCGCGCCATCGCGGTCAGGTCGCGCGCGTATTTCTTGAGCGCCTCGTAACTCTCCTCGGCGGTGGCGCTTTCGGCGGTTCGGCCCTTGCGCAAATCGTTGATCGCCGCATTCAGGCCTTGCGCGCTGGCGCCGGCATCCTTGAGCGCGCGCGCGCAGGGTGATTCCGTGGTGAGGGCCAGCGCCAGCAACAAACGCTCGACCGTCACGAACCCATCTCCGGCCTTGGCCGCCAATTCCTCGGCTTGGCCCAGGACCCGCGCCAGCTCCGGCCCCATGTAGACCTGTCCGGCGCCGGTACCCTCGACCCGCGGCAACTTGTCCAGTTCACGCTGGGTGGCGGAAAGCGACTTGGCGGGATCGGCGCCGCTCGCGCGCAGCAGGCCCGCGGCCATGCCTTCCTTGTCCTCGAGAAGAACCTTGAGCAGGTGCTCGGCGGTCAGCCGTTGATGGCCAGACCGCAGCGCCAAGGCCTGAGCCGATTGCAGGAAACCCCGCGACCGCTCGGTAAATTTTTCCAGATCCATTGCCCTTGCCCTCGCTTGGCCGTGTCCGCGACGGGCCCACGGCCATGGATGCGGTCAAGGCTGGGGCCGACCCCAAGCCTCGCTTTCGAATATGGGCTGGGTCACCAGGGAAACAAGAGGCGCTTGCCAGTGGCTAGGGATCGACGCCCTCGGATTCCGGCCCGTCCTCGCCGGGTTCGCACGGCCGTCGAGCGGGTGCGCGTGGCCGCCCCCGCAAGCGGCTGCGCATCGGTCGATTCGCATCCTCCGCAACGGATGCCGCCTTGATTGGAACGGCCGCGACCGGCGAGGCTTGCGGCAACAGTTCTTCCGGGTAATCAGGCTGTTCATCCGGGGGCGGCACGATTGCTGGGCTAGGAGACGGCATTGCGACCGGTAGAGCGACCGGGATCGGCATTGGGATAGGCTCCGGGGTCCGAGCAGCCCTCGCAAAGGCTGGCTGCGCGGGCTGCTGGTCTCCGTCGACCGGTCCTCGCGGCATAGTCGCGGCGGGCGCGCGGTTGAACTCCTGGCCGGATTCCCGCGCCGGCCCGTTGCCTGGCTCCATCGGCGCCGCACCGTTCTGCTGGTTCCCGTCGATGCCAATCGCGCCCGGATTCTGGTTCAACTGCGCCGAACTGGTGGAAAGTGCCGCCGACAGCCCCTGGCTGACATTCTGAACATTGACATCCGCGATTGAGATTTCGCGGCCGCCGACACGCGGCCGCTGGCCGTCCTGAATGGCGGTCAGCACACGATAATAATGATCGGCGTGCTGCAGATAACTCTCCGCGGCCACGCGATCGCCGGCAACGCCGGCGTCACGCGCCAATTGCAGATAGCGCTCCAAAACTTGATGCGTATTGCCGCGCACCCGGAATTCCGCGCCGCTGTCGAAGTTCTGGCCCTTGTTGGGGCCACCCATTCCGTGGCCATGGGGTTTGCGCGGTCCACGCCCGCGCGGGCGCCGAATGTTGTTCCCTGGTTTCATTCCTGGTCACATTGCAATGGTCGATGGGGCGGCCCATGCGACACTGCCTCAGAACTAACGGCAGGGGAGAAGCGACGGAAATTGTCGCCGCCCCCCGCTCGCCAAAACATGCGCAACGCGCAATGAATGTCCGGAGGCGTCGATCCCGGCACTCGCCGAATTGCGAAGGCGATCGATCGTCCCCGAATCGATGGCCCGGCGAATGCCAAGGATGCCTAGGCGGACCCTAGCGGGTTCGCCAAGAGTTTCCAACCCCCTATTTTCGCGGTTGCGACCGGCCAAGAACCGCGTCGCGCCCATCGATCAGATGCGGCGAAACATGGCGCAGCGGGGCGTCCCCGACAAGTCGGCCTGAATCGTCACTAAGGCGAGCCCCACGGCCTCGCCCAGATCGATAATCGGCGTTTCCTGGCCCTGGCCGAACTCGAAGACGGCAATGCCCCCGGGTCGCAACAGGCGCCCAGCAGCCGGCAGCAGGCGCCGATGGCAATCGAGCCCGTCCGGGCCCCCATCGAGCGCCAGGCGCGGTTCGTAACGCGATACCTCGCTTTCGAGGCCGTCGATCAGGTCGCTGGGGATATAGGGCGGATTGGATACGATCACGTCCCATGACGGCAAGAGCCCAAGGTCCCAATCGCCGATCTGGAATTGCGCGCGTTCGGAAAGACCGAGCGCCTGGGCGTTGACTCTGGCCACTTCGACCGCCCCCTCCGAGCAATCGATCCCCAGGCCGCTGGCCCAGAGCAACTCGGACAGCAGCGCCAACAAGAGACAGCCAGTACCGGTGCCGAGATCGAGGATGCGGCGCGGAACAGGATCGACCGATATGGCCTCGAGCACCATCCGCACCAGGGTTTCCGAATCCGGACGCGGGTCAAGCGTCCGCGCGGTCACCGTGAACGAGAGCGACCAGAATTCGCGTCGACCCAGGATCCGCGAAATCGGCTCGCGACGCGCGCGGCGCTGGACCAGGCCATCGTAGTGCATTTCCAAATCGGCCGGCACGCGATCCTCGGGGTGCGCGATCTGGCGCGCGCGCGTGATGCCGGCGGCGGCCTCGAGCAGCAGCCGGGCCTCGCCGAATGCGCCCTCGATGCCGGCCCCGCGCAAGCAATCGGCACCACGGCGCAAGAGGAATGCGATCTCGCTCATGCCTCCTCGGCCAAGAGTTCGGCTTGATCGTGCGCGATCAATGGCTCGATGAGGTCGTCCAGCGCCTCGCCCTCCATCACCCGGTCGAGCTTGTAGATGGTGAGGTTGATCCGGTGGTCGGTGCAGCGGCCTTGGGGAAAGTTGTAGGTGCGGATTCTCTCCGATCGATCACCGCTGCCGACCTGGCTGCGCCGGTCGGCGGCACGCAGCGCGTCGCGACGGGTGCGTTCCTGGTCATAGAGGCGCGCCCGCAAGACCTTCATCGCCTTGGCCTTGTTCTTGTGCTGCGATTTCTCATCCTGCTGCTGCACAACAAGGCCGGTGGGAAGATGGGTGATCCGAACCGCGCTGTCGGTGGTGTTGACCGATTGCCCGCCTGGCCCGGAAGATCGAAAGACATCGATGCGCAGATCCTTGTCGTCGATTTGGACATCGACCTCCTCGGCCTCGGGCAGGACGGCTACCGTTGCCGCCGAAGTGTGGATGCGGCCCGATGCCTCCGTCGCCGGAACGCGCTGGACGCGATGGACGCCGGATTCGTATTTCAGCCGCGCAAAGGCACCCTTGCCGGTGATCATGGCGGTCGCCTCCTTGCAGCCGCCAAGGCCGGTCTCGCGTACATCCATGGCTTCGAAGCGCCAGCCCTTGAGTGCCGCGTAACGCGCGTACATGCGAAACAGCGCCGCCGCGAACAGCGCCGCCTCCTCGCCCCCGGTGCCAGCGCGCACTTCGAGGATCGCATTGCGCTCTCCGGCCTCGTCCTTGGGCAGCAGCAGCAGTTTCACCTCCTGCTCCAACGCAGGCAACCGGGCTTTCCATTGCTGGAGTTCCTCCTGTGCCAGGCCGCGCATCTCCGGATCGGCCACCGGGTCCGATGAGATCGCCTGCAGGTCGACGATCTCGCGCTTGGCCCCGCGGAGCGCGGTGACCGCCGCCACCACCGGGCCAAGATCCGAATATTCCTTGGACAGCCGCGCGAATTCCTGGGCATCGCGCGGGCCGGGTGTCGCCATCAGCGAAGCCAGTTCCTCGTGCCGCCGCACCACCCGGTCGAGCTTGTCATCGAGGTTCACGTCATCGATCTCCATTGCCCAAGTCGAACAAGCGCCGCAGCGCCGCTTCCAGATCTCGGGAAGGAGCCGCCGTTTTCAGCGCCATGGTCGGGCGATGCAGCAGCCGATTGACGAGAAGGCGCGTCGCCTCGGGGGCATCGGCGTTGCCCTCACGCAGCACCTCGTCACGCACCATCTCGAAATGCCGCCGCAAATCCCCGATCGCGGGCGCCGCCACTTGCTCGAGGCTCTGCCTCCGGAAAGCGGCGACCGCCTGATCCACGATGACCCAGGCCGCCTCGGCCTCGCCGGAGCGCTGCCGGCGGCCGGCCATCGCCAATCGCTCCAGATCCGCCAGCCCATAGAGGAAGGCGTCGTCCAGCGCGCTGACCGCGGGCTCGATGTCGCCCGGCACGGCGGCATCGATGAGCAGGATCGGTCGGCGTTTGCGCTTGCGCAAGGCGGCCTCGATTGCGGCCGCCGAAACCGATGGCTCACCCAGATCGAGCGCCGCCACCACCAGATCAGCCTCGGCAAGGGCGGAAGGCAGATCCGAGAAGAGCCGCCAATTCCCACCCTGGCGTTCCGCCCAGCCCCTCGCGCGGCGCTCCTGGGGATGCAGCATGGTCCAGCGCCCGAGCCCGATCGCGGACATCTGCTCGTGGATGATTTGGCCCATGTCCCCGTCGCCGATCAACAGCGCCGACAATTGGCCCAGATCGCCATGCATCTGGCGGAGCACATTCACCGCGCAGGAGGCCATCGATACCGATTGGCCGGCAATCCCGGTTTCGCTTCGAACGCGCTTGGCGGCCTGGTAGGCGGCATCCATGACGCGGTCAAGTTCGGGCGAGGATCCGCCCAGGCGTTGCGCCAGTTGATGCAGTTCCTTGACCTGGCCCAGAACCTGCGGCTCGCCCACGATTTGGCTATCCAGCGAGGCGGCGACCGCGAAGGCGTAGCGCAAGGCGGCCTCGTCGCGCAATTCGTTGATTTGCGGCATGAGCTCGGCGGGGGCCAGCGCCGCCGCCTCGGCCAAGGCGCCAATCGCCGCCTCGCGCGCGGCTCCTTGGCCGTCCTCCATGCACCAGAACTCGCAGCGGTCGCAGGTGGCGATGGCAATGGCGCGTTCCAGGCCGAGTGCTCGCGCGCGCTCCAGCAAACGCACGACATCGCCCTGATCGCCCTGCAATCGCTCGCGCAGCAAAGCCGCGGCACTTCGATGATTGACGCCCAGGACCAGGAATGAATCGCCGCCTACCCCATGTGGGAAGTCACCGGTAGATCTCGACGAAAGCCGGCAACTCCGTCAGCGCAACTTGGTGCTGTTCGCCCGAATCGAGATCGCGCAAGGTGACGGCGCCGGCGGCGATCTCGTCATCGCCCAGGATCAAGGCCGCGCGGGCGCCGAGTTTGTTGGCGCGTTTCATGCGCTTGCCTAGATTTCCCGAATAGCCGAGATCGACGACCTGGTCCAGCGAACGCAATCGATGGGCGAGGATAAGCGCCATCCTCTCCGCCGCCCCGCCCAGGGGAATGATCGCGATCGGCCGGCGCGGCGCCGGAACCGATCGCAGCAGCATGGCGCAGCGCTCGACGCCGCTGGCCCAGCCCACGCCCGGCACCGCCGGCCCGCCCATCATTTCCATCAATCCGTCGTAGCGCCCGCCTCCCAGCACTGTCTTCTGCGCGCCCAGTTCATCGCAAGTGATCTCGAAGCAGGTGTGGCAATAATAGTCGAGGCCGCGCACCAGCTTGGGATCGATCACGAAACCGATGCCAAGCGCCGCCAGGCCATCCTTCACCCGTTCGAAGAAATCACGGCTTTCGGCATTGACATGGTCGGAATAGACCGGCGCGCCGGCAATCACCTCGCGGTCGGCCTCATCCTTGGAATCGAGGATGCGGAGCGGGTTGCGCTCAAGTCGTTCGCGACTGTCCTGGCTGAGCTTGTCGCGGCGAGCGCCAAGATAGTCCACCAGGACCTTGCGATAGGCTTGCCGGCTCGAGGAATCGCCCAATGTGTTCAGCTCGAGCCGGCAGCGATCCCACGCACCCAGGCGGCGCAGGAATTCGACTCCGGACGCGATCACCTCGATGTCGGCCAACGGTTCGCGTACGCCAAGCAATTCGACGCCGGTTTGGTGGAACTGGCGCAAACGGCCCTTTTGCGGCCGCTCGTAGCGGAACATCGGCCCGCGGTAAAAGAACTTGAGCGGCATGTGCTGCGTGAGCCCGCCCGAGATGATCGCCCGGGCGACGCTGGCGGTTGCTTCCGGGCGCAGCGTCACTGTCTCGCCGCCGCGATCGGTGAAGGTATACATCTCCTTGGTCACGATGTCCGTGGTGTCACCCAGCGTGCGCTTGAACACCTCGGCGAATTCGAAGATCGGCGTCGCCATTTCCTGGAAGCCGAAGCATTCCGCGGCCAGGCGCGCGGTTTCGCCGACCAGGCGATGGCGGCGCATCTCGTCGGGCAACAGGTCATGCGTGCCGCGAACCGGCTGAAGCTGGGACACCTAGGGCCTCTTGGGTCGGTGGGTCAGGCCGCGCTGGCGGGCGCCGTGGCCGCTTCGGTCGATTTCGCGGCCTCGATCTCCGCCGCCTTCTTTTCGATCATCTCGACGATATGCTCGACGATGTCCTGGTTTTTCAGGCGGTGATGCTGGTTGCCGGCGACATAGACCATGTGGGTGTTGTTGCCGCCACCGGTGAGCCCGATATCGGTTTCGCGGGCCTCGCCCGGTCCGTTGACCACGCAACCGATGATACTGACACTCATCGGCGTGGTGATATGGGCGATCCGCGCTTCCAGCGCTTCCACCGTCCTGATGACGTCGAAGTTCTGACGGGAGCAGGAAGGGCAGGCAATCACGTTGACACCGCGATGGCGGAGTCCCATCGCCTTCAACATGTCGAAGCCGACCCGCACCTCCTCGGCCGGTTCCGCCGATAGAGAAACCCGGATAGTGTCCCCGATCCCCGACCACAGCAGCATCCCCAGCCCGATCGAGGATTTGACCGTGCCGGAGCGCAAGCCGCCGGCCTCGGTGATTCCGATGTGCAACGGATAATCGCAGGCCTCCGCCAATCCCTGATAGGCAGCGACCGCCAGGAACACGTCCGAGGCCTTGACGCTGATCTTGAACTCGCGGAAATCGTGGTCTTCCAGGATCTTCGCGTGGTTGAGCGCGGATTCGACCATGGCTTCCGGGCAAGGCTCGCCATAGCGCTCCAGCAGATCGCGCTCCAGCGATCCGGCATTGACCCCGATCCGCATGGAACAGCCATGATCCTTGGCCGCCTGAACCACCTCCTTGACGCGCGCGGCGTTGCCGATGTTGCCGGGATTGATGCGCAGGCAGGCGGCACCCGCCTTGGCCGCCTCGATGCCGCGCTTATAGTGGAAATGAATATCGGCCACGATCGGCGTCTTCACCTGGCGCACGATATCCTTGAGGGCAGCGGTCGATTCCTCGTCGGGGCAAGAAACCCGCACGATGTCGGCGCCGACCTCTTCGGCCAAGCGAATCTGGGCAACCGTCGCCGCCACGTCGGTGGTCAGCGTGTTGGTCATGGTCTGAACGCTGATCAGCGCGTCGCCGCCCACCAGCACCGACCCGACCCTGATCTGCCGGCTCTTGCGGCGCGTGATGTCCCGGTAGGCGCGAATACTCATGAAATTTCCTCTTGATCAATCCGCGATGCGGGCCGGGGCTGAACATGCGCTGGCAGGCACAAAAGATCAAGCCCGGGTATTTTGGTTTAACTCATTGGAATTCAAGGGCAATCTACTCTATGGATTGGCTTTCCGGGAGCTCTGGCGCACTCGGCGCGGGCGGTGCGGCTTGGACCTCACCGCCGGCTAGTTGCACAGCGTCCAACGAAACACCGCGACGAACCAACCCGATCGAGCCCAGGCTAGGCGCCATTCTGCCGTCAATTTCAATGTCCAGACCACCCGCGTTTCCGGTGTTCATGACCAGGCCCGGCTCGTCGGGAACAACGATAGTCTCTCCGGCTCGCAGCACCCGCGCCATGATGACTTCCCGATTGGCGTTGGTGATTTCGACCCAGCTTTCCAAGCGAGCCCGGATCACGACCCTCGGGCGCGCCGGCGGCGCTTCGCCCACCTGGGAAACGGTCGCGTTGGTTGCGGTCGCGTTCTCGCTCGGGCCGACGGCCGAACCTTGAAGCGGGGCCATTCCAGCGGTGCTGGTGGCAGCGGTGTTGGTCTGGGCCACGGTAGCCGCGGTATCGGCAATCGCCGCCGGGGTGTCGGCCGCCTCCGCCGCGCTTGCCGGCGAGGCCGCAGCCATCGAACTTTCCGTCACGCCGCCATCCGCGTTACCCACCCCATTATCCGGGCTCGCCTCGTTCGATCCTTCGGTTTCTCCGACCGAACCTTCGGTTGCCGAGGTCTCGGACTCGGACGTTGTTTCGGGCATTTTTTCCGGCGCCGGCGCCATCGCCTCGGCACGCGGCCTCAGGAGTTCCGGCAAACCGTCGATGAAGGATTCGGGCACCACCTGTCGGCCAAAGAGATACCAGCCCGTGCCCAGCGCAATCAGGACCACGATCAACAGAACAATCGGCATCGCGCCCATGCCACCGCCGTCCGATGACGGCGGCGCCTTCCAACGCACTAGCGATGGCGGGCTGGCGATGCCCACCTCCCTGCGAAACTCGGCGATGATCTTGGCGCCGTCAAAGCCCAAATGCTCGGCGTAGGATCGGACGAAGCCAACGACGTAGGTCGGCCCCGGAAGTTCACCGAGATTGCCTTCCTCGATCGCCACCAGATAGCTCTGCCGGATCCGCAATGCCTTGGCCGCGGCCCCAATGTCCTGACCCAATTCGGCGCGCCGGCGGCGCAACAGATCGCCCACCCGACCGCCACCGATGCGCCCGGCGATCATCTCCATGGTGTTTCGGTCGGATTGCGTCATGAAGTGCCTTCCCGCGCCCGGAAGGGCCGGCCGGCGAGGCCAGCTTTCCCGCCGGACTTATATCGGCCGGCTCGGGCCGAGGCAAGTTAGATGGTCACACCGTGATCCTGGGCATAGGCCAGAGTAGCCCCGCGCGCGGCCTTGCCCTCCAGGGTTCCCAGGCTGTGCCAGTAGGCTTGAAACCGCCCAAGGTGGAGGCTGCGAACCATCGCCCGCAATCGAGCCACCCTGGGCGGGGCGACCGAGAGAGAGCGGAATCCCAACGACAGCAACACCATCGCCGCCAAAGGATCACCGGCCATCTCGCCGCAGACGCCGAACGGCCGGTCGGCGGCAAGGCAGCGATCGGCGATGGCGGCGAGGATGCGCAGCATCGCCGGCGACAGCGGGTCGTAGCGCTCGGCGACGGTCGGATTGTCGCGGTCGGCGGCAAACAGGAATTGCTGCAGGTCGTTGCTGCCGATGGAGACGAAATCGGCCAGCGCGAGAAGTTCCGGCAATTGCCAAACCAGCGCCGGAACCTCGATCATTGCCCCGACCTTCACCTCTCTCGGCAAATCGAGGCCGCGCCGGCCAGCGCGCGCGAGTTCCAGATCGAGGATGGCGCGGCAGGCCCTGAACTCCTCCACTTCCACCACCATCGGGAACATCACCCAGAGTACCCGGCCGGTTGCCGCCCGCAGCATGGCGCGCAATTGCTGGCGCAGGATGTTCGGGCGGTCCAACGCGATCCGGATCGCGCGCCAGCCCATGGCCGGATTCTCCTCGCGGTCGCGATGCCAGTAGGGGAGCACCTTGTCGGAACCGACATCGAGGGTGCGGAAGATGACCGGCTTCTCGCCCGCCACGTCCAGCACCTTGCCGTAAATTTCGGCCTGGCGCGAAGCATTGGGGAATTCGTGCGCGATCATGAACGGGATCTCGGTCCGGTAAAGTCCGATCCCGGCGGCCCCGGTCGCGGCCAATTGCGGCAGATCGATCAGCAATCCGGCATTGATGTTGAGCGAGACGAAGGTACCGTCCAGCGTCACCGCGGGCAGATCGCGGATGGCTTCGTCGGCCTCGCGCCGCAGCCGGCGTTGGCGCATGCTTTCGCCGAAGGCCTGTTGGATGTCTTCCGGCGGGCGCACGAAAAGCTGGGCGTGATCGCCATCCAGGATCAAGGGATCGCCATCGCTGACCCGGTTCATGAGATCGGCGCAACGACCGAGGACCGGTAGGTCCAGGGCCCTGGCGACGATCGCCACATGGGTATTGTGCGACCCTTCCTCCAGCACCAGCCCCTTGAGGCGCTGGCGGTCGTAATCCAGCAACTCCGCCGGCCCCATGTTGCGTGCCACCAGGATCGCCTCGTCGGGAAGGCGGCGCGAGGCCGGGGCGCCGGCGCCGAGCAGGTGGCGCAGCAGTCGGTTCGCCAGATCCTCCAGATCGGCCAAACGTTCGCGCAGATAGGGATCGGTGATTTCGCGCATGCGTCCGCGTAATTCGTTCTGCACCCGTTGCACCGCGGCCTCGGCGGTGAGGCCGGTGCTGATCGCTTCCATCATGCGCTCGCGCCAGCCCCGGTCGCGCGCGAACAGCCGATAGGTTTCCAGCACGTCTTGATGTTCGCCGTGGCGATCGAGCTCGCCGGTCGAAAGCAGGGATTCGATCGAGACGTCCATCTCCGCCAACGCCGCGGTCAGGCGCTGGACCTCGCGCTCGGGATCCTCGGCCACCAGGTTCTGCAGACGGATCGCCGAGGAATGTGCCACGGCAATCCCCTGGGCCAGGCCAGGGGACAATGTGACGCCCTCCAGTCGCAACGGCAGCAATGCGTTGCCGTCACCCGGGATCAATTCCTCGGGGCTCACCAATTCGCCGCTGGCCAGCAACTCGGCGAGCACCATGGCCACGGTCTCGAGGGTTTCGATCTCTTCCTCGGTGTAATTGCGACGGGTCCGATTCTGGATCGCAAGCACGCCAAGCACACGGCTCGCGCGCAGGATCGGGACCCCCATCAGCGACTGGAAAATCTCCTCGCCGGTTTCGGGTCGATAGGCGAATTGCGGGTGGTGCTGGGCGTCGGCCAGCGCCAGGGGCCGTGCCTGGCTGGCGATGTCGCCGATGAGGCCCTCGCCGACCCGAAGCCGGGTCCGATGCACCGCCTCCTTGCGCAGACCCTCGGTGGCAAACAGCTCCAGTACTTCGCCCGCGCGCATGACATAGGTGGAGCAGACTTCGGCCACCATCTCGCCGGCGATCAGCTTGACGATCTGGTCCAGGCGATGCTGGGCCGGGCCGCCCCTGGCCATCACCGAGCGCAGGCGTCGAAGCAGGGCGCGCGCGCCAGTGAGGTCGGGCGCCTGCGTCATCGACCTAAGCCCGGCGGAAATAATCGTTTCGGGCCGCGTTACTGCGCGGGTGGCTGAGAATCAAGCCGAAAACCGATGGCCATAGCGGGACCATGGTCGAGGATCTCAGCGCCGATAATCGGCCATCCCCGTGCGTAAGTCCCTCGGAATGACCGGATTTGCGCGCCTGCGGGCGTTGGCCCAAGTCTCGCCGATGCCCCACATCGTCCCAAAGGCCGAAAGGCCGACTTGCGTCGTCAGGGCCTTGGTGCCTCACATTCGCATCAAATCCCGTCATCGCAGCTCCAAACCGAGTATGTCCACGGGCCCTAAGTCACCATCGCGTGCCGGCGGTCCATCAATGCCTGGATCGCTTGTTCGACCAGTTCCTCCAGGATTTCCGCCGTCGTCTGCTCGCTGGTGACCATGCCAACGCTTTGGCCGGCCATGACCGAACCGGTCTCGACGTCGCCATCGATCACCGCCCGACGGAGTGCCCCTGCCCAGAAATGCTCGATCTCAAGCTGCGCCTCTTTCTGGTCGAGCGCGCTTCGGTTGAAGCGGTCGATGACCTGACGCTGAAATTCCATGAACTTTCGAGTGCTGTCGTTGGCGAGTGCCCGCACCGGGATCACCGGAAAGCGCGTGTCGAGCTGCACCGAGGGCACCGCGTCGCGGGCGGCGGCGCGGATGAAGGCGCGCTTGAATTTGGGATGCGCGATCGATTCCCGGGCGCAAACGAAACGGGTCCCGAGCTGAACGCCCGACGCGCCCATTTCCAGATAGCCCAGCATCGCCTGGCCCCGGCCAATCCCCCCGGCGACGAAAACCGGCACCTCGCCGATCATGGGCAGGATTTCCTGCGCCAGCACGCTGGTCGAGACCGGGCCGATATGGCCGCCGGCTTCCATTCCCTCGATGACCAGAGCATCGACCCCGGACTTGACCAACTTGCGCGCGATCGAGACGGCCGGCGCGAAGCACATCACCTTGGTTCCACCCCGCTTCAGACGCTGAATGGCCCCCGTGGGTGGCAGGCCGCCGGCCAGCACCATATGGCCGATCTTGAGGTCGAGGCAGACTTCCATCAATTGTTCGAGCGCCGGGTGCAGCGTGATGAGGTTGACGCCAAAAGGCCTTTCGGTCAGCCCATGGGTTGCCTCGATCTCGGCGGCCAATAGTTCCGGCGACATGGAGCCACAGGCGATCACGCCAAAGCCGCCGCCGTTCGAAATGGCGGCGACCAGGTGGCGTTCCGACACCCAAGTCATCGCGCCACCCATGATGGCCAGGCGACAGCCGAGGAATTCCCGCCCCGGGCGCCACAATGCGTCGAGCCAGCGTCGCGCCTTGCTTCTATCCATGCCCTAGTACCCGCCCGTCGTGAGACTGGCTGATTCGAGCCAATGACCTCGCCAGTGCACGCCGGCGGGTACTATCATTTGGTGACATGCGGCCCGACTTCCGGGGAATGATGGGTGCGTTTCATGGATCGCGCCTTTTTTGAAAGTCGGCACTGGCCGTCAGTCCGCGTCCAGGCCGTAGGCGCTGTGCAACGCGCGCACCGCCAGTTCGGTGTATTCCTCGGCCACCAGCACGCTGATCTTGATCTCCGAGGTCGATATCACTTGGATATTGATGCCCTTTTCCGCGAGCGCTTGGAACATCCGCTGGGCGATGCCGGCATGCGAGCGCATGCCGACCCCGATGACCGACACCTTGACTACGTTGGAATCGGCGATCAGCCCGGCGTAATCGATCTTTGCCTTGCGTGCCTCGATGACCTCGCGGGCGCGCTCGAAATCGCCCTTGGAGACCGTGAAGGTCATATCGGTGGTTAGGCCGCCCTCGGAGACGTTCTGGACGATCATATCGACATTGATGCTGGCCTCGGCCAGCGGTCCGAAGATCGAGGCCGCCACCCCGGGCCGGTCGGGCACGCGCAACAGCGTGATCTTGGCCTCGTCGCGGCTATAGGCGATGCCGCTCACCAGTTCTTTTTCCATGATCTCGTCCTCGTGCACCACCAGGGTACCCGGCTTGTCCTCGAAACTGGAGAGCACCTGCAGCCGGACGCGGTGCTTCATTGCCATCTCGACCGACCTGATCTGCAGCACCTTGGCGCCGAGCGAGGCCATTTCGAGCATTTCCTCGTAGGTGATTCTTTCCAGCTTGCGCGCCTTGGCGACGATTCTGGGGTCGCTCGTGTAGACCCCGTCCACATCGGTGAAGATGTCGCACCGATCCGCGCCCAAAGCGGCGGCCAGCGCCACCGCCGAAGTATCCGATCCGCCACGGCCAAGCGTGGTCATTCGATGATCCGAGCCGACGCCCTGGAACCCGGCCAGAACCGCGACCTGGCCTTGGGCCATCCGGCGCACGATCTCCGCCGTGTCGATCTCCAGAATACGCGCCTTGCCATGGGCGTCGTCGGTCCGGATCGGCACCTGCCAGCCGAGCCAGGAACGGGCGTTGATCCCGATCGCCTGCAACGCGATCGCCAGCAAGCCGCTGGTTACCTGCTCGCCCGAGGCGACCACGGTGTCGTATTCCCTGGCGTCGTGCATCGAAGCCAGCCCGGCGCACCAGGCAACCAATTGATTGGTGACGCCGAACATGGCCGAGACCACCACCGCCACCTCGTGGCCCTGGTCGGTCTCGCGCTTGATGCGCAGGGCGACTGCGCGGATGCGCTCGATATTGGCGACCGACGTGCCACCAAATTTCATCACCACGCGCGATCGCGTTCGTGCTGGGGCATTCATGATCGGAAAGCCTTGTGTTGCCAGCGCGGCGTATCCATACTCAAGAGCGTCCGCCTAGGCAAGTTCCGGGACCAGGCTTAGGCCCTGTGGACATACTCGGTTTGGAGCTGCGATGACGGGATTTGATGCGACTGTGAGGCACCAAGGCCATGCCGATTCTAGTCGGCCTTTCGGCCCTTGGGGGGATCTGGGGCATCGGCGAGACTTGGGCCAACACCCACGGGCGCGCTAATCCCGCCATCCCGAGGGGTTCACGCGCGGGGCTGGCCGATTGTCGGCGCCGAAAGTCTCGACCATGGTCCCACTATGGCCATCGGCTTTCGGCTTGATTCTCGACCAGCCCCACGCGGTAACGCGGCCCGAAACGAGTATGTCCACGGGACCTTGGGCGCGGCGCCTCGTGGCGAACACACAGGATGACAATGTCCGCCATTTCCCGGCCCGAACCGATCACCGGCAACACCCCTGGCGAGACCCGTCCCTCGACCGTGGACGCAGTGGAGGTCGCCAAGTTCAGCGCCATGGCCGAGGCGTGGTGGGACCCGGCCGGATCATTCAAGCCGCTGCACCGGTTGAACCCCACCCGGCTGGCCTATATCCGCGACATTGTGGTCAGGAGATTCAACCGTGACGCGACCGCGCCAGCGCCGCTCGCCGGTCTTGGCCTCTTGGACATCGGATGCGGTGGTGGCTTGCTGGCCGAGCCGCTGTCACGCCTGGGCGCCAACGTCACCGGGATTGACGCCGCGGAACGGAACATCGGGGTCGCCCGTGCCCATGCCGAAATGAATGGCGCCAGGGTGACCTATCTTCCCTGCGCGGTGGAGGACATTGTGGGCAGGGGCTCGGGGTTCGATGTCGTTCTGGCGATGGAAGTGGTGGAGCATGTGGCCGATTTGGGGGCCTTCGTCGCGGCCGCCGCCGCACTGGTCAATCCGGGGGGATTGTTCATTGTCGCCACCTTGAATCGGACGCCCAAGTCCTTCGCGCTTGCCATCGTCGGGGCGGAATACGTGCTGCGCTGGTTACCGCGCGGAACTCACGATTGGCACAAATTCGTCAAGCCGTCGGAATTGGCGCGCACCTTGCGCCCGACCGGCCTGTCGGTGCGGGAACTGACCGGCGTTGTTTACAACCCTTTTCTGGATCGCTGGTCGCTTTCGCGCGATCTCGAGGTCAATTACATGCTGGTGGCCGAACGCCCGATCGACCCGACAACCTCTGCCTGAGCCGAGCGGCCATCGGTGTGCGCCGACAATTGTCTGGCAACGCAAACGTCAGTTCGTGTCCGCATTCCCGGGAAACAGCGAGCTCACCGCTTCGGCAAGGACGAGAAGATCGCGGTCCGAGCGGCGCGGCCCGATCAGCGACAGGCCCACGGCGGCGCCATCAACAAGCCCGAGCGGGATTTGAACCTGAGGCAAGCGGGCCAGCCCCGCGATCGCGGTCAAGGCCAGAGCGCGGTCGCGGAAGGCCGCGAATTCCTCGGCCGACGCCTCGAGCAAAGGGGCAATCGTCGGCGCGGTGGGGAGCACGATGACGGTATCCTCCCCCAGCCATTCGAGCATGCGATTCTCGATACGCCGACGCAATTCCCGGTCACTGGTCTCGGGCATGGTCGAAACGGTTTTCGCCAAATCGAAACGCTCGGCGACTTCCGGCCCGAAATTGGGATTGGACTTTTGGATCCACTCCGAATGTTCGGCCCAGATCTCGCGCAATTGCGCACGGCGGAAGCAGCGCAGCCATTCGACCATGCCGCCAATCGGCTGGGCCACCGCCATTTCGCCCATCACGGCGATCAACTCGGCTATCTTGACGGCGGCGGCGCGCACCTTTTCGGCGATCGGCGGATCGGTGATTTCCAACCCATCCAGCGCCACGATCGCCCGGCCAAGCGAGATTCCAGCGCGATCGGGCGGCAGAATCGCATGACCCACGCACCGCAATTTCTCGGCCGTTTTCGCGAACCATCCAACTGTATCGAAGGAACGCGCCAGTGGCATCACCCCCGCCGCCGAGATGGCACCATGGGTGGGTCGGAACCCAAAGATGCCGTTGAGCGCCGCCGGAACCCGCACCGAACCCCCGGTATCGGTGCCGATCGAAAAATCAACGCGTTCGGTGGCGACCACCACCGCCGATCCGCTGGAAGAACCCCCGGGGATGCGTTCTGGCGACACCGCGTTGCGCGGCGTGCCGAAATGGTAATTCTGGCCATTGAGGCTGAATGCCAGTTCGTCGGTCATGGTCTTGCCGACCAAGCTGGCGCCGGCATCGATCAGCGTCCGGATCGCGGGCGCGGTGGCGGTGGCGGGAGGGTGCGAACTCAGCCACGACGGATTGCCGCAACAACACACTTGGCCGGCCACATCGATGATGTCCTTGGCCGCGAAACGAAGTCCCAGCAACGGCCCCTTTTTCGCGCCGGCGATTTCGACGCTGACGTGGCGGCAAAACCCGTCGATGGCACGCGTGTCGGTCGGCTTTTTGGCCAAGCGCCCTGCTCCCTGCATTCCGGCCGAGTCGTCACGCCATCATACCGCCGAAAAGTGCGCCGGCATCGGCCGCGAGATCAGCTACCCCTCATCCGCCTTGCAGCCGTGGGAGCAGGACGACCTCGCTTTCCGGATTGATCGGCTGCTGCCAGTCATCGCGGTACACCACGCCATCCACCGCGACCGCGATTCCGCGCTGCAATTGTGGCTTGAGGCCGGGATAGGCATCACCCAGGGAGGCCAGCAACTCGCGGATCGTGCGGGCGCTGATTTCAACACTGGATTTTCCGCCCGTATGGGGTTTGAGCGAGCCCCACAGGACGACCTTCACCATCGCCGATCCCCGCGTCCCCGCTCAGACCCGTCAGCCGGCCCGCCTCGCCGACAACGCCTTTAGCAACTTCGGCGGCGAGATGGGCAGTTCAGTCATGCGCGCACCCACCGCGGCCGAGACCGCGTTGGCGATCGCCGCCAGGGGGGGGACGATCGAGGTCTCACCCACGCCGCGCACGCCATAGGGATGCCCGGGATTGGGAATCTCCAGGATGACCGTGTCGATCATCGGCAGGTCCGAGCACACCGGTATGCGATAATCCAGGAACCCGGCATTCTGCAACCGACCGTCCTTGCCGTAGATGTATTCCTCGTTGAGCGCCCAGCCGATGCCCTGGACCGCGCCGCCCTGGAATTGCCCCTCGACATAGCTGGGGTGGACCGCCTTGCCGGCATCTTGCAGCACGGTATAGCGGGTGATGCGGGTGGCGCCGGTCTCGGGATCCACTTCGGCGTCGCAGATGTGCGTGGAGAAACTGACCCCGGCACCGTCGGCCGTGTATTCGTGGTGGCCCGCGATCGGTCCGCCGGTGTTGCCGGCGGCAGCCGCGATCTCCTTCAGCGAGAGCGGCGGGAAATTGCCGGCATTGGCGCCGGCGGGCTTGGCGCGGCCATTCTCCCAAGTCACCGCATCCTCCGGGATGTCCCACATCCGCGAAGCGCGCACGCACAATTTCTTGATCGCGTCGCGGGCCGCGTGGATCGTGGCCATGCCGGCCGCGAAGGTGACCCGGCTGCCATCGGACACATCGTTATAGCCGAGCGAGGATGTGTCGGCGATCACGGCCCGAACTTGTTCGTAGGGAATGCCGAGTTCCTCCGCCGCCATCAGGCACATGGACGCCCGCGAGCCGCCGATGTCGGGCGTGCCGAGGGCAAGGGCCACCGTCCCGTCGAGATTGATGTTCATCGAGACCGCGGTCTGCCCGCCGAAATTGAACCAGAAACCGCAGGCCATGCCGCGCCCTTGATTCTTGCCCAAGGGCGCCTTGAAATGCGGATGCTTGCGGGCGGCCTCTAGCGTCGCCGTCAAGCCGATCGGGCCGTACGTCGGGCCATAGGCGGATTTGGTTCCCGCCTTGGCGGCGTTCTTGAGACGCAGATCGATGGGCGCGATCCCGAGCTTGTTAGCCGCTTCCTCGACCACGCTTTCCACCGCGAAGGCAGCCATCGGCGCGCTGGGCGCGCGATAGGCGGCGAGCTTCGGCCGATTGGTGACCACGTCGTAGGAGATCGCGCGCACGTTCTTGAGGTCATAGCAGGCGAAGGCGCACATGGCGCCGAAATCGGCCAGCGCGCCGGCAAAGGCGCCGCCCTGATAGCGCAGCGTCGCATCGGCGGCGGTCATGGTGCCGTCGCGTTTGAACCCGATCTTGACGTCGATCGAGGTGCTGGCGGTCGGCCCGGTCGCCTTGAACACCTCGTCGCGCGACATCACCATCTTGACCGGCCGATTGGCCTTGCGCGAGAGTGCCAGAGCCACCGGTTCGATGAAGACAGTGGTCTTGCCACCGAATCCGCCGCCGATCTCCGAGGCGGTCACCCGCAGCTTGGAAATATCCATGCCGAGCAGCAGGGCGCAGAAATTGCGGACCATGAAATGGCCCTGGGTGCAGACCCATAACTCGCCTTGTCCGTCGGGTCCGACATTGGCGAGGCAGGCATGGGGTTCGATGTATCCTTGATGCGTGGCCGCGGTCTTGAAGCTGTGCTCGACGATGAGTTCGGCCTCGCGGAATCCGGCCGCCACGTCGCCGTGGCCGAGTTCGTGGCGCTTGACGACATTGGATGGTTTCTTCGGCTTGGGCTCGACGCCATCGGTGAACATGTTGGCGTGCAGTACCGGCGCGCCCGGCTTCATCGCCTCGTCGACGTCGGTGACATGGGGAAGAATCTGGTAGTCGACCTTGATCAGCTTCAGGGCCTGGCGCGCGACCGTGTCGCTGACGGCCGCGACGGCCGCGACCGCGTGCCCCTCGTAGAGGGCTTTTTCGCGCGCCATGATGTTGTAGAGCACGTCATAGAGCGCCGCATCGCCCTTGGTGAAATCGGGAAAATCGTCACGGGTGACGACCGCCTTCACGCCTGGCAGCTTCTCGGCCTTGGCGGTGTCGATCTTCTTGATGCGCGCATGCGCGTGCGGTGATCGCAGGACGCGACCCACCAGCATGCCGGGCGCGCTGGCATCGGCGCCGAACCTGGCGCGGCCGGTCACCTTGTCCATGCCGTCCGGGCGGTTGGGCCGGGTGCCGACGACGTTGAATTTGCGATTCTGGTCGGGCTTGTTGTCGAGTGGCATGATTCAGTCTCCTCGCATTTCCTTGGCTGTGTCCATGACGGCCCTGACGATCTTGTCGTAGCCGGTGCAGCGGCACAAATTGCCAGCCAGCGCGAACCGGATCTCGATTTCCGTCGGATTCCTGTTCTTATCGAGCAGCGACTTGGCCGCGATCAGGAAGCCGGGTGTGCAAATGCCGCATTGAAGTGCCGCGTGCTCGATGAACTTGCGCTGCAAGAGATGCAATTCATCGCCATCGGCCATTCCCTCGATGGTGCCGATCTCGCAGCCGTCGACCTCGGCGCCGAGCACCAGGCAGGAACAGGTGAGGCGGCCATCGAGCGTGATCGAGCAGGCGCCGCAATCGCCGGTGCCACACCCTTCCTTGGCCCCGGTCAGCCCTAAGCGATTGCGCAGCACGTCGAGCAGCGTTTCGTCCGGTTCGCAGACGAATTCGATCGCGTCGCCATTGACGGCGGCAGTGACGTGAATGGCGGACATTACTTTCCTCCCGCGCGCTGGCGCGCAATATGGGCAGCGCGCCGAGCAAGCACGCCGGCCACCTTGATCCTGAATTCGCGCGTGCCGCGCTTGTCGTCGATCGGCCGGCAGGCGGCCGAACAGGCGGCCGCCAGCGCGTCCAGCGCCTTGGCATCCATCGTGGTGCCGATCAATGCCTCGGCCGCCGCCGGTACCAGGAACACGGTCGGCCCCACTGCCCCCAGCGCCACCCGCGCATCCTTGCACACGCCACCCGCCCCAAGCGTCAGGCTCACCCCCACCCCGACCACGGCGATGTCCATCTCGGTGCGGGGGATGAAGCGCAGATAGGCATCGCCCGAACGGGGCGGGCGCTTGGGTAGCAATATGGATTCGATGATCTCGCCCTTGCGCAGCGAGGTCTTTCCCGGTCCAACCGGGATTTCCTCCACCGGCACGATGCGTCGCGACTTCGGCCCGATTACGACCGCCTTCGCCTTGGCCACGATCAAGGCTGGCACACTATCGGCCGCCGGCGAGGCGTTGCACAGATTGCCAACCATCGTGCAGCGCCCCTGTATCTGCTTGGAGCCGATCAGGTTCGCCGCCTCGACCACGCCCGGCCAAGTCTTTTTTAGCTGAGCGTGCTCGCCCATCTCGGCGCCGGAAACGGCGGCACCGATCCGGAAGCCGCTCGCAATCTTCTGGATCGAACGGGTGGCGTCGATCCGCTTGATGTCCACGATCAGGTCGGGCTCGATGAAGCCGGTCCTCATGCGCACCAGCAAATCCGTGCCACCGGCGAGGACGAAGGCGCGGCCCTTTTCCTTGGCCAGCAACTGCGCCGCCGCCTTCGTTGTCTCGGGTCGTTCATATCTCATGCAATTTTTCCCGTCATGAAGCCGCCCCAGCTTATCTTGCCGGATCCGCCGGGCCGCAATCTAGAGCATCGCGCCCGCAGAATCCAACCCACCTCGTCGATCGCCGTCGAATGCGACATTATGCACCGAGGGACCACGACCCAAGGACCCCAACCGACGCCCTAGTGTCGTGGTTTTTAAAGTTCGCCAGATCACGCCGCCAGGAGCGCCAAGCGAACTTGCAAAACCGAATACGACACTAGACTCAATAGGTTGCTAGTGCCCTTTGGATTCTGAAATTCGCTCGGGGTATCGCCGGGTGGTCTGGCGAATTTCAGAATCGGGACACTAGTGGTGCGACGCTAATGCTTCTTGTTCCTTTCATTCGTGTTGGCGTCGCACCACAACAATTTGAAATTGCTAGCGGTCCGGGCCCACATGTCCCTGGAGCGGAAAGTCGGTTGCGGACCATTAGCGCACGAATCCGCCCATGTCCCCGTTCACAAGGGGGCCTGGAATCGCCGACGGCCCGCGGTCGAGTCTATGATCAATATAATTAACAGATAGATAAATATGTTGACCACCCCCGGATCTTCACCCATATTCCCTGCCTTCAATCAGGCGCCGATGCCCACTGGAAAAAATCCGCCGGGATCAACAAGATGATCCTGTATCGTCGGCTTATGGGCGGCAGCGCTCAATCGCTCCAGAGGAATCTCCATGCGCACGATCAATCACTACATTGGCGGCAAGGAAATCGCCGGCAGCAGCGGACGCTTTGGCGACGTGTTCAACCCGGCGACCGGCGAAGTGCAGGCGCGGGTGGCACTTGCCAGCAAAGCCGATCTGGACGCGGCGGTGGGCGTCGCGATGGAGGCCTTTCCGCGCTGGGCCGGCACGCCACCGCTCCTTCGCGCTCGGGTCATGTACCGCTTCAAGCAATTGCTTGAGGAGAACATCGACCGACTTGCCCAGATCATGACATCGGAGCACGGCAAGGTGCTGTCGGACGCCAAGGGATCGATCACGCGCGGCCTGGAGGTCGTGGAATTCGCCTGCGGAATCCCGCACCTCTTGAAGGGCGAGATGTCGGAGAATGTCGGCACTAATGTCGATTCGTGGTCGCTGCGCCAGGCCCTGGGCGTGGTCGCTGGCATCACGCCGTTCAATTTTCCGGCGATGGTGCCGATGTGGATGTTCCCGATCGCGCTGGCCTGCGGCAATTGCTTCATCCTGAAGCCGTCCGAGCGCGATCCCAGCGCGTCGAATTTCATGGCCGATCTGTTACAGCGGGCCGGACTGCCGGACGGCGTCCTCAACGTGGTGCACGGCGATAAGGAGGCGGTCGATGCGATCCTGCATCACCCCGACATCCAGGCCGTCAGTTTCGTCGGCTCGACACCGATCGCGGAATATATCTATCACGAAGGCTCGGCGCGGAATAAGCGGGTCCAGGCCCTGGGCGGTGCCAAGAACCATATGGTCGTGATGCCGGATGCCGACATGGAACAGGCAACCGACGCGCTCATGGGCGCCGGTTATGGCTCGGCCGGAGAGCGCTGCATGGCGATCTCGGTCGCGGTCGCGGTTGGCGATCAGGTGGGCGACACGTTGAGCGAAAAATTGGCGCCCCGGGTGCGCGCGCTCAAGGTGGCGCCTGGCACCGATCCCGAGGCCGAGATGGGGCCCTTGGTGACGCGCCAGCATTTCGAGAAGGTCAAGAGTTACGTGGATACCGGCGTCAAGGAAGGCGCCAAGCTGGTGGTCGACGGCAGAAACGTGAAATTGCAAGGCTACGAGAACGGATTTTTTCTCGGCGGGTGCCTGTTCGACCGGGTGACACCGGAGATGCGCATCTACAAGGAAGAGATTTTCGGACCGGTGCTCTCGGTGGTGCGGGTGCCGGATTACGCGACCGCCGTCAAACTCGTGAACGATCACGAATACGGAAATGGCACCGCCATTTTCACCCGCGATGGCGACGCGGCGCGTGAATTCGCCTCTCGCATCAAAGTGGGCATGGTCGGAATCAACGTGCCGATTCCGGTGCCAATGGCCTTCAACAGCTTTGGCGGCTGGAAGCGTTCGCTGTTCGGCGATCACCACATGCACGGACCAGAGGGCGTGCGTTTCTATACCAAGCTGAAGACCGTCACCGCAAGGTGGCCGACCGGGATTCGCGCCGGCGCGGAATTCGTCATGCCGACCATGCGCTGAACTCCCCCGGTCGCGACATGCCAGCAATCTCGCGGCGCCGGGTAATGGGCGGCCTTGCCGCTGGCGCGGCGCTCTCTGGAATAACACCCGCCGCCGCCAGTGGCGAATTGACCTTCGCGACCTGGGGCGGGGCCGAAATCAAGGATCTGAAGGAGGCCTTCGTCAAATCCTTCACGCGCGAGACCGGGATCGACGTGGTCTTCGACGGCACCGGACCGGCCGAAGGCAAGATTTCGGCGATGGTCGATTCAGGCCAAGTCGAATGGGATGTCTGCGACGTCGATGGCCACGTGGCACTGCGCCTGGAGCGCTCCGGCTCGCTCAGCGCCATCGATTACGGGATCGTGGATCGGGCCAGTGTCCTGCCACCCTTCTCGCGCGAGACCTCGATCTGCGGCTATGCCTACAGTTACGTGCTGGCCTACGACACCGCGCTCTACCCCAGGCGGCCGCCCTTCGGATGGGCTGATTTCTTCGACCTGAAGCGATTCCCGGGCAAGCGAGCCATCTGGAAGTGGATGATCGGTGGCTTCGAGGCGGCGGCGATTGCCGATGGGGCCACGTTGGATCGCGTCTATCCGATGGATATCGACGGAGTGGTCGATCGCTTGACGTCGCTTGGGCCGGATCTGGTGCTGTGGGAAACCGGCGATCAAATCAGGCAAATGTTGCTCGACCGGACCATTGCCATGGCCTGCGTGTGGCACAGTGTCGCGGCACTGGTCGCACGCGAGAGCGAAGGTGGCATCGCCTGGAGTTTCGACCAGGGCTTGCTTTGCCCGGGCATGTGGGTCGTGCCCCGCCACAATCCCGGCGGCGTCGATGCGTTTCGCTTGCTGGCCTGGATGCAGCACCCCGAACGCCAGATAGCGCTGACCCGGTTGCGGTCCCTGGGGCCGGCCAATCCACTGGCCAGCCAAGCCATGCCCGAGGCGTTACGCTGGATCGACCCCACACAGCCGGACGCGATGAAGCGCCAAGTGCTGTTCGATAGCACCTGGTGGGCGGATAGTTACGATCGGGCGCGCGTGAAATTCCAGGACCGAATGGCGCGCGGCTAGTGTTCTGGTTCCAACGTTTGATTCCCGATCAATCCCGTTGGAACCACGACACATGCCATCAACGCCATGAACCTGGAAAATCCGCTTCGCAAGGTCCAACCCGATCGTGATAGTATTCATCTCGGACGGCTCCTTTTGCCTGGTGTGAAACAACATCCACCAGTTTGACACATCGATGCCGTTCGGAGGCCGTCCACCCCATCATTCCCGTTTGCTAGTGTTCCCTCGCCGAATTGTCCTGGGAGCGGAATGCCGGGGTCGGAGCACTAGCCGCGCGCGAAGGATTAGCAAGGCGGAAGGCGAAACGCCCGATGACAATGCCCCTAGAAAGGGTCGGCTGGCGAGACCCATTTCGGGGCGGCATGGCGCTGTTCACCATCCTTCTCAACGTCGCCATCGGCATGCATGCCCTCGACATCTTCATCGTCGCCACGGTGATGCCGCGTGTGGTGCGCGATCTCGGCGGCGCCGCCTATTACACCTGGCCGACCATGATCTACATGGTGTGCTCGATCATGGGCACGGCCGCCGGTCATCCGTTGCGCCAGAGGATCGGCGACCAATACGCGTTCGGCCTGGCGGCCCTCGGCTTTGGCCTGGGATCGGCCGGTTGTGCCCTCAGCGGCGACATGGCCCAGCTGCTGATCGCGCGCGCCGTGCAGGGGCTCGCGGGCGGCGCCATGATCGCGGTCTCCATGGCACTCATCGGCGCCCTGTTTCCTCCTGGCATGCGCAAGCGCGTGCTGGCGCTGGTCTCGGCAACCTGGGGCGTCTCGTCGGTCCTGGGTCCGGCGATCGGCGGGTTGTTCGCCGAGATCGGCTGGTGGCGAGGCGCCTTCTGGATCAATCTACCGGTCGTCATCGCTTTCCTTTTCGCCTGCCGGAAACTCCCACGGGCCAAACAGCGGTCGGAATCCGTCAACGCCCTCCCCTTCCTTCGGCTTGCAATCCTGGGAATGGCGGTCACCTGCGTGGCGTTTGCCGGGTTGACCCGGGTATTCGCCCTACAGATCGCGCTGATTCTGGCCGCGGGTTTGCTGGTGATCGCCACCGTCAGGCTGGACGGGCGCGCGCCGGGCAGAATATTGCCGTCCCGACCGTTATCGCCGTCCAATCCCATCGGCGCCGCCAATTGGGTTCTGGCCTTGTCGTCGATGACCCATGCGGTGATCGGCGCCTTCCTGCCACTGTCGATGCAGGTTCTGCAAGGTGTCTCGGACCAGGTCGCGGGCTATTCGCTCACCGGATTGGCGCTGTCCTGGACCCTTGCCTCGATGGTGACGTCGCATATCCATGGGCGCGGCGCCCTCGCCAGCATCCTTGTCGGCCAAGCGCTCTGTGTCATCGGCCTATCGGCGATGGCCGCTGGGATCGCCACCCTACCCTTTCTTGTCATCGTCGGCCTGAACGCAATCGTCGGTCTCGGCCTGGGAAGCTCGAATCTGCATGTGGTTGAGGCGGCAATGCGCCTGGCGAGGCCGGGAGAGGAATCGGTCACCGCCGGCGCCATACCGATGATCCGGTCGCTGGGCATTGCCTTTGGTTCCGCCGGAGCCGGCGCCATCGCCAATGTCGCCGGCCTGACCGACGCCCTCTCGAGCGCCGAAATCCGGAGCGCCATGCATTGGGTGCTCCTGGTCGGTTGCCTGGCGCCGATCGGCGGTTTCCTGGCGGCACTGCGCTTTGTGCGGATCGCCAAGGGATGATCCAGTGGGACGATTGCGGCGCTTCAATCAATCTCATCCTGCTCGCGCCCGCGCCGCATCACCTTGAACTTGGGCCGGTCGTGGAAGCGGCCATTCCAGGTCCGGTCAGTCAGATTTCCCCGGAATGCAGGACGGCTTCCAGCCAGGATCGTTGCTGGATTCGTGCCCACCACACCGTAAGTTGGTCGAGCCCGGCCATGGCTCGGCGCCCCTCCGCCGTGCGCTGGATCAGATTCACCACCGGCGCCAGTTGCAGATCGGCAAGGCCGGGGGCGGGCCCCAGCAACCATTCACGGCCTGGCCGCGCGACCCAGGAATCGGAAATATCCGAGATCAGGGCCAGGATTTCGACCAGCCTGGCCTCCGCCGCGGCGAGATCGCCGGCTTCGGGCGTCTGACCGAGCATCGGCGCGAAAACACGCGGGGCCACGATCGCACCGATGGCGCAGGGATGAAGATGGTCGCGCATGATTCCTAAGAGCTGGGTCATGACGGCGCGTCCAGCCGGCGTCGGGGGCTGCAGCGGCGGCCCCGGAAAGGCTTCGTCGACATAGCGCAGGATGGAATCGAGATCGTAAAGCGCCACGCCTTCGTGGATCAGGGTGGGCATCGAAGCGGCGAATTGCTCCATAAGATCCTCGGGCCGCAGATCGGCGATCGTGGCCAGGCCACGCTCGATGAAGCGATGGGCCAGGCCCTTTTCGGCCAAGGCCAGGCGAACCGCCATGACCCGGGGGTTGAGACTGAAGCCGTGTAGTTCAGGAAGCAACGGCATGGGGCCCGGTTAGAACCGCCGGTCCACGATCGTCCGACTGGAACCGCCTCGCGCGGCAACCGGCGCGATCACTCTATCATGGGGCCAGGATGCGCGACATGAACTCCGGGTCCGCGGGCAACGCGGTGGCGCTACTGCCCATCCCTTGGTTGGGGAGGAAAAAAGTGACCATGGTGCCAGCACCCACGCGACTGTCCAATTTCAACTTCCCGTCGTGCAGTGCCACGATACCCCTGACGATCGGCAGGCCAAGCCCGGTGCCCTCGTGCCTTCGCGCGTAATGGCTATCGATCTGCCCGAAGGGGGACAAGGCAAGCTCTATGTCCTTTTCGTCAATGCCGATGCCAGTGTCGGTGACCGCGAATTCGACACCACCCTGGACGGATCGGCAGGCCAGGGTCACCCGACCACCCTCCGGCGTGAACTTGACGGCATTAGACAGCAGATTGATAAGCACCTGCTTCAACGCGCGCTTATCCGCGATAAGGGAAAGTGGCGCCGACGGCAAGTCGAGCACGAGTTCCTGCTGATTCTCTTGCGAGCGAGGCCGGATCAGCCGCGCCGCGTTCTGGGCGAGTTCGACGCAATCCAGCGATTCCAGGCGCAACTCGAACCGGCCCGATTCGATCTTCGACAGATCCAGAATGTCGTTGATGAGGCTCAAGAGATGCTCGCCGCTGTTGTGAATGTCCGCGACATAGCTCTTGTATCGGTCGCTTCCCAGCGACCCGAACAGCTCGCGCCCCATGATTTCGGAAAACCCGATGATGGCATTCAGGGGTGTGCGCAGCTCGTGGCTGACATTGGCCAGGAACTCGGATTTCGAGCGATTGGCCACGATCGCCTCTTCCCTGGCTCCCACAAGTTCCTGCTCGTGCTGCTTTTGCTGGGTCATGTCGCTGCTGATCGACAGATACCCGCCGTCCGTCAACGGCAAGCGCCGCACCGCGACAATGCGGCCATCGCCCCGGCGATAGACCCATCGTCCGGTCCGTTCCAATCGATAGGGATCGGTGGCCGGCTGGCCGAACTCGTCGCATTCCTGCAACTCGAACCCGGCCACCTTGATGGTATGATCCAAGATCTCCTTGACGCTCATTCCGGTCCACGCGAAACCGGCGGGCAGGGAGCATAACCGCTCATAGGACTTGTTCCAGTGTTTGAGCCGAGCGTCGCGGTCGTACATCGCGATGCCGTCGTCGATCGCCTGCAGCGTGTTCGACAATACGGCGATGGTTTCGTTCAGCCGCGCCGCGCCCTCGTCGATCAGGCGGACCTGAGCCCGCATCGTGCGACGTTGGGCCAAGAGCTGGACAAGAACCACGCCACCAAAAGTGGAGAGCAGGACCACAACAATCAAGGTCTCAAGCCAAATCGACTCCAGCAGATTGCTGCCCGGCTTCGATGGCACCCAGGCAAGATGGCCGAGCACCGCGCCGTCGATCCCGGTCAGGACACGGCTTTCGCCCGCCGGCACGTTCACCGATGCGCGTGCCTCGGGCAGATCGAACAAGGCACCGACCTTGGCCAGATAATCGGGCGACAATGTCCGAAGAAAGACGACGACACTCGCCCCCGATGGGGCGCCGGCAAGCAATTCCGTGTCCATTGGAAGCACTGCCAGCGCCGCCGCCAATGCAAACTCGCCGTCGCGCGCCAATATTCCGGTCACGGCGATCGGTTCATCACCGGCAGCGCTCCTCGCCGCATCGACCAACTGAATCAATCCGCCCGAGAAACCCGTCAGTGCCGCCGGCTCCAGAACCGTGCCAAGCCATAGGCCGTGTATGAGGACATTGTTCCGGTCGAGAACCATGACCCCATCGACCGACCGTTCGGCCCCGATCACCGTCCCCTCGGTGAAATTGTCCTGTGCCCATTCGCTGGACCCCTTGACATGGAGTTCCTGGAAGGCCTCGTCCCACCAAGCGTAGTCCTTGGCCGACACTCCCAGTTCCAGTGACAGGTGATCGAGGATCGTTTCCACATGCTGGCGCGTGGTCCGCGCCTGTTGATCGTTCGCCAACCAGACGGCGCGCGCAATCAACCCACCGCCGGCCAGAATCACCCCAAGAATCACGGCGACGATCGGCGAAAGATTCATCGCTTTCGCGGTAACGCGCGCGGAACCTACTGGCGAGATTGCTGCAGTGGAATCGAGCACTATGTTCGCCTTGCCTTGCAACCATGGATTGGCTAGCCGGCAACCAAGCGATCACCTTTCCCCTCGGCCATGCGCCGACAGGGCGAGACACGGCATGGAGACCCCTCGGCCGCTCGATGCTCTCATTTTTCGGTTAAGAATTTATGCATCCCCTTGGAAACACGCGGCTCTCCCTCGATTCACGTGACGGTATCGTTTTACCAAATTAATCTATTGATTTGAAACGATTTATTTTCTACGCTGGAAGGCTAAAAAACTTGATTTCTCGCAGTTGCAGCATTAAATAGTGCGGTGCGATAAACGGATATCTCCCCTGAAACTCCTTTATTGCACGACGCCCCTCATGGGCGTTTCCTCCCAGAACTCGGGCCGTGCCTTGGCACGGCCCATTTTTCCGCCGGTATCAATTCGAGGGCTGGTTGGAATCTCCCTCGGCCAGCGGACGCTGCATTAACACCGAATCCACCCATCTTCCGTGCTTGAATCCGACGCTCCGCAGGATGCCAACCATGGTGAAACCCTGGACGGAATGCAAACGGACCGAGGCCTGGTTCGCCGAATCGCCGATGACCGCCACCATCTGGCGCTTGCCGAGGTCGGTGCAGGCATCGATGAGCGACTTCAACAGCAGCCCGCCGAGACCTTGCCCGTAACTGCGGGGCGCCAAATAGATGGAATCTTCCACTGTGTAGCGATAGCCGCTGCGGGCCCGGTAGGGAGAGGCATAGGCGTAGCCATGCACCGAATCGGTGTCGCGCTGGGCCGCCACAAAATAGGGCAGCCCTGCCTCGCTGAGCATCAGGAACCGTCGCGACATTTCGTATAGATCGGGCGGCGATTCCTCGAAGGAGGCGAGCCCGTTCAGGACATGCTCCGCGTAAATCTCCTGGATGCGCTCGAGATCGGTCAATCGGGCGGCGCGGATGAGGATATCCGTTGCAATGCTCCGGGGCCGGGTCATGGCCCATCGGCGATCGCAGCCGCCGTCTCGCTCAACCGCCGGACGAGACCAGCCATCACCCTTCGCACCCGATCAAAACCCTGATGGGGCTCAAGACGCGACTCGTCCATGTAGATGGCGCGGTTGATCTCGATCTGCAGGACATGCATGCCGGAGCCGGGGCGGCCGTAACGCTGGGCCACGTATCCCCCCGAATAGGGGTTGTTGCGCCGGATACGCCCGCCGGAGGCCAGCAGCCAGCTTTCCGCGGCTGCAATCACAGGATCGGCGCAAGAGACGCCAAAGCAATCGCCCAGCACATAATCGACCGAAATCACCTGACGCGGGGCGAGCGAATCGCCGCCCCCGGAAGATGGCATGGAATGGCAATCCAAGAGGACACAATGGCCGAAACGCTCCCTGGTCTCGGCGATCAAATGCGCCAATGCCCGGTGATAGGGGCGGTAGAACATGTCCAATCGGCGCCGCGCCTCGTTAAACGGCAGCTTGTCGGCGTAGATTTCGCGGTCGGTGCCGGAAAGGCGGGGAATGACGCCGAGCCCAGCCATCACCCGGGGCGATACGCCGCGCCGGTTCGCCGGATCGGGTTCGGGATCAAGGAACATGTCGAGGTCGAGCTCGTCCATTTCCCGGTTGGCATCCAGAAAAACACGAGGGAAATTCGCCGCCAGGAGCGGCACGCCCAGCGCCGGTGCATCGGCGAACAACTGGTCGACATAGCAATCCTCCGACTGGCGCAAAGTCGGTTCGTCAAGCTGCGACATTGCCAGCAGTTCCCGGTCATAGGCCCGTCCGCTATGGGGCGAGGCCAGCACCAGCGGCCCCTTTTGCCGCGCGGGCAGCAGAAGCTCGTAAGGTGCGGAAAGTTGGGGCGCCTCGATGCTCATGGCCGGCTGATTTAACCCGAGCGATCCCGCCCTGTCACCGCCCAGTTTTGGTGAATCCGCCGCCCGTTCGATGCGGGCATGGGGTGGAGTGATGGGCGGAGCCGGTGTGACGGCGCCTGGCCGGGGGCGGGCCTTGCAATCCCCTAGGCCGGATGGTATTTGCGCGACCGTCGTCAGGCCCTAGTGTCGTGGTTCTTAAAGTTCGCCAGATCACGCCGCCAGGCTCGCCAAGCGAATTTGCAAAACCGAATACGACACTAGACTCGAATAAGTTGCTAGTGTCCTTTCGATTCTGAAATTCGCTCGGGGTGTCGTCGGGTGGTGTGGCGAATTTCAGAACCGGGACACTAGCGCCCCATCGGTTTGGGCCAAGGTATCGGGTGGTCCCGAGTTTTGCGGGCCGCGCGCGCAAATCAAGGGCGGTTAGCTCAGCGGGAGAGCACTACGTTGACATCGTAGGGGTCACTGGTTCAATCCCAGTACCGCCCACCAGACTCTCAATGATATCAATAATTTACAAGATCGTTGTGCAAAGCTCGGGTTTCGTCTTCTCGCAGAACCGTACGGGTTATGAGCGCTAGTATCCTGTCTTCATTAGCATTATCTAAGAATCGCTTTGT
>CAZIUB010000084.1:0-40922 GCA_964542425.1 uncultured Rhodospirillaceae bacterium | reverse complement strand
CCGACGTCGGTCACCATCAACATCCTGGGCACCAACGACGCGGCGGTCCTGAGCGCGAACATCCGGAACCTGACCGAGGCCAACACCGCCGCCGCGATCAGCACCTCCGGCACGCTGACGATCACCGACGTTGACAGCCCGGCGACCTTCGTTGCCCAAGCTGGCACGGTTGGCCTCCATGGCACCTTCGCGATTAATTCGGCTGGGGCCTGGACCTACACGGCAAGCTCGGCGCACAACGAGTTCGTGGCCGGCACCACCTACACCGACACCTTCGCGGCGGCCAGCGCCGACGGCACCCCGACGTCGGTCACCATCAACATCCTGGGCACCAACGACGCGGCGGTCCTGAGCGCGAACATCCGGAACCTGACCGAGGCCAACACGGCCGCCGCGATCAGCAGCTCCGGGACGCTGACCATCTCGGACGTTGACAGCCCGGCGACCTTCGTTGCCCAGCTTGGCACGGTTGGCCTCTTTGGCACCTTCGCGATTAATGCCCTTGGGGCCTGGACCTACACGGCAAGCTCGGCCCACGACGAGTTCGTGGCCGGCACCATCTACACCGACACCTTCGCGGTGGCCAGCGCCGACGGCACCCTGACCTCGGTGACGGTGAACATCACCGGGACGGCAGAGTCCACCCTCGACCTCTCGGCCCTCGACGGCACCACCGGCTTCCGGTTGGATGGCGCGGCGGCCAATGACCGGAGCGGCTTCTCCGTCGCTGGCGCCGGCGATGTGAACGGCGATGGGTTCGACGATTTGATCGTGGGGGCGTTTTATGCCGATCCGGACGGTGTCGATCGTGTCGGCGCCAGCTATGTGCTGTTCGGCAAGGCCGGGGGGTGGAGTTCCACGCTCGATCTCTCGACCCTCGACGGCGCCACCGGCTTCCGGCTGGATGGCACGGTGGCCTTTGACCAGAGCGGCGTCTCCGTCTCCTCGGCCGGCGGTGTGAACGGCGACGGGTTCGACGATCTGATCGTGGGGGCGCATCATGCCGATGTGGGCGGCATTAATTCCGGCGCGAGTTACGTTTTGTTCGGCAAGGCCTCGGGTTGGACCTCGACGCTCGATCTCTCGACCCTCGACGGCGCGACCGGCTTCCGGCTGGATGGGGCGGCGGCCAATGACGAGAGCGGTATCTCCGTTTCCTCGGCTGGCGATGTGAACGGCGATGGGTTCGATGATCTGATCGTGGGGGCATATGAGGCCGACGTGGGCGGCATTGATTCCGGCGCGAGTTACGTTTTGTTCGGCAAAGCCTCGGGCTGGGCCTCGACGCTCGATCTCTCGACCCTCGACGGCGCAACCGGCTTCCGCCTGGATGGCGCGGCGATCTTCGACGCCAGCGGCTTCTCCGTCTCCTCGGCCGGCGATGTGAATGGCGACGGGTTCGACGATCTGATCGTTGGGGCATATCGGGCCGACGTGGGCGGCATTGATTCCGGCGCGAGTTACGTTTTGTTCGGCAAAGCCTCGGGCTGGGCCTCGACGCTCGATCTCTCGACCTTGGACGGTACCACCGGCTTCCGGCTGGTTGGCGCGGCGGTCAATGACTTTAGCGGCTTCTCCGTCGCTGGCGCCGGCGATGTGAATGGCGACGGGTTCGACGATCTGATCGTTGGGGCATATCGGGCCGACGTGAGCGGCGGCAATTCCGGCGCGAGTTACGTTTTGTTCGGCAAGGCCTCGGGCTGGACCTCGACGATCGACCTCTCGACCCTCGACGGCACCACCGGCTTCCGGCTGGATGGCGTGGTGGCCAATAACCATAGCGGCTTCTCCGTCTCCTCGGCCGGCGATGTGAACGGCGACGGGTTCGACGATCTGATCGTGGGCGCGCGTTATGCCGATGTGGGCGGCACTGATTCCGGCGCGAGTTACGTTTTGTTCGGCAAGGCCTCGGGCTGGACCTCGACGATCGACCTCTCGACCCTCGACGGCACCACCGGCTTCCGGCTGGTTGGCGCGGCGACCGGCGAACAGAGCGGCTTCTCCGTCGCTGGCGCCGGCGATGTGAACGGCGACGGGTTCGACGATCTGATCGTGGGCGCGCGTAATGCCGACGTGGGCGGCGTCAATTCCGGCGCCAGCTATGTGGTGTTCGGCGGCGACTTCACCGGCGCGATCACGCATCTGGGGACCGTAGGCAATGACACGCTGGTGGGCACGATCTCGGCCGAAACCTTTGTCGGCGGCACGGGCAACGATACGCTCATCGGCGGGGGCGGGGCCGACGCCTTCCAGGGCGGGGCCGGCAACGACACGATCGTGCTCGGCAAGGGATCGCCGTTCGATGTCGATGGCGGTTCTGGCATCGACATTGTCAACGCCGATGCCATGGGCGCGTCGATCGATCTTTCTGGCCTGCTTTCCAGCAGATTCCACGACGTTGAGAAAATCGACCTCACGGGCACGCAAGGAAACACGCTGGTCCTGGACGCGCAGGGCGTGCTCGACATCGTCGGCGCCAATGGCAATCTCTTTGGCGACAACATGCTGCTGGTCAAGGGCGACACGGCGGATGCCGTGACCCTGTCCGGCGCCTGGATCAAGGGCAGTGCTTCGATCAACCCGTTTGGCGAACAGGGCGTCTACACGACCTACACGAATGGTGCGGCGAAAGTGATGGTGGAAAGCGGTCTCACGGTGCATGTCACCGGCGCGCTCGATCTCTCGATGCTCGACGGTACCACCGGGTTCCGGCTGGATGGCGCGGCGGCCAATGACCATAGCGGCATCTCCGTCGCTGGCGCCGGCGATGTGAACGGCGACGGGTTCGACGATCTGATCGTGGGCGCGCGTTATGCCGACGTGGGCGGCGCCGGTTCCGGCGCGAGCTACGTTTTGTTCGGCAAGGCCGGGGGGTGGAGTTCCACGCTCGATCTCTCGACCCTCGACGGCGCCACCGGCTTCCGCCTGGATGGCGCGGCGGGCGGCGACGCGAGCGGCCGCTCCGTCTCCTCGGCCGGCGATGTGAACGGCGACGGGTTCGACGATCTGATCGTGGGGGCGCATTATGCCGACGCGGGCGGCGGCAATTCCGGCGCGAGTTACGTCTTGTTCGGCAAGGCCGGGGGCTGGACCTCGACGCTCGATCTCTCGACCCTCGACGGCACCACCGGCTTCTGCCTGGATGGCGCGGTGGCCAATGACTATAGCGGCTACTCCGTCTCCTCGGCCGGTGACGTAAACGGCGACGGGTTCGACGATCTGATCGTGGGCGCGTTCCTCGCCAATGTGGGCGGCGGCGATTCTGGCGCCAGTTATGTGGTGTTCGGGAAGGCCGGAGGCTGGAGCGCCAGCCTGGATCTCTCGACCCTCGACGGCACCACCGGCTTCCGGCTGGATGGCGAGGAGCTCGGCGACTTTAGCGGCCGCTCAGTCTCCTCGGCCGGCGATGTGAACGGCGACGGGTTCGACGATCTGATCGTGGGCGCGCCCGGTGCCAACGTGGGCGACGATGATTCCGGCGCGAGTTACGTATTGTTCGGCAAGCCCAAGGGCTGGGCCTCGACGCTCGATCTCTCGACCCTCGACGGCGCCAATGGCTTCCGGCTGGATGGCGTGGCGGAGGCCGGTAACTCTAGCGGCATCTCCGTCTCCTCGGCCGGCGATGTGAACGGCGACGGGTTCGACGATCTGATCGTGGGCGCGGCCTTCGCCGACGTGGGCGGAGTCAATTCCGGCGCGAGCTACGTTTTGTTCGGCAAGGAAGGGGGCTGGGCCTCGACGATCGATCTCTCGACCTTGGACGGCACGAATGGCTTCCGGCTCGATGGCGTGGCGGCCAATGACCGGAGCGGCTTCTCCGTCGCTGGCGCCGGCGATGTGAACGGCGACGGGTTCGACGATCTGATCGTCGGGGCTGATTTTGCCGATCCGGATAGCGTCACCGGTGCCGGGGCGAGCTATGTTGTGTTCGGCGGCAACTTCACCGGCGCGGTCACGCATCTGGGGACCGTAGGCAATGACACGCTGGTGGGCACGATCGCGGCCGAAACCTTCGTCGGCGGCACGGGCAACGACACGCTCTTCGGCGGGGGTGGTGCGGACGCGTTCCAGGGCGGCGCCGGCAACGACACGATCGTCGTGACTTCTACTGGATTCTTCAATGTCGATGGCGGCTCCGGCGACGATACGCTGATCCTTGATGGCTCCAAGCTGACGCTCGACCTCACCACGATCGGCCAGTCGCTGATCACAAGCATCGAGGCAATCGACGTGACCGGAAATGGCGATAACACCCTCAAGCTGAGTGTGCTCGACGTACTCGACATCTCCGACGACTCCAACACGCTGGTCGTGGATGGCGATTTGGGCGACACCGTCATTTGCGGGAGCGGCTGGACGAAAGGCGGCACCAGCATCATCGGTGACCAAAAGTACCAGCAATACACCGACGGTCAGGCCACCCTGCTCATCGATACCGACATCAACGCGATCAGCGCGTAGAAGGGCGCCCAACCGCTCTCTGCCCGCTTGCGGGGCGCCGCCACCCGACTTATGTTGCGCGTGTTGCACGGGGGGCCAAATCGCCGCGACGCGCGGATCGCAATTGCCCTGGAGAAAAGAATGCACGGAATTCAGCAGATCGGCATGGTGGTGATCCTGATGATCTTCGCCATTCTCTCGCTGGCGGTGGCGGCCAACGGCCATTCCGGCGTGCCCTATTGGGGCGGGCTCGGTTTCTTCGCCTTTTGCGTTGGCCTCTCTTTCTACCTCGTGCATCTGATGACCGGGGAGAAGGGCGCCAGGCACTGATCGCCCCGGGGCAGTGCCTCCGCGCTTGCCCTCAATCGATCTGCAGCACCAGCGCCTTGAGATAAGCGGTTTCCAGCAGCATCGGATGCACCGGGTGGTCGGGTGCCGCACCCGTCGCATGGAGAATGCGCGCAGCCCGCCCGGCATCGTGCAGCCCGCGCGCCACCTGCTGGCGAAACTCCTCGACCGGCATGTTGTGCGAGCATGAGGCGATGAACAGGAACCCGCCGGTTCGCACTCTTCCCGCACTCATCCGCGCGAGTTTGCGATAGGCCCTGGCGCCCTGCGGCAGATCCTTACGTGCCTTCACGAAGGCCGGCGGATCGGCGATCACCATGTCGAAGGTGCGATGCTGGGCCTCGGCCCGCTCCAGGAATTCGAAGACCTCGGCCGTCTCGACACCGAATTTCGCGGCCACGTCGTTGCGGCCCGCGGACTGGCGCGCCAAGTCCAGGGCAATCTTCGACCGGTCGATCGCCATTACCGATTTGGCGCCCGCGAGCAACGCCTGGATTCCGAACCCGCCCAGATAGGCATAGAGATCGAGCACATCGGCGCCCTTGGCCAGGCCCGACATCAGCCGGCGGTTGTCGCGCTGGTCGAAAAACCATCCGGTCTTCTGGCCTTCCCCGGGATGGGCCAGGAACTTGGCGCCATTCTCGATGATTTCGATCGGCCCTCCGATATCGCCCTTGTAGGCGCGAGCCAACGGCGCCAGGCCTTCCTGGGCCCGCGCCGGACCATCGGCGCGCAGCAGAATCGCGCGAGGGCTCATGAGCCCATCCACGATATGGCCGAGCTGATCGGCGAGACTATCCGCCCCGGCGCTGTTGGGCTCGATCACCACAACATCGCCGAAGCGATCGATGACGCAGCCGGGCAATCCGTCCGCCTCGGCATGAACCAACCGGTAATAGGGAACGCCCACCAGGCGCTCGCGCAAATTGAGCGCGCGCTCCAGCCGGCGCCTGAGGAAATCCTCGTCGATCCTCTTGTCCGCCTCGCGCGAGAGCATGCGGAAGGCGATCAGGCTCCTGGGGTTGAAGAACCCGACGCCCAGCGCCCTGCCGTGCGCGCGCTCGGCCGCCACGATGGTGCCGGGCGCCAGCGCCGTCGTCGGCGCATCCATGACGATCTCGTTGGAATAGATCCAGGGATGGCCTTGGGTCACGCGGCGCTCGGCGCCGGGCAACAGTTTGATTCTCGGTCGGTCGGACATGGGGACCTTGATCGGTGGAATTTGTTTGCCGGCATTCGCCGTCGCTGACGGCTCATTCGAACCAAATGACCCCGCTGTCGCACGCCGGCGGGTATTATCATTTGGCACTACCGTCGTCATAATGGGTTTGACCGCGCGGGGATAGCGCGGTCGCGGGTAGATCATCGGGAGTGTGTCATGCTGTGGTACCTGATCCTCGCGGCCGGGCTGGTCGGAATTACCGTGCTCATCCATTACGAAGCGCTCCAGTTGGCGGCGCTCACGATTCTCCCGCGCCTCCACTTGCACCCCGCCCGGTTGCTGGTGATCATCGGCGTGCTCATCTGCATGTTGGCCCATGTGGTCGAGATCTGGGTCGTCGCCCTCGTGCTTTATGGTCTTACCGGGCTCGGGCTCGATTTGGGTTATGTCGACCCCGCGCGCCATCGGTTTCTCGACTTCCTCAACAATTCGGCCGAAAGCTATACCTCGCTCGGTTATGGCGATGCCGAGCAATTGACCGAGGCCCATCGCTTGCTCTCGGGCGCCGAGGCGCTGACCGGCCTGGTGATGATCGCCTGGACCGCCTCCTTCACCTTCGTGCTCATGGAGCGCTATTGGCGCCAGAGCCAAGGACCCCGCTGAAAACGCCGCAAAATACCGATTGTGCAGTGCAGCAAGAAGGGTGCAGAGTAACCCATTGCCCGTTTCCAGGGAGGCGATCATGAGCGCGCATCGTGACGGCCCCGGCGATTCCGGCGCGAGGCTAGAGCGCTTGGCTGTGCCCGAGCTGACCCGGCGCAAGGGTGGCGAACCCATCGTCTGCCTGACCGCCTACACCGCACCCATGGCCGCGGCACTCGACCCCATTGTCGACCTGCTGCTGGTCGGCGATTCACTGGGCATGGTCATCTACGGTTTCGACAGCACCTTGCCGGTGACGCTCGACATGATGGTCGCTCATGGCGCCGCGGTCGTCCGGGGCTCGAAGCGCGCCTGCGTGGTCGTCGACATGCCCTTCGGCTCCTATCAGGAAAGCCCGGCCCAGGCCTTCGGCTCGGCCGCCCGGGTGATGAAGGAAACCGGGGCCTCCGCGGTCAAGATCGAAGGCGGGCGCGAAATGGCCGAGACCATCCGCCATCTGGCGACGCGCGGGATCCCGGTCATGGGCCATGTCGGGCTGACGCCGCAATCCGTGAACACGCTGGGCGGCTATCGGGCGCGAGGGCAAGCGAGCGACGAAGCAGCCCGGATCATGGCCGATGCGATCGCGGTTGGGGAATCGGGCGCCTTCGCGCTGGTGGTCGAGGGTGTCATGGAACAATTGGCGCTGGCCATCACCGCTCGGGTGACGGTCCCGGTGATCGGCATCGGCGCCTCCTCGGGCTGCGACGGCCAAGTGCTGGTGGTGGACGACATGCTCGGCCTCTTCGCCGGCTTCAAGCCCCGGTTCGTCAAGCGCTACGCCGATCTTTCGAAGGACATCGCCTCCGCCGCCCGCCAATACGCCGATGACGTGCGCGCCCGCCGCTTTCCCGGCCCCGAGCACGTGTTCGGCGCATTGAAGAAATCCGGCTGACCCAACCCTATCGCGCCGTCCCCGTCCGAACGGCGCAACCTTACGAATTTGCATGCTCCCGGCAAGGACCGCGCATGCCGGCTTGGGGTTTGCTGGGTGTTGACCGGCGCAAAAGGCCGGTGAATGCCGCAATCCAATGCGATGCCGAGAATGGGAGCAAGCCATGGCAAGGATGACAGACCAGCGCCGATCGATCGGAGAGGACTTGATGCCCGCGACGGTATCGGGCCTTGGCAACAATTCCGCGGACGGCCCGCATTTCGGTGATCCGGGATTTTCCAAGCCCGCGCCCAAGCTGGCGCGCAATTTTTTGGATGGCCATCGTCCGGGTGGCGGAACAAGCGCGCTCACCGATGATCTGCCTACCCCCTCGCCCAACCCCGACTTGCCCGTTTTCAACGCCGGAAACTTCACCGCCGGGCATGCCATCGACAATCCCTATTTCCCGATCATTCCTGGGACCATCTACACCTACGGCACCTTGCCCGACGAGGACGAGCCAGACGCGGATCAGGAGCGCAACGATGTCTTCGCCAGCTTCGAGACCAAGCAGATACTAGGCGTCACCACTTTCGTGGTCAGGGACACGGCCTACGAAAACGGCATCCTGGTCGAGGATACGCTCGATTGGTACGCCCAGGACGATGCGGGCAACGTCTGGTATTTCGGCGAGTTGTCGTACTCCTATCGTTATGACGACGACGGCAATTACACCGGCACGGGCACCGGTGGCACCTGGACCGCCGGCATCGACAATGCCCTTCCAGGCTACATCATGCCCTCGCCCTCGCTTCTTGCCGAACTCATCGGCGAGGACGGCTATTTTCAGGAATTCGCACCGGGCGTCGCCGAGGACCAGGCCAACGTTCTCGGCCTGAATGCCAGCTTCGAATTGGATTCCGGGCTGATCAAGGGCGCGCTGGTGACGCTCGAGACCTCGCAGCTTGATTTGCAGCCTGATGGAAGTTTGCCGGTCGAAAAGAAATACTACGAACCCGGGATCGGCTTGGTCCTGGTCGAGGAATTTGACGATAAGGGCGAGGTCGAGCTATCGACGGAACTCCTTGGCGTGCGCGTGGTGGGCGGCGACTTGCTCCCCGACCCGCTCCTGTTCCGGGACCGGGGCGATCTCGACCTCAAGGAATTCATCGACAATGGCGCCGGCGGCATCCCGCAACTCGATCAGCCGGAGCTCGAGGATTTCTCCGAATATTCATCGGGAGTCCATGTGACCTATCTGGGGGCCAAGACCGACAACAACAACGCACTCGGCGCCTACACCTACAATCTCTCGACCGGGGTGATCGATGACGTTCGCATCCTTTTTTCGGATGCGGACGCGGTGGCCGCGGGCACCGATTTCGTCATCGATCTCGATGAGGGCGAGGGCTTCGGCCTGTTCCTGGTGCCCGACGGCGGCGATCTCGGGCTCGAGCTCGGTGCATTCGGGGATGGCGATTTGTCGATGGTGAATTTCACCACCCTTGGACTGGCCAACATCAATGACGGGTTGGCGCCGCTGCTTTGGGACAACGACCTCGGCGTGCCGCTGCCGATCCCGGGCTTCCACGCCCTGGATATCGACACCACCGACAACTTCAACCTGCTCAATTTGGATGGCGGAATCCATGCCGTGGAGCTCGATGTCCCGGATTCCATACTGGGGATCGGCGAGGAGGATGTCAGCGTGCTCGGCTTCGAGGACATGTTCGCAACCGATCCCGAGTACGAGGCAGATTACGACGATCTCGTGATCACGATCAGCCAGGAATCGCTCGCACCCGCGACCTTGGCCCAATTGGTAGAGGATTTGGGACTGGTATAGTATCTTCCGTCGTGAGGCTGATTGAGAGATCGGCCACTTGATGCACGAGGCGGGTACGAGACCCCTTGACCAATCCCCGCATTCTTCGGCGCGTCGGCGAATTGCGCCAGGCGATCGCCGCCTTTCGCCGCCAGGGCGATTCCCTCGGCCTGGTGCCCACGATGGGCGCGCTGCATGAGGGCCACATGGCGCTCGTGCGCCGGGGGCGCGCCGACAATACCCGGGTCATCGCCACCATCTTCGTCAATCCGACGCAGTTTGGCGCCAGCGAGGATCTCGCCCTCTATCCGCGCGACGAGGCCCATGATTTGGCGCTGCTGCGCCGCGAGGGGGTGGATCTCCTGTTCGTGCCGGCGCAAGGCGAAGTCTATCCGCCGGGCTTCTCGACCAGCATCGCGGTCGATGGCCTGACGCGCCATCTGTGCGGGCCGCATCGGCCGGGCCATTTCGCCGGGGTCGCTCTCGTGGTCACCAAGTTGTTACTCATGTCGCTTCCCGATCGGGCCTATTTCGGCGAGAAGGATTTCCAGCAGCTGCAGGTCATCCGCCGGCTGGGGTTGGATCTCGATCTGCCGGTCGAGATCGTGGGTGTTCCGGTGGTGCGCGAGGAAGACGGCCTGGCGCTCTCCTCGCGCAATCGCTATTTGGACCAGGCTCGGCGCCGGATCGCCGCCTTGTTGCCTTGGGTCATGCGCGAAACCGCGAACGAGCTATCCGATGGGCACGAGGCCGCACCCAGGATTGCCGCCGCCAAGGCACGGCTCTTGTCCGGCGGGTTCGATTCGCTCGATTATTTGGAGCTATGCGCGAGTGACACCTTGGAGCCGATCCAGCGCGCTTCCGCGCTCTGCCGCCTCTTCGTCGCCGCCTGGGTCGGGCGAACGCGCCTCATCGACAACTGGCCGGTCGTCGTCTGAGCCGCCAGCATTTTCAGCCCTTGCGCAACACCGCGATCGGCTGAACGAATTGCGGCTCGATGTCCCAGGGGAAGTAGATCCAGGTGTCCTGGCTCACCTCGGTGACATAGGTGTCCACCACCGGTCGCCCGGCGGGCTTGGCATAGATGGTGGCGAAATGCGCCTTGGGCAGCATCTCGCGCACGAAGCGCGCGGTCTTGCCCGTATCGACCAGATCGTCGATGATCAGCCAGCCTTCGCCGTCGCCGGCCACACCCTTCAGCAGCGTGATCTCGCCCTGCGAGTGGCTGTCGGTGTAAGACGTCATGCAGACGGTGTCGATCAGCCTGATGTCGAGTTCGCGGGCGATGATCGCGGCCGGCACCAGGCCGCCCCTGGTGATGGCGATGATGCCGTTCCATTGCCCCATGCTGATCAGCCGCCAGGCGAGCGCCTTGGCGGTGCGGTGGAGTTCTTCCCAGGAAACCGGAAAGGTCTTCTGATGGGTGGCGGACATGATTGCTCCCAGGATCGGCGAAAGGCCGATGTCGAATCGCGCGGGTTACGAAATCAGTCACATAACCGATTGCTCGCGATCGGACAATTGCTCACACCGATTCCTCCACCAGCAGCAGCAAACGGCAGCCATTGATCCGCCACGACCCGTTCCCCTGGCGCTGCATGGAATAGAGCGCCAGATAGGCCCGTCCGTCCGGTCCCACCACCACGACCGGCTGGTCCCAGCCCGATTGCGTGGCGCTTGGGTTCTGGAAGTTGACCGAACGCGGTCGATAGACCGGCTGATACCCGCTCCGCACCATCTCCATGAATTGCCCCGGAGTGCCGAAAATTCCCTGGATACTCGGCGAGGCTAAGGAGAAGGCGGCGACGCCATCGTCCCGGCGGAAGGCCGCGATCTGGGCCTCGATCACCGATCGGATCGCGGTGTGATCCGAGGGTGCGATCGCGTCTTGCGCCGGTGCCATGCCCAATCCCAAACCGCCCCAGAACATGAACGCGACCACCAAGCGGGTCATCTCTCTCTTGAACGGAATTGGCCTCATGGCATCACCATCCTAGGCTCATTGTAACATGTGCCAACTTTCTTGGAAGGACGGTAGCGCGGCGCGAATCACGCGGTTTCAAAAGTTGGCACGAGGGTAGATCCGGATTTCGGGCGTGGCCGCTTGGGCGTCGCTGGCGCTGAATTGGGCCACGCGATCGCCAACGAGGCCCAATCGGGAGAGCGCCAGGCGCACTTCGCCAGCACTTGCCCGCGCAATCTCGTCGACAAGTTCCTGGTCCTTGCGTGAATTCAAGACGGGTGCGACTGCGACCAGATCGAGCGCGAGATCGGGCCGCCGCGCCAAGGCCTCGCCGATCGCCTGGGAAAGCGGGGTCTCGAAATCGATCCGGGTCAGGGTCACCGGAATCACCACCAAGGGCTGGCGTGCTTGCCAGTCCGGGGCGTCGATCCGGGCGATCTCGGAGGAATCGGCCACGATGGGCGCGCTGCCTGTGGCTGCCGGCGCTTGTGGCGCCATGCTGGCCTCGGGCGCTTGCGCGCAGGCGCTGGCCAGCAACGCGATGCCCGCGAGCCAATGCCCGGAAAAACCCCTGAACGCCAAGTTCTTCGCCATCCTTCCCGCCAGCCCCGGCCCGCAGGTCAAACCCCAGGATACACGCCATCGCGCGCCCACGCGAATCCCACGCGAATCCGGCCCACGCGAATCCGGCTTGCCAGGGTCGGGCGCTCTCGGGTAGTTTCCGCGCCCGTGGCAAGGCCGGGGCATCGCCCGCAAGCCTCCGCCAGCCGGCCGGCCCCGATCGGGGCCGGAAATCGGCATCAGCGCGCCCGTAGCTCAATTGGATAGAGCATCTGACTACGGATCAGAAGGTTGAGTGTTCGAATCATTCCGGGCGCGCCAAAATCTTGATTCATTACAATGCGTAGCCGACATGGCGCAAAACCTGCATCCGACCAAGCGCGACCTCAAGCTGTCTTTCTCGCGGGCTTCCTGCCGCGCGCCTTGCCCCGCTCCGGCACTTTCGCGCGGCGGCGATGGATACTTGGCTGACGGTGGTTGCGGCCGCTTAAACAAATGCAGGACGCGGGCTTTCCCCGTTCTTCAGTCGTCAAGTTGACAATGCCGATGCGCTGCTCGCCGGCCGAGGGTCTCGCCTTAGCATCGCGCATTGGTCAAAAGCGAGGGGCGCACCCCACTCGTCGCGACCGGTTGCGGCGGCGGAAGTTTCGGCCTCAGCCCGCCGCTGGCTTCGACAGCATTTCCGCGCAGGCCGAGGCCAGATCACGGTTCGGCGATTCTTCCGCCGGCATGGTTGCCCACCCGGCCTTCATCACGTAGTCCCGCCGCTCATACGAGGTCTTCAGCGCCCCCAATTCGTCGAGCCTGGTGCTCGCGTCCAGGCCGGATTTCGATTGGCTGACGCAGACCGGCACCAGGGCCTCGATGACGGCAACGGCCGACCGCTCCTTGGCCAGACTCTCGGCCGAGGAATCGGAATACCAGCCGCCTTGGGTGAAACCCAGGATCATGGTCGCGACGGAACCCAGGATGGCGCCGGTCACGCCCGGCTTGGTCCAAGTCGGTACTTTCATGGGATGCCGCCTCTTTATTTGTGATTATTTAACAAACCTATGCGGTTTTCTCGAATTTTACCAGTGAATTAGGGTCGCCATCAGAAATGCCCAAATATTAATGCCAAAAAGACTGGTCTTCGCGATCGGCCATTTGGCCGGCGATGGCCGGATTATTTGCATGGCCCACCGATCACACCCTTGCAAATCGCGCCGAAAAGGCCCATGTAATCATCACTCAATTCGCGATCGTATTGATTTCGCCCGTTGCTCTTTCGCGAGAGTCGATCCGGCTTCATCCGTCCCGCGTCTTGGCCCGCCATGCAATCTTGCCTGGCGGCACTTCTGATTGGTAAAGGCACAAAATGGCTACAGGCAAAGTTAAGTGGTTCAACGCGCAGAAGGGATTCGGATTCATCCAGCCCGATGGCGCCAGCAAGGATGTGTTCGTGCACATCTCCGCCGTCGAGCGCGCCGGCATCGGCGTCTTGAGCGAAGGTCAGGCGATCAGCTTCGACGTCGTGCAGGATCGCGGCAAGGATTCCGCCGGCAATCTCAAGCTGATCTGACGATCGGTGCGAGGCGGGCGCAATCGTCGCGCCCGCCTCGCGCCCCGATCGCGCTTACGATTGTAAGCTACCTGGCCGCGGCCGAACCATGGTCGCGGCCATTTCTTTCAACCACCAAGCGGGAGACGCATCATGATGAAATCCATGGCCCTGCGCGCGGAAGAGGCGCGTCGCCAAGCACATGCGGCCTCGCTGAAAATCAAGCAGCGGCAAAGCGAGGCGCTGAAGGAACGCGCGGCCATTGCCGCGGTAGAGGCGCAGAAGGTCGAGAAATTGCGCGCGCTGCGTCTGGCGAAGGAAGCCCTCGACAAGGATGTCGCCGAAAAGGAAGCGGCCGAGAAACTCGCCGCCGCGCCGAAGAAGCGGCGGATCGTGCGTCCTGCCCTTGTCGCTCAATCATCCGCGGAGAAGCCGGCCTAAGGCCCGAGCATCGCTTCGCGCCCGTTTTCTTGGCTTGAGCCAAGCCGCCGGCGCGGTCGAAGGAAAGCCGCGCGGCCAGCCGCCGGCGAAATTCATGGTGTCCTCGCCGGAAAGCGGCGCACCCTTGCATCATCTCCATGCCCGATCGGCATTTTAATGGCGGCCCGCGTGGTGCCATCTTCGCCTGACACGATTGGCAAGGGGCCGATCGCTCCATTTGCAAGGCAAGGACCACAATCATGCGCAATATTCTGCTGGCCGGAAGCGGCCTCGCCCTCTTGGGCGCCCTCTCGCTTGGCGTTCCGGCCATAGCCGCGACCCAGGCGGGCGCAACCACGTTCACGGTCAAGATCACAAATGTGAGCCAGGACGACACAATCAAGGTGCCGGGTGCCGATTCCGTGAAGGCGCCGATCGCCCCGGGCGTGTTCCTGGTCGATCCGGCAAGGGCGATCTTCGAGCTCGGCAAGCCGGCTTCCGCCGAGTTGCAGGGGCTGGCCGAGGACGGCAATTTCGAGCCAATGGAAAAGATGCTGCGCGCCACCTTCGGCGAGCGCGCCGGCATGTTCGCCCCTGGGCTGGAATTCACCCTGACCGCACAGCCGGGCGATCTTCTTTCCTTCGCCACCATGTTCGTGCAGTCGAACGACAAGTTCTATGCGCCGAAGCAGGGCGCCATCGCGCTCTTCGATGCCGACGGCGAGCCAGTGAACGGCGACCTGACCGCGCTGGTGCGCCTCCACGATGCCGGGACCGAGTTGGACCAGCTCCCCGGCGCCGGTTCCGACCAGGCGCCCCGGCAGAAGGCAGCCAATACCGGCGCGGCTCAAGAGGGTGTCGTGGCCGAGGCCAATGATGGCTTCGCCTATCCCGCATTGGCCGACGTGATTCGCCTCGAGATTTCCATCGTCCAGTAACCCATCGGAAACAGCAAGGTCGGGGCGCCACATCACGCTCGATCGCGCCAAGCGATCGGCGCAGGCGCACGCGACCCGGCCGCGGAATGGGGCCCTTGCGCGCGGTTGATCCAGATCAATGCGGGCACTTGGCGGGCCGGTGTTTAAATCATATAAGGAAACTCGCGGCGATCTTGGATCGGCCATGTCTGAGCACCTGCCCAGCGCCTACGCAATCCGGCCTCCCCAGGCGGCGGAAGCGCGGCTGTGGGTGCTGCTCGGCATTGCGCTGATCCTCGCGACCTTTCTTTCATCCGGTCAAAGCAGTTCGGAGCGCGCAGCTCCTTGGCGCGGCGCTGAAATGCTGGCCGCCGCTGATCACGCCACCGACCAGGAATGCGTCGGGCTCGCCGGGTACGATTCCGCGCATCACTGCTGCTCGGACGCGGCCTGCATGGCCACGATGATCGTGGCGCCGATGGCGCTGCCGATCGCGGTTTCCCGCCGCGTGGATGGCGGCGATCGCGTCCTCTTTCCCGCCGCTCTCACGCCACCGACTTTTTTTCACCCTCCGATTTTCGCCGTTCAGGGCTGAATCCCTCGCGGGATCACCGCGCCGGGATCAAGGATGCCGTTTGTTCCGGAACGGAAGTTCCGCCTGGACAGTTGCAACATGACGCTGAACGCCCCTTCCAATTCCTGGAATCCGTCGCCCTGCGAGGCGTGCCGGTGACAACGCGCCCATTGCTGAACCGAGGAGAAGGAACCCGAACCATGATTCTCAAATCCCTGACGATGATGATCGCGCTCGCGGCCTTGACGGCCGGCGCGCCGCTTGCGGCCAAGGCCCAGACAGCGACCGATGCGCACCACCCCTCGGCTGGTGGCGCCGCGCCTCCCATTCCGGCGACCGGCGCCCAGCCCGGCATGATGGGCATGATGCCCATGATGCAGATGATGAACATGATGGGCCACGGCGGGCAAACCGGCCAGCCTGGCATGATGGGAATGATGCCCGCGATGCAGATGATGCCGATGGGTCAGATGATGCCCATGGCACCCATGATGAACATGATGGGTCACGGCGGGCAAACCGGCCAGCCCGGCATGATGGGAATGATGCCGATGATGCAGATGATGCCCATGACTCCCATGACGGGCATGACGGGTCAGGTGGGGCCTGGCGCGTACGGCATGGGTATGAGCTGGATGGGGATGCGCGGCATGGATGGGCACGAGAGCGCCATGATCGATCACATCGAAGGCAGCATCGCCTTCCTGCGCGTGGAACTTGGGATCATGGAAGCGCAGGCCAAGGCCTGGGACGATGTCGCGGTGGTCATGCGCGAAAACGCCAAGCGGCTTGCCGCGACGCGCGCGGATGCGGCCAGTGCGGCGGCGACGCCACCCAGTCTGGATCAGATGCTGAACGCTCGGGAATCTTCCCTGGCGGCACGGCTGGAAGGAACTCGCGCGATCCGGCCCGCCCTCTCGGCGCTCTACGCTGTCCTGTCGCCCGATCAGCAGAAGCTGGCCGATGTCTTGCTGGGCGCCCATCTCGGCCTGATGCCGGGTCACATGATGGCGATGGGCACGAGGATGTAGGCCCCGCCTCCCGATCGCGATCTTCCAACGGAGGATATGATGGAATCCCTGATCTACTTCCTGGTGGTGGCGGGGCTGTTCGTGCTCATGATGCGCTTGGGCTGCGGCGCCCATGTCATGGGTCACGGCCGCCATCATGGCCGAAGCGAATCGCGTGATTCCGCCGGTCTGGCCGTGACCACCCAGGCCAAGGACCCGGTTTGCGGCATGACCGTCGCGACGCCATCCGCCAAGTCAAGCCTGCACCAGGGCGCCGCCTATTACTTCTGTTCGGCCGCCTGCCGCGACAGATTCGAGGCATCGCCGGGAACCTATGTGAAGGGGCGACCCGCCTCGACCCAGTTGAAGGAGACGGAACATGGCTCGCATCGCTGACGCTCCGGCCGACGGCCGGGCGCCACTCATTCCCATCGTGCCCCTCGGCATGGGTTTGGGGCTGTTCTTCGCCATCTCCTACCTCGCCTGCATCCTGTTTTACCTGCTCTTCCCGGGCCTGGTCTTGAACCACGCGGTCCTCACGCTGTTCCTGCCCGGCTTCAAGCTGGTGAGCTGGGGCAGCTTCTTCCTCGGGCTGGTCGAAAGCTTCGGCTACGGCTGGTACGTCGCGCTGATCTTCGCGCCCTCGTACAATTTTTTTGTCCAGCGCGGCCGATGAACCCATGAAACGCGTGACCCGCGCGGACGCAAGGATAAGGATCGAGCGATGCCCAATCGCGGAATGACGCAAGAAGCGGCGGCGGCTTTGGCCGGTGCGCCGGGCGAAACGGCCAAGGACCCGATCTGCGGGATGATCATCGGCAAGGCCAGCGCCATCGCGGCCGGGCTGGTCACCCAACGCGGCGGCCGCGCCCATTTTTTCTGCAGCCCGGGTTGCAAGCGCACATTCGAGGATCCGGAGCGCGAACTGAAATCTATGCGCAATCGGGTCGCGATCGCGCTCACCGGCGTGCTGGCGTTGGCTGTCTTGCGGGCCGGCGCCTTCATCGCATTGGCCGCCGGTGCCACCATCGTGACCTGGGTGCCGATCCCGGCGCTGCCCTGGTTCACCTGGGGCGTGTGGTTGTTCATCCTGGTGACGCCGGTGCAGTTCATCGGCGGCTGGGGTTTCTACAAGGGCGCCTGGTCGGCGATCCGGACGCGCTCCATCAACATGGATTTCCTGATCGCGCTCGGCACCTCTGTCGCCTATCTCTACAGCGTCGCAATCGTGTTCTTCCCCGAGGCGTTGCCGGTCGAGATCGAGGAGCGGGACGTCTATTTCGAAGTCTCGGCGGTCATCATCGCCTTCGTCCTTCTCGGCAAGTACATGGAAGAGATCATCAAGACCCGCTCCTCGGCGGCGGTGCGCAAACTGATGGATCTGCGCCCGGCCGTGGCGCACGTCGTCCGCGATGGCGCCGAGACCGAGATCCCGGCCGAATCGATCATGGTGGACGAGATTGTAATCGTGCGGCCGGGCGAGCGGATCGCGACCGACGGCGAGGTGATCGAGGGCGCCTCCTCGGTCGATGAATCCATGCTGACCGGCGAATCGATGCCGGTCGGAAAGGCGCCGGGCGCCAAGCTGATCGGCGGCACCCTCAATAGGAGCGGCATGCTCCGCTTCCAAGCGACGCGGATCGGCAAGGACACGGCACTCGCCCAGATTATCAAGCTGGTGGAGGAAGCCCAGGCCAGCACTGCTCAGGTGCAGCGGATCGCCGACCAGGTCACTGCCTATTTCGTGCCCGCCGTGGTGGGGGTCGCCGTGCTCGCCTTCGCCTTCTGGTGGCTGCTGGGCGACTTCCCTCAGGGCCTGCTCTCCTTCATCGCGGTCCTCATCATCTCGTGTCCCTGCGCGCTCGGCGTGGCGACGCCGGCGGCCCTGATGGTGGGGGTCGGCAAAGGTGCCGAAGCCGGCATCCTCATTCGCGGCGCCGAAGTGCTGGAGCGGGCGCGCAAGCTGAACGCGATCGTGTTCGACAAGACCGGCACCCTCACCAAGGGCGAACCCAATGTCACCGATCTGGTGGCGCTTGTGGGCGAGGAGCGGGAATTGCTTCGGCTGGGGGCCTCCATCGAACTCGGTTCCGAGCATCCCCTGGGCGAGGCGATCGTGCGCGCGGCCAGGCACCGGGAGATCGATCTACCGGCAGTCAGCGATTTCGAAGGCATCGCCGGGCACGGCATCCGGGGAATGGCCGAGGGACGCCAAATCCTGCTCGGCAACCGGCGGCTATTCCGGCGCGAAGGCGTCGACACGGGCGGCGCCGAAACGGACATGGTCCGGCTGGAGGCGGAAGGCAAGACGGCGATGCTGATCGGCGCCGACAGGAAGTTGATCGGAATCATCGCGGTCGCCGACACGCTGAAGCCGGAGGCCAAGGAGACGGTGGCGGCACTCAAGGGCGAGGGGATCGAGGTCATCATGCTGACCGGCGACAACGAGCGCACCGCGAACGCGATCGGGCGCGCGCTCGGCATCGAGCGCGTCATCGCCGAAGTGCTGCCCGCCGACAAGGCCAAGGTCATCAAGGAATTGCAGGGCCAGGGCAAGATGGTGGCGATGGTCGGCGACGGCGTCAACGATGCCCCGGCGCTGGCGACCGCCGACATCGGTATCGCCATCGGGTCCGGCTCCGACGTGGCCAAGGAAACCGGCGGCATTCTCCTCATCAAGGACGACCTGCGCGAGGTGGTGCTGGCGATTAGGCTCTCCAGGATGACGCTCGACAAGATCAAGCAGAATCTGTTCTGGGCCTTCATCTACAACGCGATCGGCATCCCGATCGCGGCCTTCGGGCTGCTCAATCCGATCATCGCGGCCGCCGCGATGGCGCTGAGTTCCCTCTCGGTCATCGTCAATTCTGCGCTCCTGAAGCGCGCCAAGCTGTCGTTGTCGTGATGGCGAGGGGCAAATGAAACTCAGCTTCCTAGGTGCCGCCGGAACGGTGACCGGCTCCAAATACCTGCTGGAGGTCGGAGAGCGGCGCGTGCTCGTCGATTGCGGATTGTTCCAGGGGTTGAAGGCGCTGCGGCTGCGCAACTGGGAGAGGCTGCCGGTCCCGCCCGACCGCATCGACGCGGTGATCCTGACGCATGCCCACCTCGATCATTCGGGCTACCTGCCGCTGCTGGCGCGCGATGGCTTCAAGGGAAAAGTGTATTGCACGTCGGCGACCAGGGATCTCTGTTCCATCCTGCTGCCGGACAGCGGCCATCTCCAGGAGCGCGATGCCGAATTCGCCAACCGTCATGGCTTCTCCAAGCACAAGCCGGCGCTTCCCCTTTACACGGAGGCCGAGGCGACCGCCAGCCTGCGTCGTTTTTCACCCAGGGAATTCTCGGCGCCGTTCGAGATCTGGCCCGGATTCGACGTTTGCTTCCGGCCCGCAGGCCACATCCTGGGGGCGGCGTTCGTCGAAATCAGGGCCGGCGGCACGACACTGGTTTTTTCCGGCGACCTCGGGCGGCCGGGCAGCCTGACCATGGTCGACCTGGCGCCACCGAGCCAAGCGGATTATCTGATCGTCGAATCCACTTATGGCGGTCGCAGCCACGATCCCGTGGACCCCGAGGATCGCCTGGCCGTGGTGATCGAGCGCACCGCCGGCAGGGGTGGCGTGGTGTTGATCCCGACTTTCGCCGTTGGCCGCGCCCAGGCGCTGCTCTATCACCTGTACCGCCTCAAATCCACGGGCCGCATTCCGGATTTGCCGGTATTCCTCGACAGCCCGATGGCGGTCAACGCCAGCAAAATCTTTTGCGACCATCTGGGCGCACACCGCCTGACCCCGGATCAATGCCACGCATTGTGCAACGTCGCCAAGTATGTGAACGGCGTGGAGGAATCGAAGGCGCTGGACCGCGATCCCATGCCCAAGGTCATTCTCGCGGCCAGCGGCATGGCCACCGGCGGGCGCGTCCTGCATCACCTCAAGGTGTTCGCGCCGGTGGCCCGGAACACCATCCTGTTCGCCGGTTTCCAGGCGGCCGGAACGCGCGGCGCGGCGATGGTGGCCGGCGCTCCGACCATCAAGATCCATGGCGAACAGATCCCGATCCGGGCCGAGGTGGCAAATTTGAGCATGCTCTCGGCCCATGCCGATCGCGAGGAGATACTGGCCTGGCTCTCGCGCCTGGAAAAGCCGCCGCGTCGGATCTTTGTCACGCACGGCGAGCCCGCCGCCGCCGCCGCTCTCCAGCACGATATCGAACACAAGCTGGGCTGGGATTGCCGGGTCGCGCTCGACCAGGAACAGGTCGATCTGACGGGGGGGTTAGGGCGATCGCCATGAATTTCGATCCGCACATCGAACACACCCACGCGCTAGTACTGCGCCGGCTCGGGATCGACACCCATCAGGAAGCGGTCATCTACATGCGCCCGGATTGCCATGTCTGCCGGTCCGAGGGGTTTTCCGCTCCGGCTCGGGTCCAGGCCAGGCTGGGCGAGCGCACCATCATCGCGACCCTGGGGCGGATCACGACCGAGTTGCTGGCGCCGGGCGAGGCGAGCCTGTCTGAAATGGCCTGGCGGCGGCTTGGCGCCAAGGAAGGCGATGAAATCACGGTCATTCACGCCCCCCCGCTCGATTCCTTCGGCCATGTGCGCGGCAAGATTTTCGGCCATCGCCTCGATGCCGAGGCTCTGGGGCGGATCGTCGGCGACATCGTCGCCGGTCGCTATTCCGATGTCGAACTGGCTGCGTTCATCGCCGCCTGCGCCGGTCGGGCGCTCGACCGCGACGAGATCATCGGGCTGACGCGGGCGATGGTCGCGACCGGCAGCCGCCTCGATTGGGGCCAGCGCGACATCGCCGACAAGCATTGCGTCGGCGGCCTGCCGGGCAATCGCACGACGCCCATCGTGGTGGCGATCGCGGCCTCCTGCGGGCTCACCATTCCGAAGACCTCCTCGCGGGCGATTACTTCGCCATCGGGGACCGCCGACACCATGGAGACATTGGCGCCGGTCGATCTCGGCATCCAGGCGATGCGCCGCGTGGTCGAGCAAGAGGGCGGTTGCATCGTGTGGGGCGGCGCCGTCGATCTGAGCCCGGCCGACGACATCCTCATTCGCGTGGAGCGCGCGCTCGATTTGGACAGCGAGGGTCAGATGGTGGCCTCGGTTCTATCCAAGAAGATCGCCGCCGGCGCGACCCATGTGGTGCTCGACTTGCCGGTCGGGCCGACCGCGAAAATTCGCGCCGAATCGGAGGCCGACGCGCTAACCGACGCGTTGCTTTCCGTGGCGGCATCGGCTGGCCTGAGGGTCAAGATAATGCGGAGCGACGGGAGCCAGCCGGTCGGTCGCGGGATCGGCCCGGCGCTCGAGGCGCGCGACGTCATCGCCGTGCTGAGAAATCAGCCGGGCGCACCGGCGGATCTGAAAAGCCGTGCGGTGGCGCTGGCGGGGGCGTTGCTGGAGCTGCTCGGGCGCGCGCCCTCGGGCGAGGGGCCGGCGCTTGCCGAAAGAACCATCGGCGACGGCGATGCCTGGCGCAAATTCGTGGCGATCTGCGAGGCCCAGGGCGGCCTTCGCGAGCCGCCTTGCGCGCGCTTCACGCACGAAGTGGCCGCATCGCGAGCCGGCCGGGTCGTCGCCATCGACAACCGGGTGTTGTCGCGGATCGCCAAGCTCGCCGGAGCGCCGGGCGCCAAGGAAGCCGGCATCGATTTTCACTCCCCGCTCGGCACGGCCATCGAGCTCCGCCAGCCGCTCTACACCATTCATGCCGGCGCTCGGGGCGAACTCGCCTACGCGCTCGATTATGTCCGCTCCCATCCCGACGCGATTCGATTGGAGAGCGATCGATGAATTCCATGCTCCTGGCCATGCCGGAAAACGGCCGGATGGCGCGAAACCTGGCGCGGCAACTGGATTGGGAACTCGGCGAGGTCAAGATTCGCCGATTCCCGGACGGCGAATCCCATGTCCGAATCGATTCCGATGTGAGCGGGCGGCGACTGGCCATTGTCTGCTCGCTGGACCAGCCGGACGAAAAATTCCTGCCGCTGTCATTGCTTGGCGCGACCGCTCGGGACCTGGGCGCGGCCGGCGTGGGGTTGATCGCGCCCTATCTCGCCTACATGCGCCAGGACACGCGCTTCCAACCCGGTGAGGGGGTGACGTCGGTCTATTTCGCGAAGCTCCTGGGCGCCAATTTCGATTGGCTGGCGACCGTCGATCCGCATTTGCACCGGCGGAAAAGCTTGTCCGAAATCTATGCCATCCCGTGTGCCGTCGCGCGGGCCGGCGGGCCGATCGCGGAATGGATCCGGGCCAACGTTACCAAGCCCGTGATTGTCGGACCCGACAGCGAGAGCGAGCAATGGGTGGCCAACGTGGCCGCCCTGGCCGAGGCGCCCCATGTCGTGCTGGAAAAGACCAGGTTTGGGGATCGGGACGTCGCGATATCGGCGCCCGGCATCGAAAACTGGAAGGGCCGAACGCCGGTCCTGGTGGACGACATCGTCTCCACGGCACGAACCATGGTCGCGGCCGCGACCCATTTTCGCCAGGCCGGATTGGCCCCAGTGGTCGCGATCGGAATTCACGGGCTTTTCGTGGGCAATGCCTTCGCGGATCTCGAGGGCGCCGGCGCTGATCGCGTCGTCACCTGCAACACCGTGCCCCATCCCAGCAACGCGATCGACATCGCCGGGGCCCTGGCGCAGGCGGTCCGCGACGCAACCGATCGGCTATCCCGGCTCGATCTTGATTCGCGACGAGAGGGAGGAAGCGGATGGCACGCGAAAACTTGAGCGACAATCGACATTCCTCGGGCCCGAATTGGCGTCGATTGGCCTTCGGCCTGACCCTTTTCCTGCTGCTGGCGATCGCCGGGTACTTTCTCCTCGCCGAGCATCGGGCGCACATCCTCGGCGGGCGATGGCTGGTGCCGGCCCTGCTGCTGGTATGCATCGCGATGCATTTTTTCATGCATGGTGCCCATGGCGGCCATTCCCGGCCCGACGACCGACAACGCTCCGACAAGACGGACACCGACAATGAATGACCAGATGCCGGCCTACGGCCTGTGGACGCTCGCCATCGTCAACGCGGCCGTTTTTATCATCTTCGCGTTCAGCTTCTTCAAGCCCAAGACCAAGCGCGACTGGCGCTCGTTCGGGGCATTCAGCGCCTTCCTGGTGGCACTCTTCACCGAGATGTACGGTTTCCCCTTGTCCGTCTACCTGTTGTCCGGCTGGCTGCAAAGCCGGTATCCCGGCGTGGACTGGTTCTCGCACGATGCCGGACACCTGCTCGAGATTGTGTTCGGCTGGCGGACCAATCCGCATTTCGGGCCGTTCCATGTCCTGAGCTTCATCTTCATCGGCGCCGGCTTCATCCTGATTTCGGCCGCTTGGCGCGTGCTCCACGAGGCCCAGCGCGAGCGCCGATTGGCGACCGGGGGCGCCTATGCCCGTATGCGTCATCCGCAATATGTCGGGTTCGTGCTGGTGATGTTCGGATTCCTGCTGCAATGGCCCACACTCCTCACGCTGGCGATGTTCCCGATCCTGGTCTGGATGTATGTCCGCCTGGCGCGGGCCGAGGAACGCGAAGCGATCGAGCATTTCGGCGATCAATACCGCGATTGCATGGCGCGCGTGCCGGCCTTCATCCCGCGCTGGGAGACCCTCACTTCGCGCGACGCATGGTGATTTTGGAACCACACGACAACGGACAAACTGGTTGACGAGGGACTGACATGGAACGATCGACAATGGTCTACATCTGGTATGCGATCGCGGCGGCGATCGGCATCTTCCTGCTCCGCGATCTCTGGGTCGCGCAGGGGCACGTGGAAGCGATCGCCTATAGCGAGTTTCGCACCTTGCTGGAGGAAGGTAGGGTCGCGGAGATCGGCATCGGGCAGGAACAGATCTTCGGCGCGCTCAAGGACCCGGCCGAGGGGCAGAAGAGCCATTTCGTCACCGGCAGGGTCGAGCCGGGCCTCGCCGAGGCGCTTGCCAAATACGGTGTGAAATTCTACTCCCAACCGGAATCCGGCCTGCTCAAGAGCCTGATGGGCTGGCTCGTGCCGACCATCGGGTTCGTGCTGATCTGGATGTTCCTGGTGCGCCCGATGATGGAGCGCCAGGCCGGCGGCCTCATGTCGGTCGGAAAGAGTCGGGCCAAGATCTATGTCGAGAAGGCGATCAAGATCACGTTCGCCGATGTGGCCGGGGTCGACGAGGCAAAGGACGAGCTCAAGGAGATCATCAACTTTCTCAAGTCGCCCGAACAATATGGGCGTCTGGGCGCGCGCATCCCGAAGGGCATTCTGCTGGTCGGCCCGCCGGGCACCGGCAAGACCCTGCTGGCCCGCGCGGTGGCGGGCGAGTCCCGTGTACCGTTCTTCTCCATCAGCGGTTCGGAATTCGTGGAGATGTTCGTGGGCGTCGGGGCCGCGCGCGTGCGCGATCTGTTCGAGCAGGCGCGCAAGCACGCGCCTTGCATCATCTTCATCGACGAACTCGACGCGCTCGGGCGGGCCCGGGGAACCTTCAATCTGGGCGGCCACGACGAAAAGGAGCAGACCCTCAACCAGTTGCTGGCCGAACTGGACGGCTTCGATCCTAGCGCCGGCATCGTTCTCCTGGCGGCCACCAACCGGCCGGAGATTCTCGATCCGGCGCTGCTGCGGGCGGGGCGCTTCGACCGGCAAGTGCTGGTCGATCGCCCGGACAAGAAGGGGCGGATCGACATCCTCAACGTGCATATACGCAAGGTGCGGGTCGTGGCGGGGTTCCAGCCCGAGGAAGTGGCGGCGCTGACGCCGGGATTTACCGGCGCGGATCTCGCGAATCTGGTGAACGAGGCAGCCCTCTTGGCCACCCGTCGCGGCGCCGAGGTCGTAACCCTGGAGGATTTCGTCCAGGCGATCGAGCGCATTGTCGCCGGGCTCGAGAAACGCAATCGTCTTCTCAATCCGCACGAGCGCCAGGTCATCGCCTATCACGAGATGGGCCACGCGATCGTCGCCTTGGCCATCCCCGGCATGGACCCGGTGCAGAAGGTCTCGATCATTCCGCGCGGCATCAGCGCCCTTGGCTACACGATCCAGCGGCCGACCGAGGATCGGTTCCTGATGTCGAGCGCCGAATTGGAAAGCAAGATCACGGTTCTGCTTGGTGGGCGCGCGGGCGAGAGCATCGTCTTTCCCCATGCCTCGACCGGTGCCGCCGACGATCTCGGCAAGGTGACGGAGATGGCGCACGCCATGGTCGCGCGGTTCGGCATGTCGAAGGAGCTTGGGCAGATCGCCTACGAACAGGAAGCCTCGCCATTTCTAGGGGGTCCGGCGATGGCGAATTGGCAGCCGCGCCGTCATAGCGAGGAGACGGCCGGAAAAATAGACCAAGCCGTCCGGGCGATCGTTGACCGCTGCTTCGAGCGCGCGGTGGCGATTCTTGAGCGAAACCGATCGACCCTTGACGTGGGAGCGAAAGAACTCCTGGCCCGCGAGACGATGGGTCATGACGAACTCCAGCGTCTAGCCAAGACTGTCATGGGCGAAGTGAATCATCGGCTTCCGGTACCTGTTGCCGGCGCGCGGACTGGCCCTGACATGTTGGCGAAGAACAAAGATCGGCCGGGCGGCCAGGGCGGCCCCAGGTCGCCTGAACACGATGAATGGCCTGCGGCGCCCGACTCAGGCGAAGTTCCTGTTTTCAGCAAAGGGTGAAATTCATGTTGTTCACATCCCTTCTCTCCCGTGTCGTCAAGATCGGATCGCTTCGCGTCATCGATTCCACCGGACGGCAGTATCTATCCGGGCCAGGTGGCGCGCCCAGGGTGACGATCCGGCTGCACGATCAAGCGCCGCTCCTGCGCCTCGCGGCCAATCCCGGCCTCGCCGTCGGCGAGGCCTACATGGATGGCGGCTTGACGATCGAAGAGGGCTCGCTCGCCGATTTCCTCCATATCTGCGTCGATGCAATGGAGGCCTTGGAACGGCATCCCCTGCAAAGGGTCCGTCTCTGGGCCGCCAATCGGCTGCGCTGGTTTCAGCAATACAATTCGGCCTCCCGGTCGCGAGCCAACGTGGCGCACCATTACGATCTCTCCGGCGCGCTCTATGATCTGTTCCTGGATCGGGACCGCCAGTATTCCTGCGCCTATTTCAGGACCGGCGCCGAATCCCTGGAGCAGGCCCAAGCCGACAAGAAACAGCACATCGCGGCCAAGCTTCTCTTGGAGCCGGGCATGAAGGTGCTCGACATCGGCTCGGGCTGGGGCGGGCTGGCGTTGCATCTTGCCCGTCACGCCAGTGCCGCCGTTACCGGTGTCACGCTTTCGCAAGAGCAGCTGAAAGCCTCGCGGGGACGGGCCATGTCGGCCGGCCTGTCCAAGCAGGTGGAGTTCCACTTGCGCGACTACCGAAAGGAAAACGGCCTCTATGACCGCGTCGTCTCGGTCGGCATGTTCGAGCATGTCGGCGCCGTCCATTACCCCGCCTTCTTTGCCAAGCTGAAGCAATTGCTGGCGCCAGATGGCGTCGCCCTGCTGCACGCGATCGGCCGGATGGAGGGGCCGGGAACGACCAATGCCTGGCTGCGCAAGTACATCTTTCCCGGAGGCTATTGCCCCGCCTTGTCCGAGGTGATTGCGGCGGTGGAACGATCCGGGCTCTGGATCACGGACATCGAAATCCTGCGCCTGCATTACGCCGAGACGCTCAGCCAATGGGCGCGGCGCTTCCAGGCCAATCGGGAACGCGCGCGCGAACTTTACGACGAGCGCTTCTGCCGGATGTGGGAATTCTATCTCGCCCTGTCCGAGGCCTCGTTCCGCGCCGGCCCGATGATGGTCTTCCAGATGCAGCTCTCCCGCCGCCAGGATGCCGTGCCGCTCACGCGGGACTATCTCCTCGAGCGGGAGAACAGCACGCGCCGGGCGGTAGCGGCGTGACGAGACGCCACTCCAGCAATCCGATCCTGTGAGACAAGTGCCCCGCAAGGGTATGTGTCTCACAGGTGAATCGGCCCACGAACCCGATCATGCTATTGGTATTCAGCTTCCGATACACGAACCGCCCTAGGGATTCATGTGTCGGAACCATACCACTAGTCATGCGAAGGCCACGCATTCCTGGCGCTGCTGGCCGAGGCGACCGACACCCAGCGTCATCAAATCGCCGGGCTTCAGGAATCGCGGCGGCTTCTTGGCCATGCCCACACCTGGGGGCGTGCCGGTGGTGACCACATCGCCGGGGTTGAGCGTCATGAAATGGCTGACATAGCTCAAGAGATGCGCCACCCCGAAAATCATGGTCCGGGTGTTGCCGCTCTGCATGCGCTCGCCATTGAGATCGAGCCACATGTCCATTTCCTGCGGGTCGCCGGCTTCCTCGGGCGTCACCAGCCAGGGGCCGATCGGCGCGAAGGTGTCGCAACCCTTGCCCTTGTCCCATTGCCCGCACCGCTCCAGCTGAAAGGCGCGTTCCGAGACGTCGTTGCAAACGGCGTAGCCCGCGACGTAAGCCAGCGCTTCATGGTCCGGCACATAGCGTGCGGTCCGCCCCACGACGAAGGCAAGTTCCACCTCCCAATCGGTCTTCTGGGCCCCGCGCGGGATCATGACCGGATCGAAGGGGCCGGAAACGGATGAATTGGCCTTCATGAACAGGATCGGCTCGGTCGGCGGCTTCATGCCCGATTCGGCGGCGTGGTCGCTGTAATTCAATCCAATGCCGATGATCTTGCCGATCCCCGCGACCGGGCAGCCGAGCCGCGTTCCGGGTGCGATCAGCGGCAGGCGTGATGGGTCGAGCGCCCGCAGCTTGGCCAGGCTCTCGGGCGCCAGATGCGCGCCCTCGAGATCGGGAATGATGCCGGCGAGATCGCGGATCGCGCCCGCCTGATCGATCAAGCCGGGTTTCTCCTCTCCGGCAGGGCCGTGGCGCACCAGTTTCATGGGATCGTCGCCTTTCAGGCTGGGGTCGATCGACGGGATTGGTGAATTACTGGGCCCGGCCCGGCGCTGTCAAATGGAAACGCTAATTGCCTCGCGCGATCGCGTCATAATAGTCCCGCGCCTTTTCCCGCATGTGCAAAAGGATCGGGTGCGCCTGCATCGATCGCACGCCCCTTTCGATCCGCGCGGAATCGTGCAGGCGGCGTAGCGCCTCCGATCCCTGTTTGGCGAGTTCCCGTCGCCGCTCCTCGGAATACGATTTCGACTTGGCGTGGAACACATAGGTGTCGATCGCGACCAGCAGGCCGAACCCGGCATCGCCGGCGCGCAAGGCATAATCGTTCTCCTCGCCATAGCCCTTCGGGAAATTGACCTCGTCGAATAGGCCGATCGCGTCCCTGACTTGGCGTTTGATTGCCAGGCAAAAGCCGTTCAGCAACGCATTTCGCGGGTAGGGCAGGCCACGCGCCCATTCCGCGCAGAGCGCGTCCATCGCCGCCACGCCCACGCCCGCCGGCAATTCGTTGATCGCCAGACCGCCTTCGGGCGCATGGATCTCGGGGATGGATTGCCAGGAGGCGGCGTTGGACAGCGGCCCCATGAGCCCGATATCCCGGGCCGATTGGCCGCAGCGAACGATCTTTTCGATCCAGCCCCGGGCGACCAACGTGTCGCTGTTGAGGAGGATCTGGTAATCGGCCATGCTTTCGCGCAAGCCCGCATTGGCCGCGCGGGTGAAGCCGCTGCCCTCGGCGCGCCGGATGAGGCGTGCGGCCTCGTTATCGGTGGCGAATCGGGCGCAGAAATCCTGAGTGGGTGCGGCCGATCCGTCATCGACGATGATCAATCCGTGGCCCGGCCCCAGGCTCGCGGCGACCGAACCAAGGCAATCGCGCACGAACTCGAGCCCGTCATGCACCGGCACGACGACATCGACCAGGATTGCGCCGCGCTCGGCATTCATGCTCGGCCGATCAGCCATGCTTCACATACAGGAATCTGGGCGATTCGCGGACCGATTTCTCCGGCAGGAAACCAATCGAAATTCCCGCAATCGAATCGATGCTGTAATTGATCGACAATTGGTCCCGCTTGGTGCCGCGCTCGATCTCGCCCCACCAGCGATCGAGGCAACGGCCCACCAGAGGGCGCGACGGGCGCAGGATCATGACATTGGTTTCGATGAGCGGCGATTTCTGGACATAGCCGAGATCGGAATAGCGCTTGAGCTGGGCCCGCATCGCTTCGGCTTCGTCCTTGGCCCGCGCGATGCATTCCCGGGCTTCCTCCGCGATCGTCCTTCGCGACGGATGGCGATAGGAAATCACATCTGGCACCGGATCGAGTTCGTCCACCAATTCCCGGGGGTCCATCCTTAATGCGATGTTGCCGTCGATCCAGATGGCGGAATCGTAGTTTCTCAGGAAAACATGGGGGTGCGTCTTGTAGAAGCGCGCTATGCGGGTCGGATCGATATTGTGGTAATCGGGCCGGATCAGGCGCCAGGCCCCTTGCTCCTTGAACCGGCGATCGGTGAAACAGAAAAAATCGGCGCGCTCGCTCCATTCCGGATAAGGGAGCTTCAGCGTGTCATAGTCGCCGATGATCGCGGTGTAGATTGCGATGCGGCCCGTGGCCTTGCCATCGAGCGCATTGGGGAGCGCGTAGCCGGGTGCATCGATCGCGGCCGGGCCTGTGCTCGCGATCATGCGGGTGTAGAGAAGCTGCACCTCGCGACGGTGTGCCGGCGTCGCAAGCAATTCGTCAGGCCCCGCGACCCCTGGTCCCGGCGCCAGGCCTTGATAGGCGCCGATTCGCAGGTAATGCGCGAGTGCCGGCCAATTCCCCTCGGCCCCCGTCATGTGCGTCGCCCGATACCAGCGGGAATCGAAGAATTGGTCCACGGCCAGATGCGCCTTGGCGCCCTTTTCCAGGTAATGCGCGAATGGCCCCAGCTGGCCCATCTCCGCCGCCGGCACCTGTTCCGCGTATCGCTTCGCATCGAAGAAGGGATTGGGCCGGCAATCCAGTTCACGGCCCCGTTCGATGAAATGGGTGAGGGGGTCCAGATCGTAATGTTTCAGCAATCTCCTGTGGCGCACCCGGTACCACAGCGTGTCGAACAGGGGATTGGGATCGAGACCCTGGCGCCACCCGCTGGCGCGGTAATGCTCGAGCACATCGGCCGCACTCGCGACCGCGATTCCATGAGTGCGCCGGTACCAATCCGGATCGAACAGCGCGCTGCTTTGGCGCAACCGCAGCCCGAGCCGATCGCGCGTTCCCCGGCCGAGCGCCGATCTGGCGGCCTGCCCAACCTTGCGGCGGATTTTCTTGGCGATGCCCATTGGGTAATTCTCGACGCTTCCCCGCCGTTTATCGACGTCGTCCGTTCGCCGTGCCTTCGTAAGGTTCGTTAATACGGCCGCGCTAGCGAAAAAACACCTCGAATAAAAATACCTTAATATTTTTTAATACGGGCTATAAAACAACCTATATGTTATTTTATTAGCCGCCCAAACGGCACTTCAAAGTGGTGGCGAATCGGCGGCGAGATACCGCCGGTAGCCGATCCCGCCCATGATTTCGACGGCGTGAGCCGCGCGGCGAGCTGGGCGCCCAGGCCGTTTAGATCGTAATCGGGGCCTAGGCACGCCATGTCGAAGCCGCAGATCGGCGGCCCGTCCTTGGCGATCTTGCAAATGGCGCGAACGATCTCGCGCGCGGTCAGGCCTGCCGGCTCCGGATACTTTTGCGCCGGCAGGAAGGCCGGGTCGATGACGTCCAAATCCAGCGAGACATAGACGTAATCGGCATTGGCGGCGACCTTGGCGATGGCTTCGGCGATGATCGCCTCGATGCCGCGATGGTCGATGTCGTCCAGCGTCCAATAGGGAATCCCAAGCTCCTTGGCGATTTCGTGGAGCATGGTCCGGTTGCGAAGCCCGCGGATGCCCACCAGCGCCAGGCTCTCGGGCTCGATGAAGCCCTCTTCCATGAGCGGCATCCATTGCGAGCCGGCCCAGAACCTGGGCTCGCGGGCGAGATCGTAATGGGAATCGAACTTGATGACCGCGATCTTGCCCTTGCGGTGCCTGGCGACCGCCCGCACGCCGACATAGGGCACGGGTGTCGTCGCCGCCGAGCACGATCGGTATCCTTGTGTCGTTCAGCATCGCGTGCAGGATGTCCGAGGCGCCCTTCATTACTTGTTCGGAAGGGACGGCCGGGTCCGCCGGCAAATCGCCGGCATCGGCGATCTTGACCCAGTCGGCCATCCGGTATTCGCGCCCCAGCTCGGGGAAATAGCCGCCGGGGCTGTGGTCGAGCGAATAATGGATCGATTGGCGCCTTATGGCCGCCGGCGCGCCGCTCGCTCCGGCGCGCGCGTAAATCGCGGGGTCCTTGCGCCGGGCCAAGGGCGGGACAACCATCGTTGGGGAATAGACCTTGACGCCCTCGTAGGGAAACCCGACGACGATGACGTCGCTCTCGGGCGCGTCGGCCAGGAAGGGTGCCTCCATGAAGGTGGGCACGTCGTCGTACAGGATGCGCGCCATCCCGCGGTCCAGCCGATTGGAGAGCTTGCGCGAGCGGGCTTGAGCGGTCTCGATCTTCCGGCGAATCTCGATTGCCCTGGGGCTCTCTGGCGACATGGAAATCCTCTCGGGTCGGTGTGGGACGAACTCGAATGACAGGCCTGGGAGACCCCTAGCACGGCCGGGCATGGACCGAAAGCGCGGGGCCTAGTGGCTGCGGGATTGAGCTCTAGCCGACCTGTTCGAAATCCCGATATCCAAGTCTGGCGGCCTCGGCCTCGGTCTCGATGATCCGCTGGTAATCCTCGACCGCCAGCACCTCAAGCCCGCCGATGAGCAGATCTTCGCGCGCCGAGGCAAGACCGGGATCCGCCATGGCGCGCATCAATCCGGCACGCAGCCGCGCAATGAAATCATCCGACGCCCCGTTGCGGGTGACATAGGGTCCGACCGGCGCGGAAATTGTCCGAGCGATGATCCGGACCTCCTTCACCAGGTGGGGGCGAAAGCGTGCCAGCAGGGCGTGGACGATGCAGTCGATCGCCGCCACATCGGCTTGCCCGCTTGCCATCAATTCGAGGCTCGCTACATGGCTGCCACTGACCGTGACCGATTCGAAGAAGCGGCCGTTTTGCGCGAGCGGCGCGATCGCCCTTCGCAAGGCATTGCAGCCGGAATGGGAGGCATAGCCGTTGATGACGCAATGTTTGCCCCGCAGATCTTCGAGGCTATCGGTGCGAGCCCCCGCCGGCACCACGATGTGGCTGGAGTAGTGGGTGCCCTCGCATCCGGGGGCCATGAAGCAGGGTGTGGCGACATAGGCCAGTCGGTCGCGATGCTCGCCAACGATGTCGTAGCCGCAGGCGTGCGACAGCAGCAAATCCGGCGCCCACCAGATGGCTGAAGTGAAGTGTCCGCGGGTAAGCCTTTCGGGGACATCCTCGATCCCCTCGCGTCTAAGGGCGCGTGCCAGGCCGGACCACCACGAATCGGTCGCGGCGCGGAGCTCGGCCAAGTCGTACATCGGCAGCCCGGCGGTCGCCATGAGGTCAACTCACTTCGCCAGGGCGGATTGCCGCCGCGCCGGTGCATCGCCGGCGAACGCGCCGCCGTGCCCGCGCCGTAGCCAGGATCAAAGCTATTGCATCAAGGGTTTCATTGGCCTCGCCCCTTCAAGAAGTCGCGTTCGGCGATTCGTGCCGAGCACGGACGCTGAGTTGCCGGCCATCGTAAACCATTTTCCCGAGGATTTGGGCCGGAATTTTTGCCCCGCGTGCCTGTGGCCGGATTCGAATGGGGGTTGAAGTGTTGGCCCAATTGACGTGCATTGATTCGGAAATTGATACCCGAACGGGAGCAACCCCAATACCGCGAAAACAGGCCAGGATTGTAAATTCGCTCGCAATACTGACCCCCGAAGGGCGATTTTCGCGTCCAATCCTGACCCCCTCCATTGCTGTGTGTCAGTGCCTCTTCTTTTTCGCCTTGATTGGCTTGGAAGGGTGTTGGCGGATGATTGGCGTGGAAATGATTGGCCAGATTCGGCGCGCTTATTTCGAGCATCGCCGGCTCATCAAGGAGATTGTGCGCACAATGCGGGTTGCACGTGCGACGGTGCGCAAGGTAATCCGCGGGCAGGAAACCGAGTTCAAGTACGAGCGCAGCGGGTGCCGGCGCCGCTCGAGTGCCACGACAGCGACAGGCCGCTGAAGGCTGCGCTCTTCAACCGCCATCGTGCGTACGACGCCCTCCGTCGCTGGTCACGGCGCTCCCACAACACGCTCCGGCCACACTTTGCCTTGGGTTGCGGGCCACCACAGCACAAACCATCGTGCGACACCGCGGCGACCTGCCCGTCGCTCTCGATCGGCGCCGGCCTGCTTGGCATGGTGGAAAATGCACTGGACCACTGGTCTGGGGAAGGCCACAATGTCGGGACAATCGGGTTCGACAGCCGAATGCCGCGGGCGGCTGTCAATACAAGACCCAGGGAGCGCGGCGTGCGAAATTGCATCAAAGCGGACAGGGAGGAAGTCATGGTCGAGGCGGTCTACAAGGTGATCGAAATCGTTGGCACGAGCCCGGATTCTTGGGAGAAGGCGGCGGCTGCGGCCGTGACCCGGGCGAGCAAGACGCTGCGCGATCTGCGCATTGCCGAAGTTGTCAAGCAGGATCTGCAGATCGAGAAAGGCAAGGTTGCGGCCTACCGCGTGCGGCTAAATGTTTCCTTTAAGTTCGAGGACTAGTCTTGAGGATGCCGAGGGTGGAGGCGGAGCGAGCCTGTTCGTGGACGAACCAAGTGAACGCCATCTTGGTCGGCGCATCGCCGAGAATCGACGGCGTGCAACCGATCCAGAAGCGGCGATACGGCGCATTGCCGAACAGCTTGAGGTAAACTTCGAACATCTGTCGGGCCCGCGAACATTACGGCCAGACCACGCCGATTGGAGCTTCACGGGATTGCCTGGGCGGCAACCTTGGCGCGACGGCCGGATTCCCCCTCTATTGCGCTCGCATCGCGGACCGAGTTTTCATCCAGACTTCTTCGATCGGCTGCAAGCGCGGAAGCCGCCGCTGCGGGGCTACGGACGCGACCCCAAGACGGCGCGCCCGGGCGTATGCCACAAAGGTCATCCCGAACCGCTTTTGAAACTGGCGGCGTGCGGTCGAAGCGTGAATGCCGAGCGTGGCGAAGTCCGCATCCCGCCAGCGTTTGCTCGGTTCGCGTTCCACAGCATCGACGAGCTGGCGCTGGTGCGGTGCATTCGCACTCGCTCCCGTGTTATCGTGATCAATTCGGTGCTTGATGGAATTTTCTTCAAGAGAAGTGCAAGACAAGCAGCCAAGACAATGCCGGTGGCAGTAATCATTAGCCACGCAAAAAAATCGGGCAGGCTGAGCGCAATAACAAGCGGGGCTATGATCATCGCGCCGATAAAGAGGGCAACGACCCCTAGGCCCGTACTTGTCCAGGCTCGCTCGATGATGACCGGCAAGTTCGAGAAGTCGGGCGGACCGCGTCGGCTGGCCTGCCGCATGACCCCCAACCGTTATCGCTGCGCGGTTCTGTTGGCCAGAGCCGCCAAGCGTGCCACTTTGTCCGGTCGGACCGGAGATCGAAGCCATTATATCGCGGACTGCTCAGGCTGGTCCAGGTGACGAGGATGAACTTGATTTCGTTCACGCTGAGTGTGCCATCAAGGATATCCCATATCGCCCGTCGCTTCGCGAAAGCGGGCGTTGTCAAAAACGCCAGGACCAAGGCGACGAGGGCAACCCTCAAGCCCGGCGTTCCCGCACTCCCCGCCAGAACCACGCGGCATGATCCCGCGCCACGGTGTAGGATGCCTCGATCGCGTCGAGCCCAGGGCGCATGGTGTCGAAGGCTTCCTGTGCCGCCTCATGGGCGGGCAAGTCCGTGTTGGCCTGTTGGCGGCGCGTGCGATAGGCCACGGCGACGGCGCGCACGGTGTCAGGGTTCCAGATTTCGATCGGCGGTAGTTCGCTCATGCTCAATTCACCTTCGCCCCGGCCGCCGGCTTGGCCGCTTGCAATTCCTCGATCGCCTTCATGATCCGCGGCAAGGTGCGCGCGCCTTCCATGGCACCCTTAGCCAGCAAGTTGTCGACGCGCCCGGCCGCGACCAAGGCCGCGTCGTCGCCGTGCCGCCGGATGAGCAGATTGGATTTCGGCATTTCAAAGCAAGAAATCGCCGCGATCCAGCATACTGGCCGGGACACCCTTCAGGGTAACAACCAGATCGCCCTTCGTGTCGCCGGTTATTTCCACGGTAACGATCGTGTCGGCACCGGCCTGGCGCCAAGCGACGCTCTCCGGCGACACCGTTTCCGTATTGCCGGCGGCGGACAGCTTTCCATTATGAAGGGCCGTCAGGTCGATGCGGTCGGTGCCAGGGACAAAGTCCTCGATGGTGCCGCCGGTGGCGAGAAGTCTCAAATACTTGAATGTGTCGCTACCGCCACCACCGCTCAAGGTAAGGGCGCCGTATCCCGCTATTATCGTATTGTTGCCTTCGTCGCCCTTGAGGCCGGAGACAGTAACAGGTGGTTGCTCATAATAGAAACTATTGAAGTACCAGTAGCGAATATGGTTTTTGTGCCCTGGCCCCCAGGTCGTGCACGTGCCGTCCATCCATCGGCCACGACAATTACTTCCACTAAGCTCGCACCCAGTGAGTAGACCGGAAGACAACAACAAGACGGCCGCCGCCGTCGCGACAATTAGCCGGAAAATCGGAGGCCGCGGTGCATTCCCGAGTGCCATGGCCCATCCCCTCGATCATACCGATTGAGATTCAACTCGCACCCAATCTCCGCGTTCCCGCTGGAAAACCAATGCGCATTCGCGTTGCCAAAGTAGGCGCAAAGCTCGCGCCTGAGCGGTACCGTTGCGGCAATTCTCCGGGGTGTTAATCGGCGCCGGGCATTTGCGAAAGGTCAGACCCGCAGCCGGTCACTTGAACAGTGCGGCCCCGACCACCACGCACAGGATCGCCGGCATCGGCGATCTTGACCCAATCCACCAACCGGAATTCGCGCCCGTACTCCGGGAAGTAGCCGCCGGGGCTGGGGTCGAGCGAATAATGGATCGATTGGCGCCTGATGGCCGCCGGCGCATAGCCGGCCCCGGCGCGGGCATAGATCGCGGGGTCCTTGCGCTTGGCCAAGGGCGGCACGACCATCGTTGGCGAATAGACCTTGCCCCCGCATAGGGAAACCCGACGACGATGGCGTCGCTCTCGGGCGCGTCGGCGAAGGAGGGCGCCTCCATGAAGGTAGGCACGTCGTCATGGAGGATGCGCTCCATTCCGCGATCGAGGCGATTGGAAAGTTTCCGCGAGCGTAGCAGCGCGGCCTCGATTTTCCGGCGAATCTCGATTGCCCTGGGGCTCTCCGGCGACATGGCAATCCTCACTGGGTCGGGGCGGGACGACGGCGGTTGAAAGGCCAAAAGAGAGCCCTAACACAGCCCGACATCGGCCGAAAGCGCTGGAGCCCAACGGATGTTCGCCGCTTGTTGGAGCCGCCAGACAGCGGGTTTCGAAGAATGGATGCGTTCTTAGGTGGCGGGCTCTGGATCGCTGCTGTTTAGGCTACAGATACGGATCACCCAATCTCCATCGGCTTGGCGTTCAAAAATGTTGAGTGATGTGCCATCGCCGGTGACCTGACCCTCGGAAAAAGTGGCCAGACACCAGGCCAGATCACCCGAATCGCCGGCATCATTGACGATGAGTTGCTTGCCGCCGCCCTCTTCTTGGGTCCAGACTTTATGGAGCGCCTCAATTGCAGCGCGGCCGCGCGCCGGAGGAGCATAGGGAGAGTACAGTTCCCCGTTGAGGGCAAACATTGCTGCGCAAGCCGTCGCATCCCCTGCCTGATAGGCTGCGGCATAAATGTTGAAGAGGTTCTGCAAGTCATCGCGGATCGACATGGCACGTCCTTTGGGTCGAGATATTTTGGCTCAATTGATCCTTTGTACAAGTCAATATCGGAGATTGTCACATGCGTGAATTCTCGGCGAAAGGGATTGGCACCGGTAGTATCTGTACGGCAGAGGGTGGCCCGCAGACCTGTGCAACATGCGATACTCGGCAACGTGTGATGAACTTGTTCTCAATGACCGTTTGGTCTCTGGGTGCCCAGCATTGTTCCGCAGTGGCAGCAGTTTGGCGCACCCGACACGATTCGAACGTGCGACCTTTGCCTTCGGAGGGCTAAGGATAGGGGTTTTTCGGCTTTCCCGCAGCTTCCTGTAAATTCAAAAAACCAGCAATTTATGGGCCTTTATTGCACTGGCTTGCATGGACATTCCTTGCATTTCTCCCTGCCGTGCTTACTATGTGATTACTTTTTCAAAAAAGTAAGCACCGAATTGAGGCCCAAATGCCAAACCCCAAGATCACCAAAACCCTCGTCGATGGCGCGCATGCGGAGCCTGCCGACTACTTCATCTGGGATAGCGAGCTGAAGGGATTCGGCCTGAAGGTCTCCAAAGGGGGACGGAAGACCTATGTCTGCCAATACAGGACCGCTGGAGGCCGGACAGGCGAGTCAAGGCGGTTGACCATCGGAGCGCATGGATCGCCCTGGACGGTCGAAACAGCGCGATCTGAGGCCAGGAAAATCCTTGGCCGGGCGGCCAATGGCGAAGACCCCGCTCAAGAGAAGCAGGACCTCAAGAAGAGGCTTTCGGTGGCTGAACTCTGTGATCAGTACCTTCAGCATGGTTGCGCCACCAAGAAGGCCAGCACCTTGGCGACCGACCGGGGCCGGATTGAGCGCCATATCAAGCCGCTCATCGGGCGAAAAAAGGTTCAGGACGTCACGCGCGCCGACATCAAGAAATTCTTGCAGGACATCGCCCATGGCAAGACCGCTGCCGACATCAAGACGGGCAAGCGGGGCCGGGCTATCGTTCGGGGTGGCGAAGGTGCCGCGACCCGCACCGTCGGGCTTCTTGGCGGCATCTTCGCCTATGCCGTCGATTGCGGCATGATCGACACGAGCCCGGTTCTTGGTGTCAAGCGCTTTGCCGACAAAAGGGGCAACCGCTATCTCAGCCAGCAGGAACTTGTGGCCCTTGGCGAGGCATTGCGGCGCGCGGAAACCGAAGGCGAGAACCCTTCAGCGTTGGCAATCCTTAAGCTCCTCGTCTTCACTGGTGCGCGCAAGGGCGAGATCGAACGCCTGACTTGGCCGGAAATTGATTTCGCGGCGGGTTACCTCAAACTGGAAGATTCCAAGACGGGACAGAAGGCCATTCCACTCAATGCCGGGGCTTTGCAGGTCCTGCATGATCAGAAGCGGATCGAAGGAAACAATCACGTCTTCCCGGCCTATCGCGGCGATGGCCACTATGAGGGGACGCCGAAGGTTTGGGAGCGCATCCGGTCCATGGCAGGTCTACAGAATGTCCGGCTGCACGATCTCCGGCATAGCTTCGCCAGCATTGCGGTTTCGGGCGGCGCAAGCCTGCCGATCATCGGTGCGCTGCTGGGCCATGCCAACAGCGCCACAACCCAGCGCTACGCGCATTTAAGCGATGATCCGTTGCGGGCCGCCAGCGAAGCGGTTGGCAGCCAGATCGCCGCTGCATTGGCGATGGCACAGGGTGAAAATGTCGTTGAACTACGCAAATCGCGCGCGCCCAAATAGATGCTCACCGAGCGCCATTGTCCGAGATTATTCCGCGTTCTTGGCCGCAAAGGGCTTGGGCGCACGGTCAGGCGATGTGTCGATTCAATCGACACTAATTCTGGATATGCCTATAAAATAGAGAAATTTCGACATATAAGCTTGATGTATCCACCCAATCGACATATGTTGAAAATGCATCGACAAAAGCAAAAAACATCGACATGTCTTGTAACGCATTGAAAAGATGTGAAAATGACGACTAGCGCAGTCAGATGGCAGGCAGACAAGCCCTATAATGACCTTCCTCGCCTGCCTCCTCAGGCGGACGTTGAATCCCGCGCGGTGCTCAAGCAATGCATCGCGGCCCGCGCCGCGCTGGGCGAGCTGAAGCAAGCGGCATTGCGAATCCCCAATCAGGCCATGCTGATCAATACCCTGCCGCTTCTTGAAGCACGGGCAAGTTCCGAAATTGAAAACATCGTCACCACCACCGACAAGCTGTTCCGCAATGTGGGGAGCGAAGAACATGCGGACCCTGCAACAAAGGAAGCGCTGCGTTATAGCCGCGCCTTGTTTGAGGGGTTCAAGACCCTGAAAGAGCATCCCCTCAGCACCCGCACGGCAGAACGCATTTGCTCCACCATCAAGGGTGTGGAAATGACGGTTCGCAAGGTGCCCGGAACTGCACTGGTGAACAATGCCACAAAAGAAATTGTCTACACGCCACCGGAAAACGAAAACCTGCTCCGCGATCTCCTCGCCAATTGGGAGCGCTACATCCACAACGAAACCGAAACGGACCCGCTCATCCGCCTGGCCATCGGCCACTACCAATTCGAAGCAATTCACCCCTTCACCGATGGCAACGGCCGCACAGGCCGCGTGCTGAATAGCCTGTTTTTGATTCAGGAAGGGCTTCTTACCCTGCCCATCCTCTATCTCAGCCGCTACATCATCGGAAACCAAGCCGACTACTATCGCCTCTTGCGAAATGTAACGAGCGATCAGGCATGGGAGCCCTGGCTTCTCTATGTCATCAAAGGCATTGCGGAAACGGCCATCTGGACCACGGCAAAGATTGACGCGATCAACACGCTGGCCGTTCATACCACGGATCATGTGCGCAAGCGCCTTCCCAAAATATACAGCCACGAACTGATCGATCTGATTTTCAGGCTGCCCTATTGCCGGATTAGCAATCTGATCTCCGAAGGCATCGCCAAACGGCAAACCGCCTCAAGCTATCTGAAACAACTAACCGAAATCGGGGTGCTCGCCGAAATCGAGACCACCAAGGAAAAGCTCTTTGTTCATCCAAAGCTGTTTGCCCTGCTGACAACCGAAAGCAACGATTTCACGCCTTACGAACCACCACCGGCATGAGTAAGGCCAAAGCCCACACCGAACTGGCCGCCACCGCTATTGAAGCCTGGGCGCTGCAGGTCTTGCACGAGCAGAAGCAGATTGAGGGAGACGATCACGACTTTCCAGCCTATCGTGGCGATTGTTATTAAGAGGGCAAGATAAAATGACTGGTGACAAAGCCTTATTAAATATCTGAATTGCAACAGGTTTTTTGGCGTTTCCGCGAGAGATTGAACGTCGATTTGACACCAACCCATCAAACTTGCGTGGGCATGCAAATTTGTTCTCTTTGACGATCCCTTCCCATCACCCAATGAAGCAGTTGCACCAAACGAAAAGGTGAGCGAGCCTCTCCAAGGAATCGCTCATCACGATGATTGGGAAATGGAACAGAGCACGGAAATGTCATCCAGCACCTACACCGTCCTTCGGAGGATTGACCCACCCGAGAATGTCAATTCGCTTCCAATCGTGACCCCCTTTTCGCGTCCAATAATGACCCCTCTGGGGGGTAGATTTGGGCTTATCCACCGTAGTGCATAGGGGGGACCCGCGGCCGGCGCGGCACGCTCCATTGCGCAAGCGGCGGCGGC
>CAZIUB010000083.1:0-8140 GCA_964542425.1 uncultured Rhodospirillaceae bacterium | reverse complement strand
CATTGCTATCACTTCTTTGCTGGGGCCGAGATGTTCGATCGCCTGGTCGAGGCCGAGATCGGGACCTTTTACTTGACCGATTATCTGGCGCGGCATTTCGAGCGGTTGATGTGGCGGGGCCTCGGCCTTGATCGGCACCCGGAGTTGCGGGATGCCTATTTCGGGAATTATCGGAAGCTCGTCTATCTCGCCCAGACCGAGGATGAGGGCCTGACCGGGAAGGCGCGCGCGGCGGCCGGGCGGTTGGGCCTGGAATTCGAGCGCCACTTCACCGGCATGGGCGAATTCGGAAATTTCATGCGGCGCAAGGCTGGCGCGTAGGGCAAAATAGGGCTTGGTGTATTCAGCTTGAGACGCCCCCTCACCCTGCCCATCGATTTATTTGAGGTTCAAAATGTGTCACCCATGTCTCCGAACACCTCTCACCTATCTCTCCGGTCTGTACAACAAGACGGGGGAGAGGGAAGTCTAGGGGATGGCGCGAGGACACGAGGACAAGGAACATGGCGGCGTTGACCATCGTTTATTGGCGCGACATCCCGGCCCAGGTGATCGTGAAAAAGGGCCGCGAGGCGGCCAAGGTGCAATTGACCGAGCGCTTCGAGAAGGCGATCGACCGCGCGGCCATGCGCGCCAATCTGCGCGACACGGATTCGTATCTGGCCGAGTGGCGGCGCGCGGCCCCCATCGAGGTCGGCGACGATCTCCAGGCCGAAGCAGATGCCAAGGCGCGCGAGTTGGAGGAAGCGTTCCCCGATGCCAAGCTCAAGGCCATGGTCGAGACCGGCGGCGTGGTGGTAACGCGATGAAAGCGCGCGCGAAGATGTTTCATGACGCGAATTTGCCCCTGACCCTCGCCCTCATCCGCAAGGGAGGGAAACTTGGTCGCGCGTTTGCCCTCACCCTGGCCCTTTCCCGCAAGGGCAGGGGGAATATTACTTACGCGTTTCCGCTCACTCTGGCCCTCTCCCGCAAGGGCAGAGGGAAATCCGGTCGATAAGCCCATGTATGCGCTACGCCTGTGGTCGGTCCGGCATTCACGCGGGCTCAATCTTTTCTACACCTGGTTCGAGCGCGGGCTCATAGCGCTGCACCCGCTCTGGGCCAAGATCGGCTACGAGCGGCTGGAGCCGGCCTTCGCCGGTTTCGAGCGCGCGAGCAAGGGCCTGCTGTTCGATTGCCAGATGTGCGGGCAATGCGTGCTTTCCTCGACCGGCATGTCGTGCCCGATGAACTGCCCGAAAAACCTTCGCAACGGGCCCTGCGGGGGCGTGCTCGACAATGGCAATTGCGAGGTCAAGCCGGAGATGAAATGCGTCTGGGCACAGGCCTGGTTGGGCGCCGAGGCGATGGGCAATCCTGGTGCCATCCTGGTGGTGCAAAAGCCGGTCGATAACCGCCTCAAGGGTCGGTCGTCGTGGCTCAGGGTGGTGCGAATCGCCAAGGGGCTGGAGGATGCGCCCGCCAACAAGCCCCCGCCCCAGAAGCCGGCCGCCGCTCAAGTCGCCCCGCCAACTGCCCCGCCAGCCGCGCCAGCCGCGGCCAAGACCGAGGCCAAGGCGGAAGCACAAGCGGAGAGCCCAAGTATCCGCCGTCGCTGATGGCCCGAGTCACCGATATGACTCCCTCTTGAACGCCGGCGGGTACTATCATGGCGTGGAATGCCGCCCGACTTTCGTTGCAGCATCGGAGCGTCGCATGAATCACTCACTTTCGAAAGTTGGCCCAGTACCCGCCGTCGCCGATGAATGACTTGCGCCAAATGATCCCACCCGTGCACGCCGGCGGGTACTATCATATTGTAGCATGTGCCAACTTTCGTCGAGGTGTCGGAGCGTTTCATGGATCACGCATTTTCGAACGTTGGCACTAGGCCATGATCATCGACGAATCAGGCAAACCCTATGACCCGGGGGCGCCCTTCGCGCCGCTCCCCGGCCATTCGTCGAACGGCAGGCTGGAGCGCGTCCTTCGCTCGGGAAGGTTCGCGGTCACGGCCGAGCTGAACCCGCCCGACAGCGCCGATCCGCGCGACGTCTATGACCGGGCCGTGGTCCTATCCGAGGTCTGCGACGCCATCAACGCGACCGACGCGTCTGGCGCCAATTGCCATATGTCCTCGGTCGGCATCTGCTCGCTGCTGACCAGGGCCGGCTACGCGGTCATCATGCAGATCTCGTGTCGCGACCGGAACCGCATCGCCATCCAGGGCGACGTGCTGGGTGCCGCCGCCATGGGGGTCGCGAACATCCTGTGCCTGACCGGGGACGGTGTGCAGGCAGGCGACCAGCCGGCGGCCAAGCCGGTGTTCGATTTCGATTCGACTTCGCTTCTGGAATGCATCCAGGGCATGCGCGAGAACGGCCAATTCCTGTCGGGGCGCAAGATCACCACGGCGCCCCGGGTGTTCCTGGGCGCGGCCGCCAACCCCTTCGCGCCGCCTTACGAGTACCGGGCCATCCATATCGCCAAGAAGATCGCCGCCGGGGCCCAATTCATCCAGACCCAGTATTGCTTCGACGTGGCGCTTCTGCGCAAGTTCATGGCGAAGGTGTGCGAGCAGGGCTTGCCGGAAAAGGCGTTCTTCCTGGTGGGCGTGGGGCCGCTGCCCTCGGCCAGGACCGCGCGCTGGATGAAGAACAACGTGCCCGGCGTTCACATTCCGGACCCGGTCCTGGAGCGGATCGAGAAGGCCGGGGACCAGAAGGCGGAGGGCAAGAAATTGTGCGTCGAGCTGATCCAGGAGATCGCCGAGATCAAGGGTGTGGCGGGCGTGCACGTGATGGCCTATCGCCAGGAGGAATATGTGAGCGAGATCATCCAGGAATCGGGTGTGATGCGGAACCGCCAGCCGCGACGGCGAGCGATAGCGGCCAGTTAGAGGAAAAGGGGACGCTACCCTTTTCCTTTCGCACGCGGAGACGAAGAAAAGGGTAGCGTCCCCTTTTCCCAGAGGCCGCATCGATTTCGCCGCCAGTTGAATTAGAGTCGTGAAAGGACATCCATGACCGATACCATCGTCAGTTCCGCGACCAGGGAAGTCGTGATCGGCTTCAACCGGCCATTCTGCGTCATCGGCGAGCGCATCAACCCGACCGGGCGCAAGCTGCTGGCAGCCGAGATGGCGGCCGGCGACTTTAGCCGGGTCAAGGCCGACGCCATCGCCCAGGTCGAGGCCGGCGCCCACATGCTGGATGTGAATGCCGGCATCCCCCTGGCCGACGAGCCCAGGATCCTGGCCGAGACCATCCAGCTGGTGCAATCTCTGGTTGACGTGCCGCTGTCGATAGATTCCTCGATCGTGGCCGCGCTCGAAGCCGGCCTTGCGGTCTACAAAGGCAAGGCGCTCTTGAATTCGGTGACCGGCGAGGAGGAGCGCCTCGAGGTCGTGCTGCCGCTGGTCAAGAAATACGGCGCCGCGGTCATCGCCATCTCCAACGACGAGACCGGTATTTCCGAGGACCCGGACGTGCGCTTCGAGGTGGCCAAAAAGATCGTCCACCGCGCCCGCGATTACGGCATTCCCTATTGCGACATCGTGGTCGATCCCTTGGTGATGCCGGTCGGCGCCTTGGGCCAGGCAGGGGTCGCCGCCTTTCGCCTCATTCGAAGGCTGCGCGAGGAACTGAAGGTCAATACCTCGTGTGGAGCCTCCAATGTCAGCTTCGGCCTGCCCAACCGCCATGCGCTCAATGCCAGCTTCCTCGCCATGGCGATCGGTGCCGGCATGACCTCGGCCATCACCAACCCGCTGCACGCCGAGGAAATGTCGGGCATCCTGGGCGCCGACGTGATGATGGGCCACGACGCCCATTGCGCCAAATGGATCCGCAAGTATCGCGAGCCGGTACCCGAGGGCGAGAATGCCCCCGGCCAGCGCGGGAGGCGCGAGGGACGGCGCCGGCGAGCCGAGGGTGGCGGAGCCGCGCCGGCCCAGGCGGCGCCACTGGCGGAGGCGATCAATGCCTGAACAGAAAGTTCAACCACGGTGAATTGCCCCTCACATTCCTCGGCTTCGCCTCTCGCCCTCTCCCAAGGGAGAGGGCAAAAACGCGCTCCCTCTTTCCCGCGTGCGAGAGAGGGGAAAAATGCGCTCCCACTCTCCCGCCCTGCGGACGAATGTCCGCCTTCGCGGACGGGGCGGGAAAGGGTTGGGGTGAGGGCAGCGTGCCGTCACCCTCCCCTCAAGGTCCTTGGCTTCGCCTCACGCCCTCTCCCGGAGGGAGAGGGAAAATGTGTGCAACCGGCATGAACGACATCCTCCGCGCGACCAAGGTAGGAAACGGTGTTGAGGCGAGCGCAGACGAAGCGCTGATCGCCTTCATGCCTTCGGGAAGGCGCGGGCGTTTCCCCTTGGCCACGCCGGTCTTGAGTGCGGCGCGGCAATTGGGCGTCGACATCGATTCGGTGTGCGGGGGAAGGGGCATCTGTGGCCGCTGCCAAGTGCTGGTGTCGGAGGGCGAGTTCGCCAAGCTGGGCGTCACCTCCAAATCCGGTCACCTGTCCGATTTCAACGCGGTCGAGCAGCGCTATGCCGACAAGCGCGGCATGCATCCGGGCAGGCGGCTCTCCTGCCAGGCGCAGCTTCTGGGCGATCTGGTCATCGACGTGCCGGCCGACAGCCAGGTCCACAAGCAAGTGGTGCGCAAGCGCGCCGAGATGCGCGCGATCGAGATCGATCCGGTGGTGCGGCTGCATTACGTCGAGGTGCGCGAGCCCGACATGCACGACCCCACCGGCGATCTTCAGCGCCTGGAAGAGGCGCTGAAGGGCCAATGGAATCTGGAAAACCTGGATACCGATTTGCGCGTGATCCAGGGCCTGCAGCAGGCCCTGCGCAAGGGTAATTGGACGGCAACGGTAGCGGTGCATCTCGGGTGCCAGGTGATCGCGGTGTGGCCCGGTTTCCACGACAAGGCCTACGGGCTTGCCGTCGATATCGGTTCGACCACGATCGCGGGCCATCTGTGCGATCTCTCGACCGGCGAGGTGGTGGCCTCGGCCGGCTTTATGAACCCGCAGATCCGCTTCGGCGAGGATCTCATGAGCCGGGTCTCCTATGTGATGATGAACCCAGGGGGCGACCGGGAAATGACCCGCGTGGTGCGGGACGCGGTCAACGAAATGGCGCTCGCGGTGGCGGGCGAGGCGGCGGTCACGGCCAGCGACATCCTGGAAGTGACCTTCGTCGGCAATCCGATCATGCATCACCTGTTGTTGGGGATAAACCCGATCGAATTGGGCGGCGCGCCCTTCGCGCTGGCGAGCGACGGTCCGACCATGTTCTGGGCCTCGGAGATCGATCTTCGCATCCATCCCAATGCGCGCATCTATGTGCTGCCCTGCATCGCCGGCCACGTGGGCGCCGATACCGCCGGCGTCATCCTCTCGGAAGCGCCACACGAATCCGACGAGATGACGCTGATCGTGGACGTTGGCACCAATGCCGAAATCGTGCTCGGCGACAAGAAGCGGCTCTTGGCCGCCTCCTCGCCCACGGGTCCGGCCTTCGAAGGGGCGCAGATTTCCTGCGGCCAGCGCGCGGCCCCCGGCGCCATCGAGCGCATCAGGATCGACCGCAAGACCTTGGAGCCGCGTTTCAAGGTGATCGGCTGCGATCTGTGGTCGGACGATCCGGAATTCCCCGCCAAGACCGCGGCCATTGGCGTCACCGGCGTGTGCGGCTCGGGCATCATCGAGGGCATCGCGGAAATGTATCTCTCCGGCCTCCTGTCGCAAGACGGCGTGATCGATGGCGGGTGTGCCGCGCAATCGCCCCGGATCGAGGCCGAGGGGCGGACGTTCTCCTACCTGCTGCACGACGGCACGCCGCGCTTGCGCATCACCCAGAACGATGTGCGCGCGATCCAGCTCGCCAAGGCAGCCCTCTATGCAGGCGCCAAGCTCCTGATGGACCGCATGGGCGTGGACAAGGTCGATCGCATCACCTTGGCCGGCGCCTTCGGCAGCCACATCGATGTCAAATACGCGATGGTCTTGGGCATGATCCCGGATTGCGATTTGGCCAAGGTGACTTCGGCCGGCAACGCGGCCGGCACGGGGGCAAGGATCGCGCTCCTCAATCGCCAGGCCCGCGACGAGATCGCGGCGGTGGTCAAGCGCGTGGAAAAGGTCGAAACCGCGGTCGAGCCCCGGTTCCAGGAGCATTTCGTGGCCGCGATGGCGATCCCGCACAAGAGCGCGCCATATCCCCACCTCGCCAAGGCGGTGGCCCTTCCCTTGCCCAAGCCCGCCAACGCGCGCGAGGACGAAAGCGGCCGGCGCCGGCGGAGACGGTGAACGCAACGCAGCTTGGCCTTGACAATTTATGAGTATTGGCTATCATTTTGATATCAACTAACCTATTTTTGGCAACGGATCGGGTATGCTTGTTCAGGTCTCGAAATGGGGCAACAGCCTTGGGTTGCGTCTGCCCAGGGAGATAGCCCGGCGGCTGAGAATCAGCGAAGGCCAGCGCGTCGAGATGACCGCCGATGACGAGCAGATCACAATTCGGATCGGCCGGCCGGTTTTCTCTCTCGATGAATTGCTTCGCGACATGACGCCCGAGGCAATGCATCAAGCCTTCGATTGGGGCCCCGACCAGGGCCGCGAGCGAGTGGAATGACGCCCTACGAGCCGGAGGCGGGCGATCTCATCTGGACAGATTTCGACCCCAGGACCGGACGCGAGCAAAGCGGCGCGCGACCGGCGCTTGTAGTGTCGCCGGGCGCATTCTATCGCGCCAGTCATTTCGCCATCGTCTGCCCGGTCACGAGCCGTGTGCGGCCGTTCGCAACCAGCGTCGTGTTGCCGGAGGGCCTGACCGTTTCGGGCGAGGTATTGACCAGCCATGTGCGTAGCATTGACTGCGACGCAAGGCCCGTACGCTTCACGGGTTCTTCCCTGCCCGAACCGATCCTGGCGGAAGTGCGCGGCAAGCTCGCCATCCTGATCGGACTTTGATCTCGCCATGAAGCCTGATGCACCCGCCAAACCCGCCGAACCCAATTACATGACGCCGGACGGCCATGCCCTTCTGGTCGCGGAACGGCGGCGGCTGTGGAACGAGGAGCGGCCCGGGATCGTGCGCGTGGTCGAATGGGCGGCGGGGAACGGCGATCGCTCCGAGAACGGCGACTATATCTATGGCAAGAAACGCCTGCGCGAAATCGACCGCCGCCTGCGGTTTCTCGACCAAAGGCTGGAAGCGGCGGAAATCGTCGATCCCGCCCGACAGAAGAACCGGACCCGAGTCTTCTTCGGCGCCACGGTGACTTATGCCAGGGAGGACGAAAGCGAGGTCGCCATCACCATCGTGGGCAGCGACGAATTGGGCGAGGGGCGCGTCTCCTGGGTCTCGCCGGTCGCCCGCGCATTGCTCGGCAAGTCGGTGGGCGATGTGGTGAGTGTCCGGACGCCGGGTGGGCCTGAGCGCCTGGAGATCATCTCCATCACCTATCCCTAAGAGTCTGTCCGGAAACATCAAAGCGGATTGCAGAGTTTTCGGAGCATGAGGCGGATTGAGGCGAGGCGCAAGAATGCGAGCGCCTTGCGATTGAGGTTCTCCCAATCCTTGGCGAGCCTTCGGCAGCGGCATAGCCAAGCGATGGTTCGTTCGACGATCCAACGCTGGGGCAACACTGCAAATCCTTTGATGTGATCGGAGCGCTTGACGATTTCGGTTTTGAGGCGGGGTAGGATTTTTGCCAGAGCATTGCGGAATTGCGCTCCCTGATAGCCCCCGTCGGCAAACAATTTTTTCAGGAACGGATGCATCCCAAACAGGCTCGCAAGAAGCACAATGCCGCCGTCGCGGTCCTGGATATCGGCGGGATGAACGATGGCGTGGAGCAGCAAACCCAGCGTATCTACGAGAATATGGCGCTTCTTGCCCTTGATCTTCTTGCCCGCATCGTAGCCATGCGGATCGATGCTGCGCCCCCTTTTTCAGCGCTTTTCACACTTTGGCTGTCGATGATGGCGGCGGTGGGGCTGGCTTGGCGTCCGCCTTGCTCCCGGCACTCCACATAGAGCGCGTGATGGATGCGATCCAGCGTGCCGTCATAGGTCCATAAATCGAAATAGTCGAAAAGCGTGCTCCGCGGCGGCAAGTCCTTCGGGATCGCACGCCACTGGC
>CAZIUB010000082.1:0-30987 GCA_964542425.1 uncultured Rhodospirillaceae bacterium | reverse complement strand
TGAGTTGGGCGAAAAGTGTCTTGCCGACGTTCACCGGCGCCTCCTCGGGAAATTTCCCAAGAGTGCCGGTCGGGGTTCAAATCGACACCAGCCATTTTCGCCCGCAAACCCTCGCCAGCCCTCACTTTTCCAGAATCTGACCCGCGCTTAACCGGACACCAGTGAGCTAGGATATGAGTTCAATTTGAGATAGTTATGGGGCGAATTGGAACTGAAACTGGAACTCAAGCCACCCACGAGGGCGCTCGGATGATTTCGGGCGCAAAGGGTTTGCGATCGAACAACCGACGAACCATTGGCTCGAAGGCGGTGAGGGGCAAATTGTCGTAATCCGGGTCGAACGAATTCTGATCCCAATTCTCACAGAAGGCGGCAGTTCGTTCAAACATCGGATGGCCACGATACCGATCGCGCGCGTTCCGGTCGCCGCCCACATGGTGCGAATAGTAATAGCCCTGGAAGATGCCGTGATGGCGCACCAGCCAATGGTTCTCCGCGCTCACATAGGGCTGCAGGATGGCAGCCGCCAAATCCGAGTGATTCCACGGCGCCAGTGAATCCCCGACGTCGTGGAGCAACGCCACCACGATGGTTTCCTCGTCGGCGCCGTCGCGCTGGGCCCTGGTGGCGGTCTGCAAGGAATGCTGGTAGCGGTCGATCGTGTAGCCCAAGGTGTCGCCGGCTAGCCGGCCGAACAGGCCCAGGATTTCCTCGGCGAGATTGACCTCCAGAACCTTGTAGCGTTCGTCCAGCAATTGGTAGTCTTCGTAGGTACCCTGGTCCATGCGGGTGAAGCTGGCTTGCCGATCTTCGTTCATGGGGACGGCTCCGGGTTCGGGCAAACTGATAGGCGTGCAACCATGGTAATGGAAAGCGGCGATCCAGGTCCAGGACGATCAACCGCCGATGATGGCCTGAATGAGATCGGCGATCGGGTCGAGGCGCTTGGGTTGCGCTTACGCGGGGGGTTTGCCCTGGACCCGGCGCGCGACATGGTCGTCCTCGAGCGCTTCGCCGGTGCCCGTAGCCTGGTGATGATCGGCAATGCCGGCGATGAATTGTGGCGCCGCTCCGGTCCCGCCATCCGCGCCCGAAAGGGCGCTCATCCGCTGAATGACTGGATCGTGGAAAACCTGACGCCCTTGGCCACACTGGCTGGCGCCGGCATCCTTTTCGATTTCGAGGGGCCGCCCTATTGGCCGTTCCAGCAATGGGCAAGGAGGGCCGAACCGGTTCACGGATCGCCGCTTGGCATTCTCATACATCCGCAGTTCGGCCTGTGGCACGCTTATCGCGCGGCATTCGTCTTCGATCGTCGGCTTGCCCTGCCCGGTCGAAGGGAGGCGCCTTCGCCTTGCGATTCCTGCGCCGACAAGCCGTGCCTTGTCACTTGCCCAGTCGGCGCCTTTGGGGATTCGGGCTATGATGTCGGGGCCTGCGCGGATCACGTGCTGGGGCGGGGCCGGGAATGCCGGGACCTGGGGTGTTTGGCACGCCTGGCATGCCCGGTGGGTGGGAAATACCGCTATACTGGCGAACAGGCGGGATTTCATATGGCTTCCTTCGTCGCCTCCTTGAGGCGACGCCAAGGTGTAGGGTAGGGTGCACTCGTTGGGGTGTCGTTATCTAGTGTTCCGTAACCGACATTCCGCTCTAGGGACATGTCCGCCCGGAACACTAGCAAACGGGAATGATGGGGTGGACGGCCCCCGAACGGCATCGATGTACCAAACTGGTGAATGTTGTTTCACACCAGGCAAAAGGAGCCGTCCGAGATGAATACTATCATGATTGGGTTGGACCTTGCGAAGCGGATTTTCCAGGTTCATGGCGTTGATGGCATGTGTTGTGGTTCCAACACATTGATTGGGAATCAAGCGTTGGAACCACAACACTAGGGTCGAGGAGTGCCTTCCATTGTTTTTCAAATTTGTCAGGCCTACCCGCGGTCTCGTCGTGCTGACCTTGGCGGGGGCGATTTCGATTTCGGCAGGATCGGTTCTTGCCGCGGCGCCGGTAACGATAAACGCGACGCTCGGCCAGGGCGGGGCACCGGTCGAGGAACCCATCAGATGGGCGATCACCAAGCTTGATCGCAACGGCGTGCCGGAGGCCAAGCCCCTGATGACCCAGGTGGGGCCGGTCTTGCGGACGAGCCTCAAGCCCGGGCAGTACCTTATTTTGGGCCGCGTGCCAAAGATGGCGGCGCAGATGGCCGTCACGGTGGGCGAAAGCCCGGTCAATCGAACGCTGGTCATGGGCATGGCCCAGGTCGGTATCAAGCTGGTGACCGCCAGGGGTCGAAAGCCGGTCGCCGACCCGGTGGAATGGGAGTTGCGCACCTATGAAAGGGGCAAACCAGGTGGCGGGGAATTCGTAAGCTCGCATACCGGCGCGACCGCGCATTTCACGGTGCCGGCGGGGGGCTATGTGGTGCGCGCGCGCTATCAGGGGATCAAGGCCGATCTGGTGGTGCCGCTGGGGCCCGGTCAGGCCTATGATTACACTCTGAACCTTTATGCCGGGCATGGCCGCCTGTCGGGTTGGACCGGCGAAAAACGGCTGGTGCAGAGGATCCATTGGCAGGTGGTGCGCGAGCAGCCCAACGCACGGGGCGAATACACCCTTGTGGCCACGACCGAGGGCGACAACCCCACCCTGATGCTGCGCGAGGGGCGCTATCTAGTCATCGGCAGCTTCAAGGATGTTTGGGGCATGGCGCCAATGGCGGTAACCTCCGGCCAAACGGTCAAGGGCCGGGTCCAGATGAAGCCAGGGATCGGCCAGCCGCTGGTGGTCGAGGCGCCCTGATCGGTGGCCGACCACCGCCTATAGCTTGATGTCATCCTCCGAGGGCTGTGAACTTATTGGCGGGCGCTGACGGGTGCTGGTAGGGGGTTCAGCCAGGAGTTCCGGAAAGAACCGACCATGGCCAGGGAGCAGCGGGTAAGGCGGGAAAAGCGGCAGGTGGGCAGCATTCCGCAATTGCCCTGGCGCAACCACCGCAATCCCTATAAACCGATCGAAGTTCTATCGGCCGACCAGATCGAGGCCATTCACAACGCGTCGCTCCGCATCCTCGAGGAATTCGGCATCGAATTCCTGGACGATGTCGCGCGCGCCCGCGCCATCAAGGGCGGCGCGGAAGTAGTGGCGGGAACCCAGCGCATCCGCATGGATCGCAACCTGGTGCTGGAATGCGTTGCCAAGGCACCGGCCGAGTTCACGCTGCATTCGCGCAACCCGGATCGAAATCTAATCTTCGGGGCCAATCACATCAATTTCGCTTCGGTCGCCTCGGCGCCCAATGTTTCGGATCTGGAGCGAGGGCGGCGCCCAGGAACCTTCGCCGATTATTCCGAGCTCCTCCGCCTGATCCAGAGCCTCAACATCGTGCAATGCATCGGGGGCTATCCGGTGGAGCCGGCCGACATCGACCCCCGGACCCGGCATCTGGATGCGCATTACGCGGCGATCACGCTCACGGACAAGATCTGGCACCCTTATTCGCTGGGGCGTTATCGCATCCTGGATGCGATCGAGATGATTTGCATCGCGCGCGGCATCGACCATGAACAGCTCGCGCGCGAGCCGAGCCTGTTTTCGATCGTGAACTCAAATTCGCCGCTTCGGCTCGATGTCCCCATGCTCCAGGGCCTGACCGCGATGGCCGAGCACGGCCAGCCGATCGTCCTCACACCCTTCACGTTGAGCGGTGCGATGGCGCCGGTCACTATCGCAGGCGCACTCGCCCTCCAGAATGCCGAGGCGCTCGCCGGCATCGCCTTCATCCAGATGGTGAAGCCCGGCGTGGCGTGCGCCTATGGCGGCTTTACCTCGAACGTCGACATGAAGACAGGAGCGCCCGCCTTCGGCACGCCGGAATATACCCGCGCCGCCTTGGCCGGGGGGCAATTGGCCAGGCGCTACAAGCTTCCCTATCGCTCCAGCAATGCGTGCGCCGCGAACGCGGTCGATGCGCAGGCGGCTTATGAATCCGAGATGTCGGTTTGGGGCGCGGTCATGGGCCACGCCAATCTGGTGCTGCATGGCGCGGGTTGGATGGAAGGGGGTCTCGTCGCCTCGTTCGAGAAGATGATCGTGGACGCCGAAATCCTCCAGGGCATGGCGGAATTCATGATGCCGCTTGCGATCGACGCCGACACGCTGGCCGTGGACGCAATTAAGGAGGTGGGGCCGGGCGGACATTTCTTCGGTTCGCCGCACACGCTCGAGCGTTACGAGACGGCGTTCTACGCCCCACTTCTTTCCGATTGGCGAAACTTCGAGACCTGGCGCCTGGCAGGGGCGGTCGAGACCGCCCAGCGCGCGCACAAGATCTGGAAGCAATTGCTGGCCGAATACGTGCCCCCGCCGATCGATCCCGCGATCGACGAGGCGCTCAAGGCCTTCGTCGCCAAGCGCCGCGAAGAGGGCGGCGTGCCGGCGGCGTGATCCGCTTCTTTGATGCTTATTGCAATTTGATTCCGCGACGGCGGATGGCGGAGGGCGCTTCAACCATGGCACTCGAACAAACCATCGGCAACGCGCGTGAACACGGTTCTCAACCGCCTCGATTCGCGCGGCAATGCCGCCGCGCAGATCGATGTATTCGACGGCCCGGGCGGAGAGCGTGGCGACATGCCACTCATGTTGCCGGCGCTGAAAGGCCTCGTCGGATCGGGTGCCATCCTGCACGTGGGGGAAGTCCGGATGACACAGGAAGAAGTGATCATAGTGCCGTCGAGATAGCTCATAAAGGTCTCGATCGAACTGTCCAAAGAGTTCCCGAGAGTAGAACAAGGTCGTCAAGGGTGAGGTGTCGCTGAAAAAAACCGGAGCGGCATGAAGCCGCGCCGTCTTCTCCAACGCGACATGCGCGCGGGCGATTGCCAGCATGCCATCGAACTCGAGGCGCCCTTTCTTTTCCTCCCATGGCACACGCCCGTACTCGGGTACGGAAGTGGAGCCAAATTACGATGCCGCGAGTTCCGCCATGGTGGTCTTGCCGGTGCTTTCCGCGCCCAGAAAGCATGCCCTTCCGACGAAATCCGCGGAGACGATCGGCGAAAGCATCCGGCGATGGGCATGAACGTCCGCGCGCAAAATACTACCAGAGATCGGGTGGACAATGCGCTCCGGGTCGATTGCAACATGCGCCACCTTGTGACCGCCGAGCGCGGCACTCAAATGATTGGCGAAGCCCTGACCATAGCCCTCGCTCGTGAAGACTGCGTCGGGAAGGATTCGCAACAGGGTTTGGCACAGCCAGCCGACAAAGTCGCGCTGGACATCATCGGCATCATCGTTGCGAGGCAAGGGTCGATTGTCGAGCAATCGAAGGCGCTGTGCATCCAGGGCAAGGATTTCGGCTGCTGGAAACAGAGTGTGAAGCCACCTCTCGCGACGCTCGACCGGGCAGCCAGAAAATTCCGGGCATGAATAGGTCACCACATAGAGCTTGTCGCATTGGGCCAAGGCCGTGCGAATTGCGAATTCATGGCCCTTGTGAAGGGGCGAGAACTTGCCGACAATCAAACCTATTCGATACCGGCGTGACATCATTTGGCCATATCAGTTGGGAAGATTTCGGTCAAAGCTCCAGTGGAGCGAAACGGGGATTGCGCGGGCGCTCACACGATAACAGGCCGCCCGCCTATTCCCCCACCGCGAAGGGGTTGAAATCCAGGTCGCGGTCGTAAGTGTCAACGCCGTCCTTCCGTTTCAGGAATTTGACCAATACATAGGTCAAGGGCGTTGCCGCCGCCTCATAGGCCGATTTCACCAGCCATTGCGTGATGATGGCGGAGAATAGAATGTCACCCGGCATCACGCCGACAAAGGCAATGGATATGAAAATCGCCGAATCCAGCCCCTCGCCAATGAGTGTCGATCCGATTGTGCGCATCCAAAGATGGCGGCCTTGCATGGCCACCTTCATCCGCGCCAGCAGATAGGAATTGGCGAACTCGCCCACCAGGTAAGCGAGGAACGAGGCCGCGAGGATGCGCGGCGTCTGGCCGAGGATGCGCTCGAACGCCGGCTGATCGTTCCAGAAATCGGGGGCGGGAAGGCTTCCCGCGATGGCGATTGCCGCGGCCGCCAGGAGATTGCACAAGAACCCCAGCCAGATGACGCGCCTGGCTTGGCGATAGCCATAGACCTCGGTCAGCACGTCGCCCAGGATGTAGCTCAGCGGAAAGATGATGATGGCCGCCGGCAACAACAGCCCGCCTAAGAGGACGAGTTTGACCGCGATGATGTTCGAAACCACGAGCCCGGTCACGAAAAGGGCGACCAAGGCCACGAAATAGGGTGAGAAGCCGGGCGCCTTGCCGTTCATGGTTCAATGTTCCTTGCCACGTTCCAGTGCCCGCCGTCGTGAGCCTAGTATTGTGGTTCCAACATTTGATTCCCAATCAATCCCGTTGGAACCACAACATATGCCATTCCCGTTTGTTTGTGTTCCGGGCCGGCATGCCGGGAGCGGAATGTCGGTTGCGGAACACTAGCCAATTCGGAAATTTGACTCCGCCAGTGCAATCGGGCGGGTACTATCATCTGGTAACATGTCGCCCAACTATCGTGGAGGCATCGGAGCGCTTCATGGTTCAGACATTTTCGCAGGTTGGCACGAGCCGCCTATATACGTCTCGGCAATGGCCATGCAAACAGCCGAATTCGATTTCGACCTGCCGCCCGGTTTGATCGCCGCCCATCCGGCCAGGCCCCGGGAATCGGCGCGGCTCCTGGTGGTGGGCGCGGAGCGTTCGGACCGATTGGTGTCTGATCTGCCCGAATTGTTGCGCGCGGGCGATCTCTTGGTTTTCAACGACACCAAGGTGATCCCGGCCCAGCTTTCGGCCAGACGTGGCGGGGTCGGGGTGGAAATAACCCTGCATCGGCGCCTAGAACCCAGTTTGCCTGAAAAAGTATTGCAATCCGAACTGTCATCGCCGGACTTGATCCGGCGATCCATGGAATGCGCAGGGCTCAATCCTGGGCATGACACTGAAGTTAAATCTGGTCTTGTCCGCGACCGGTGGGCCGCCTTCGCCAAGCCCGCTAAGAAATTGAAGGCCGGAGAGGTGCTTCACCTGGCCGATGATTTCACCGCCGAAGTCACGGAGAAGCTTGCGGAGGGCGAGGTTGTATTGCGCTTCGATCGCGGCGGCGCGGAATTGATGGCCGCACTCGGGCGGCATGGCGCGATGCCGCTACCGCCCTACATCCGCAAGCTGCGACCGATAGAGGCCTCGGATGAGGAGGATTACCAGACCATCCATGCGAAGTACCCGGGCGCGGTCGCGGCCCCCACGGCGGGCCTGCATTTCACGGATGGCCTGATGCGGCGCCTCGAGGCAAAGGGCATCGCTTGGGTCAAGGTGACGCTCCATGTCGGGGCCGGGACCTTCCTGCCGGTCAAATCCGAAAACGTGGCCGAACACAAGATGCACGCCGAATATGGGGAGATCACCGCCGAAACCGCCACCGCGATCAATCGCGCGTGTGCGAACAATAGGCGCCTGGTCACCATCGGCACCACCTCGCTGCGGCTTCTGGAGAGTGCGGCCGATGCGCAAGGAATAATTCACCCCTTCGCCGGCGAGACCGATATCTTCATCACACCCGGCTACAAGTTCAGGACAGCGCAATTGCTGATGACCAATTTCCATCTGCCGCGAACGACCCTGTTCATGCTGGTCGCGGCCTTCGCGGGACTCCCGCGCATGCGCGAGGCTTATGCCCACGCCATCGCTGCCCGGTACCGGTTCTTCTCCTACGGCGATGCGACGCTGCTGGAGCGCGCCCACTGCAAACCTTCGAGAAAGCGCGATACATGAAACGTTGCGATGCTTCGAGGAAAGTTGGCACAGTGGACCCAATGATAGTACCCGCCGGCGGGTACTGGCGCGGTCATTTGGCTCGATCAACCAGTGTAGCGACAGGCGGGTACCGGTGATGGAGCCCGCCTTTGAATTGCTCGCCGCCAGCGGAAGCGCGAGGCGGGGAAGGCTGCGAACCCTGCATGGGGCGGTGAACACGCCTGCCTTCATGCCGGTCGGAACCGCTGGCACGGTCAAGGCCATGCTGCCGGAATCGGTCGCCGCCACCGGGGCCGAGATCATCCTAGGCAACACCTATCATCTGATGTTGCGCCCAGGCGCTGAACGCGTGGCCGAATTCGGCGGCCTGCACCGATTCATGAACTGGCCGGGCCCGATCCTGACCGATTCCGGCGGTTTCCAGGTGATGTCGCTCACCAATTTGCGGCACTTGAGCGAGGAGGGGGCCGAGTTCCGCTCCCATATCGACGGATCGAAGCATTTGCTCACGCCAGAGCGCAGCATCGAGATCCAGCGCCTGCTCGATGCCGACATCACCATGTGCTTCGATGAATGCACGCCATTCCCAGCGACCAGCGAGGAGGCAGCGCTTTCGATGCGCCTCACCACGCGCTGGGCCGTGCGGTCGCGTCGGGCCTTCATCGAGCGCCCGGGCTATCGACTGTTCGGGATCGTGCAAGGGGGTACCCACGAAGACCTGCGCCGGGAATCGGCCGCTGCCCTGGTCGATATCGGCTTCGACGGCCATGCATTCGGCGGTCTCGCGGTGGGCGAGGGGCAGGAGGCGATGTTTGGGATCCTGGATTACCTGCCCGATCTGTTGCCCGCGGACAAGCCCCGCTATCTGATGGGCGTGGGCCGGCCCGAGGACATCATCGGTGCCGTCATTCGCGGCATCGACATGTTCGATTGCGTGCTGCCGACGAGGGCAGGGCGGACGGGGATGGCGTTCACGCGCTGGGGCGAACTCAACATGCGCAATGCCCGTCACGCGACCGACAAGGGACCGATCGACCACGCTTGCGCCTGCCCCGCGTGCCGATCCTATGCCAGGGGCTATCTGCATCACCTGCTGAAGGCCAAGGAAATCCTGGGCGCGATGCTGTTGACCTGGCACAATCTGCACTATTATCAGGAATTGATGGCCGATCTGCGCGCTTCCATCGAAGCGGGACAATTGGCTAGGCGTGCCCAAATCTTGCTGGGCCAATTGGCGAACGAGGGCAACGCGCCGAGTTGATACCTTCTCCAAAGAGCCGGGGCAACATGATGGCCAAGAACATCCACAAAAATCTGACCCAATTGGGGGCCAGGAGCCGGCTTCCCGCCTCGCCCGAAAAGGCGATCCTCGAGCGGGTGAAAAATCCGCACACCGATTCCGCCTATGTCGTGCGCTTCACGGCGCCGGAGTTCACCTCGCTGTGCCCGATGACCGGGCAACCGGATTTCGCGCATCTGGTGATCGATTACATTCCCGATGCGTGGCTCGTGGAATCGAAATCACTGAAGCTCTATCTGGGCTCGTTCCGAAATCACGGCGCCTTCCACGAGGCCTGCATTATCGACATCGCCAAGAAACTTCAGGCCCGCCTCGACCCGCGATGGCTGCGCATCGGCGGTTATTGGTATCCGCGTGGCGGTATGCCCATCGATGTCTTCTTCCAGACCGGTTCCGCGCCAAAGGAGGTCTGGATTCCGCCCCAGGAAGTGGCGCCCTATCGCGGCCGCGGCTAGGCGCGTCCGCCATTGACCATGGACCCGCGTTCGACCATTCGCGATCGGGCGCTCGCCCTTGGCTTCGATGCGATCGGCATGGCCAGGGCCGAGCTTGGGGCCGAGATCAAGGCCGGCCTATCCGGGTTCCTCGCCGCCGGCCATCACGGTGACATGGGCTGGCTCAAGGACAAGGCAACACGGCGCGGCGATCCCCAGGTCTTGTGGCCGCAGGCCCGCTCGGTGATCGCGCTTGGATTGAATTATGGCCCCGGGGAGGATCCCCTGGATGGGCTCGGCCATGCCGGCTCGGGCAACATATCGGTCTATGCCCGCAATAGAGATTACCACGACACGCTGAAGAAACGCTTGAAGGTGCTGGCGCACTGGATCGCGGAGAATTTCGCGGCCGAGGTCAAGGTCTTCGTCGATACCGCCCCGGTGATGGAGAAACCCTTGGCGGCCCAGGCCGGCATCGGTTGGCAGGGCAAGCACACCAATCTGGTTTCGCGGGAGCTTGGATCGTGGCTGTTCCTGGGCGAGATTTTCACGACCCTTGAACTGCCGCCCGACAATCCTGAGGCCGATCATTGCGGCGAATGTCGGCGCTGCCTCGACATCTGTCCGACGCAGGCCTTTCCAGCTCCCTACCGGCTGGATGCGAGGCGCTGCATCTCTTATCTGACGATCGAGCACAAGGGACCGATCCCGCGCGAGCTTCGCGCGCCGATCGGGAACCGCATCTATGGCTGCGACGATTGCCTGGCCATCTGCCCCTGGAACAAATTCGCGCGCACAGCCAACGAAGCCGACTTCCAGCCACGCGCCGATCTGGTCCGACCGGGGCTCGGGTCCCTGGCGACGCTGGACGATGCGGGGTTCCGCCGGATGTTTTCGGGATCGCCGATCAAGCGGCTTGGGCGCGATCGGTTTCTGCGCAACGTGCTCATTGCGATCGGCAACAGCGGGCAGGCCGATCTCGCCGATTGCGCGCGCCCACATCTTGCCGATCCGTCGCCCTTGGTGCGCGGGGCCGCGATCTGGGCGCTTTCGCGCTTGCTGGATCGGGAAAAACTCCACGCCTTGCGCCAGCGCCACATCGTCCGCGAAACCGATTCCGACGTGCTCCAGGAATGGGAATGGTCAATAGGCGCCGGGGATTGATCTTTCGGTTCCATGCGCGAAGGGATGCCGCAAGGGTTCCTTGGCGCGGAAAAAGTATCTGGCGAATTGCACGCCGTAGCCGGGAAACCGGTAACCACCGTTTAGCGCCAGCAGCCTATCGCGCTCGCGCCGGTACTTGGCCGGCCTTTGGTGCCAAACCAATCCGGGCGCGTCGTGATGGGCCTTATGCAAATTGTTGTTCAGGAAAAGCGCGCTCCAGAACCAGCCGGCCTCGCACATCACGGTGCGTTGCTCCGCATCCTCGATGGCGCGGTGCTCCGCGAAGGAACGCAGGACGGTGAGCGAGGTTCCCGGATAGGCGAAGAACAGGACATAGGCCCATAGCGGTATGCCGCAGACCCCGATCGCCCAATAGAGGACCAGCGCTGAGGCCGCCAGGTGCCACGACCAGGCCTTGATCGCAGCCGGATCGCCGGCAACTATCCCCTTCATTCCGCGCTGCCAGGCCAGAAACGCGAAATACGCGGGGCCCAGGATCATCCGTCCGCCAAGCGTCGCGATTGCTTTGCGCAACAAGAGATGCGCCGGCGACATCCGATCGATCATTTCCGGGGTCAGGTAATTCGATTCCGGGTCCAGGCGTGGATCGGTCAGGCGCGAATCGATATGATGGATCCGATGGGTATTGCGATAATCGAGATAGGGCAGCCAAAGCCATAGCGCCCAGCCGACGATCCAGGAATTGACCCATTCCCATTTGGTCGGATAGCCGTGCGTGGCCTCGTGCTGCAAGGAACCCTGCAGGGTGACGGTGATCGCGCCCAAGGGCCAGATGATCCACCACGCCAGCCAGGTGTAATTCCAGGTCAGCACCAGGAAAGAAGCATAGGTGAGGGCGGCGACACCCATCGTCGGCCAGTCGATGGCCGGACGGCCCGGAATTCGGCCGGCGATGGCGGGTGGGATGATGATCGCGGTCTCGGTCAAGGGCACGCTTCCTTGGGGCGCGAACTTGTATAGACAAGCCGCCGCCGCTTGCCAAGATGGTGTTGCCCGGCTCTATGACCGAAGATGTTCCCGGCGGGTAATATGGTCGCAAATCGTGAGGTGAAGTGATGCTTCGTGGGCAATGCCTGTGCGGGGCGGTACGGGTCACAATCGAGGGTGGAGCAACACCGCCGACAGTATGCCATTGCGGCATGTGCCGACGCTGGCACGGGGCGTTTGGAGCCCATACCTCGGCGGCGGCGGGAAAGTGGCGGGTCGAGGGAATGGAACATGTCCGTTGGTACGCTTCCTCGGCCGATGCCGAACGTGGGTTCTGCGGGCAATGTGGCGCCAAGCTGTTCTGGCGTGAGCAGGGCAGCGCCGCCCTTGACGTTGTTCTGGGAATCCTCGATGCGCCGACCGGGCTTTCCCTTGGCGCGCATATCTGGGTCGCGCACAAGGGCGACTATTATCGCATCGGCGATAATGTTCCCTGCTACGCCGAATCCTCGGGTAAGGCCCAGCCGATCGCGGAACCGGAAATGCCTAGTATTGCGCGACAAGGGGTGTTGAAGGGGCGCTGTCTTTGCGGCGCGATCACCTATCGGCTGACCGGTTCGGTGCGCGACTGCGTCACCTGCCATTGCGGGCAATGCCGGCGCTGCCACGGACATTTCGCCCCCATTACCGCTTCGCGTGTCCAAGACATCGAATTGCAGGGCGAGCGGGAATTGCGCTGGTATGCCTCCTCGGATGATGCGCGGCGTGGGTTTTGCGGCCGCTGCGGCTCCAGCCTGTTCTGGGCGGCGGCCGAGGCCGAACGCTGGTCGATCGCCGCCGGAACCCTCGACCAACCGACAGGACTGAAGACGGTCCGCCACATCTTCACCGCGGACAAGGGAGATAGCTACGAAATTGGCGACGGGGTGCGTCAGATGCCCGGCAGCATGGCCGCCGACCCTGTCAGCTTCTAGCCATTCCCGTGATTGCATCGCTCCCCATGTACGATCTGCCGGAATTGCGGCAGGCCACCGATGTTTGGTGGCATGGGCTGGTCGGATGGTGGCGGCTTTCGGGAATGGCGGATGTTCCCGATCGATTGACGATCCCCGGCGAGCTCTACGCGCATTGGCGGGAACCGGGTTTGTTCATCAGCCAGACTTGCGGCTACCCGCTGACCCACGAATTGCGCGGGCAAGTCCGCTTGGCCGCGACACCCTGCTACGGGGCGCCCGGTTGTGCCGGCGCTACCTATCGCAGCGTCATCTTGACGCATGCGGCTTCGGGTTTGCGCGACCTGGCCGGACTTGCCGGGAAACGCGCGGCGGTGAATGGCTTCGATTCGCAATCCGGCTGGAATGTACTGCGCCACGCTCTGCGCGGTTTCGGCGAGGCCAGGCGATTCCTGGGCGATATTGTCGTGACCGGTGGGCACCGGGCGTCACTGGGGGCATTAGCCGCGAGGCAAGTTGATGTAGCGGCGGCGGATTGCGTGACCTTCGAGTTGCTGCGCCGAATTGCGCCCCGGGAAGTTCAGGACCTTTCCATCCTGTGTTGGAGTGATCCGGCCCCTTCCCTTCCCTATATCACGCGGCTTGGCGCCGATGAAAAAACGCTGCGCCCGCTGCGCGACGGCTTGCAGGCCGCCTGCGCCGATCCGGCCTTGAGCGAGGTTCGCAACCAATTGCTCCTGGACGGATTTTCGATGCTGCCGCTCAGCGCCTATGATGTCATCCTTGAGCAAGAGGCCGCTTCTGGCGCCGGGGAGAGGCAATGAATTCGGGTGGAGCGCTGCTGCCAAGTGCCGCGATCGTTTTCTCCGCCGCCCTTTGGGGCAGCATGTGGATTCCGCTCCACGTCGTGCGCGACGCCGGCTTGCCCGGAACCTGGATCGCGTTCCTGGTCTATGGAATACCGGCGTTCGTGCTGGCGCCATGGACGTTGCGCCGGGGATTGGGCGCGCTCCGGCGCCACTGGCGCCTGTTGACCCTGATCGGCGCCTTCACCGGTCTATGCAACGTTCTCTATGCCGTCGGCGTTGTCCATGGCGACGTTGCCATGGTAATCCTCCTTTTTTACTTGAATCCGGTGTGGAGCGCGATTCTGGAGCGCATCGCTCTCAAATCCAGGATCAGCCGCTGGCGGGCCTCGGCGGTCGCATTGGGCCTGTTGGGCATGTGGGTCCTGGTCGGTGGCGATGGCGGAATGCCGCTGCCGCACGATGCCGCCGAATGGGCAGGGCTGGTGGCGGGGTTGGCCTGGGCGGCAGCGCTGGTGGCGATGCGGGTTTCAGGCAATATCGACCAACTCGATAAGGCCTTCAGCCAATATGCCTTTGCCTTGCTGATCGGCGGACTGGTCATTATTGCTGGAATCTTTCCGGGCGAGGTGGCGTGGGGGGGCATTTCATGGCCCAGCACCCTGCTCGTGATACTGGCCATCGGAATCATTTGGGTTCTCCCGGGTCTGTTACTAAGCTTCTGGGGCGCGGCCCGGGTATCGCCGACGCGGGCCTCAATGCTGTTCATGGCGGAAGTGATCGTCGGTGTCGGGAGTGCGGCAATGCTTGGCGAAAGCGAAATTGGCCCGCGGCAGGCCATCGGCGGAGGATTGGTCCTGGCCGCCGGATTCCTGGACGGATGGACCGATTCCGAAACGAGCGGGAAGGTCAAGGCATGAGCGAGCAAACGCTGGACGCGCGCGGGCTGAAATGCCCGCTTCCGGTGCTGAAGGCCCGAAAGATCATGAAGAACCTGACTTCGGGCGACACTCTAGTGGTGCTGACCACTGATCCAGGGGCACCCGGTGATTTTCGGCATTTCTGCGAGGCCACCGGACACCGGCTGATCGAAATCGCCGAGGAGGAAGGCGGCCACCGCGTCCACCTGGAATGCCACGCATAGGGCGTTCAGTTGCCTTCCGTGCCCGCGCCTTCTTCCGCGCCAACGGGTCGGACGTATCCTTGTAGAGCGCCGACCGCCGATGGGTGAATCGGCACCGGTAGAAGCTGCATGTCGAGATCCAGGCTCGCACGCGCCGCGCCGGTCGCGGCCGGTTGCGGTTGCTCCGCAGCCTCGCGCAGGGCGCCAGCCAGGCTATGGACAAGCTTGGGGTCGGAATCGGCGCGGATCACCCAGGTAAAGGGCACCGCCAAAGAGGCCACCTCCCAGCCCAGGCCATAGGCACCGGCCGGGATCATCTTGGCTTCGATCAGTCGGGTCGCGTCCGGATCGGGATCCGGTCCGAGGGTGATCGCCACCAGGCGGTACTTACCGGTGGCCATCAGCCGTTCGACATCCGGCGATACCAGCCCATCGACAATGACCAGCGCCGAAGCCTTGCGCTCATCCACCGCCGCGGCCATGGAATCAATATCGCCCTCCATCGCGGTCACGGCCTTGGTGGAAAGGCCGGCCGCCTTGAGCACGAATTGAGCGCTGAGGGCGTTGTCGGAGTTCTTGGCGCCCAAGGCCACCCGCTTGCCACGGAGTGCCGCGCCCTCCGTGACCGGCGAATCAGCCGAAACCAGAACATGCAGGAAGGACCATCCGACATTGGCGATCGCGTTCATCTCGGGAAGGGCAGGGAGCTTGGCAAAGGGACCAGCGCGACGAGCGGCGGCCGAGACGATGTCGGCCGAGGCGATGGCCGATTCCAGTTCGCCCTTGCCCAGCGCTACCAAAGAGTCGACGGCACTTTCCGCCGCATGGGAAGTGGCCAGCAGCCCGGCGACCCCGCAGGGTCCCTCGACATCGCATTGGCGCGAGCCCGGCGGCGCGCTGATCGCGCCGCCAACCAGCCCGGCAAGATCGAAACTGGACGAGCCCGGCGTGCCGGCGCCGATGCGGTAATAGGTGACATCCTGGGCGGCGAGGCGTGCGGAAAATGGCGCCATTACCGGGACCACGGCCACGGCAAATGCCGCCCCGCGCAACGCCGCCAACCACCAACTGAGACGCATTCGCCACGCCAATCGCGCCGGTCGCTGGCATGCGCTTCGGGTATTCGATTCGACTGGCCAGCTCCGGAAATCAAGATAAGGATTGGGTGTGCCGTCCGCCAGGGTGGAATGTAAGATTCCGCGATTCATCACGGTGAATTGTTGGGCCAATGCGACTGGCCCTGTTTCCTTGACCAAATCCGACCAAAGCCCCGCCTTGTCGCGACACCCTTTCCAAGGCAGCCGAGGGTCTGCTAGAGCGGTTCCAGGCCGGGCGAAATCAGCCCAAAACTATCGTGCCCGGAATCGGTTCCATGAAGCAAGAAAACCCGCGCCGCCGCCAGAACTTGAAACGAATGCTGCGGCCGCGCCACGCTTGCATCGTGGGCGGCCAGGCGCTGGCGGATTCGATCGGGCGCTGCGCCGAGGCCGGATTTCCGGGCGAGGTCTGGGTCGTCAATCCGAAATACACCGAGCTTGGCGGGCGCAAATGCTACTCCTCGATCGCCGCCTTGCCCGAGGCGCCGGATGTCACCTATGTCGCCGTACCCCGGGATGCGACGGTGGAAATCCTCGGCCAACTTTCCGCGCGCGGCGCCGGTGGGGCGGTATGCTACGCGGCCGGTTTCGGCGAAGTCGGAGGCGAAGGAATCGAGTTGCAGCAACGCCTGATCGAGGCCGCCGGCGACCTCGCGCTCGTCGGTCCCAATTGCTATGGCCTGCTCAATTACCTTGATGGTCTTGCCCTGTGGCCGACCGGGCATCTCGGGCACAGGGTCGAGCGCGGCTGCGCCCTCATCGCCCAAAGCGGCAACATCGCGCTCAACCTGACGCGAAACGACCGTTCGGTGCCCTTCGCCTATGTCGTCAGTTCCGGAAACCAGGTCATTCTGGACGTCGCCGATTTCATCGATGTTCTCACCGACGACCCCGCCATCGCCGCCATCGGCCTTTATATCGAGGGGATCGCGGATATCCCCGCCTTCTCGCGCGCCGCCCTCAAGGCGCTAAGGGCCGGCAAGCCGCTGGTGGCGCTGAAGGCCGGCAATTCCGAGCTCGGCCGGAAGCTCGCGATGAGCCATACCGCCTCGCTCGCCGGCAGCGCCCGATTATACGATTCATTGTTCGATCGGCTGGGAGTCATTCGCGTGGAGAGCATTCCCGCCCTCCTGGAGACAACGAAATTGCTCTCGACCGCCGGCCGGCCACGGGGAAATCGGCTGGTGGCTTTCACCTGCTCGGGCGGCGATGGATTGCTGACGGCGGATCTGTGCGCGCGATTGGGAATTGCGCTGACCCCCTTCAGCCGGGAACAGGAATCCGATCTGCGCGCGCAACTGCCCAATTTCGCGACCGTGTCCAATCCGCTGGACTACAACACATCCCTGTGGGGCCATGAGGAAAAACTCACTCGATGTTTCACGACGGCGCTGAGTGGTGCCTGCGATACCGGCATGTTGGTGATCGATTACGCGACCGAAGGTCCGATCAGCGAGCAGGCCTGCGACGCCTCGGTCAGGGCGCTGCTCGCCGCCTGCCGCGCGACCGGAAAATTGGCGCTGGCGACCGCGACCATTCCCGAATTGCTGCCGGGCCGGGTTCGCGATCTGGTCATCGCCGGGGGCGGTGCGCCGATGCAAGGCTTGGAGGACGCGCTCCAAGCGCTTGCCGGTTCCGACCGCTTCGCCCGGCGCAAGGCTGAAGTAACTGGTGTACCCGAGGCCCACCTCCTATTGCCCGAGATGCGGAAATTGGGCTTGGGGCGCAAAACGCTGGCGGAGGGCGAGGCCAAGAAGCTTCTGGCGGGATACGGGCTCTCCGTTCCGCAAGGGGTGATTGTGGCGCCCGAGGCGGCGATCCAGGCGGCCGAGGAAATCGGCTATCCAGTCGTGCTCAAGGTGGCCGAGCCCTTCATCGCCCACAAGACAGAAGCCGGCGCCGTCGCCGTCAATCTGAAAAACGCCGGCGAGGTCAATGCGGCCTTGGCACGGATGAAGGCCAGCATGGCCACAAACGCGCCGGGCGCCCCGATCGCCAGTGTCCTCGTCGAACGGATGGTGGAGAACGTGGTTGCCGAACTCATAATCGGGGTGAAGCGCGACCTGCAATTCGGGCTCGCCCTGGTTCTGGGTGCAGGCGGCATGTTGGTGGAACTGGTCGAGGATTCAGCGTTGCTTCTACTGCCCATCGGCCGGCCCGAAATCGAACGCGCCTTGGACCGGCTGAAAATCGCCAAGCTCTTGAAGGGATATCGCAATCGCCCGGCGGCCGACCATGCCGCGATTGGCCAGGCGGTGATGGCTGTCGCCGCGTTTGCCGAGGCGCACCGGGAAAACCTGGTGGAATTGGACGTCAACCCCTTGATGGCGCTCAAGGATGGCGCGATCGCCGTCGATGCCCTGGTGGTGTTGGCGGAGTAGCCGCCCCTGGGACAGCGTTTTTGTGCATAACCCTGTCGGTTGGACGCCAGTTTACTTCCCGGGCGCCCCTATTTTGGCGACCACGCGCCAAAAGAGGGTTTCCATGACGCATCTTCCGGGACGACATTTCTTGCAGGTTCCAGGTCCCAGCAATATTCCCGACCGGGTCCTTCGCGCCATCGGACAACCGGTCCTGGATCATCGCGGTCCGGCCTTCGCCGCCTTGCAGCGCGAACTCTTCGAGCGCATCCGGCTGGTATTCAAGACCAAGCAGCCGGTTCTGATCTACCCCGGCACCGGCACCGGTGGCTGGGAATCCGCCCTGGTCAATACGCTCTCCGCGGGCGATTCGGTGCTGGGATTCGACACTGGGAATTTTTCCTCGTTGTGGTCGAAGATGGCGGTTCAGTTCGGCCTGGATGCGCGCGTGCTGGCCAATGATTGGCGCCGCGGACCCTCGCCTGAAGCCATCGAGGCGGCGCTGGCCGAGGATCGCGGCCACTCGGTCAAGGCCGTATTGCTGGTCCACAACGAAACTTCGAATGGGGTCCTGAGCCGGGTTCCAGAAATCCGCCGGGCCATCGACCGGGCCAATCATCCAGCCCTGCTCATGGTCGATACCGTCTCCTCGCTGGGCAGCGCCGATTTCCGCATGGACGAATGGGGAATCGATGTCGCCATCGGGGGATCACAGAAGGGATTGATGGTGCCGACCGGCCTAGCCTTCGTGGGCGTGGGCGAAAAAGCAGCGGCGGCGATGAAGAATGCGAAATTGCCGCGCTCCTATTGGGATTGGGCGCCCTATCTCAATGCCGCGCGCGGTGGCGCGCTGCCCTACACGCCGGCCTGTAATTTGATGTTCGGCCTCAAGGAGGCGCTGGACATGCTGGACGAGGAGGGGCTGGAGAACGTCTTCAAGCGCCACACCCGTCATGCCGAGGCGACGCGCCGGGCGGTCAGAAGCTGGGGCTTGGAAATGGTTTGTGAGGATGCCCGCGAGTACAGCCCGTCCATTACGGCGGTTCTGGCGCCGGAAGGCCATTCCGCCGACGCCTTGCGCAAACTGGTCCTGGAAGGGTTCAACATGTCCTTGGGTGCGGGACTCGGCCGCCTGGCCGACAAGGTGTTTCGCATCGGCCACCTCGGCGATCTCGGTGATCTGATGCTGGCGGGAGCGCTGTCGGGCGTCGAAATGGGATTGGCCCGGTCCGGGATGCCGCACCAAGCCGGCGGCGTCTTGGCCGCGCTGCAATACCTGAGCGACAGCGGCGCCCACGCGCGAGTAACTAAAGCCGCCTAGGCGCGAGACTCAACGATGTCCGGGGCAGTGCTGGCTAGGCAATGCCCCAAGATCATGCCGCGCCGCGCGCCCGGTCGTCCTCGCGCGCAAGGTCGAACATGTTGACCAGGGCCTCGGGCTCTTGCGCGCCCGAGAGGCCGAACCGGCCGTTGAAAACGAAATACGGAACGCCGTTTATGCCGATCCTGCGCGACTGCATGTCCTCGGCGAGCGTGGGATTGCCATAGCCTTCCGTGTCACTTTCGAGATCCAGGGCGGTATCGATCGCGGCCTGGTCGATCCCGCTTGTCGCACCCAGGTCGCGCAGGGTCGCTTCCTCGCCGATATCCCGTCCCTCCAGGAAATAGGCGGCAAACATTCGGTCCAGGAGCGCCGATTGCCGGTCGACTTCGGCCGCCACATAGAGCAGCCGATGGGATTTGAGGGTGTTTGGCGTCCGCTCGATCAGATCGAAGCGAAAGCCAATGCCTTCCTGACCGCCGACCCGAATCACGGAATCGTAAAGCCGTTGCGCGCGTTCCAGGCCGCCGAACTTTGCCAACAGGTATTGCTGCCGATCCATCCCGGCGTTGGGCAATCCGGGATTGAGCTGGAATGCGCGCCAACGGACGATCAGATTGGGCTGCGGGCGCATCTGAAGCGCGCGCTCGAGCCGGCGCTTGCCGATAAAGCACCAGGGACAGACCGTATCGGAATAGACGTCGAGCTGCATGGCCCTGATGATACAGGGATCTCGGCCGGCGCACAAATGAAGCCCGGGCGCGTGGGCTTCACCCAGCCGCAAGAAGGATGGCCGCCTCGGTGTCCCAGGATAGCCAGACTGGCCGCTCCCCCGGGGCACCGCGCTCACCACCTAGGGACGTGTTCTGGACCGCGACCGCGACCGGGCGCTCTATGCCCGGTACCGCGACATAGAAATGGCTGCGATCGCCGAAATAGGCGATGGTGGACAATCGTCCGGCGAGGCCGTTCGCGCCGATCGCCGGTTGCGACCAGGACAGCCTGAGGCGTTCCGGCCGCAAGGCGATCAACGCCCGCTCGCCGGGACCCGGAGAGCCCGCGCCCGCGCGAACGCTGAAGGCGCCCAAGCTCCCACAATCGATCGTGGCCAGGCCGCCGGAATTCTCCCGCACCAGACCCTTGAGAAAATTCATATTGCCGATGAATTCGGCAACTTGGCGACAATTCGGCGCCTCGTAGATTCTGGCCGCGTGGTCGATCTGGATCACTTGACCCCGATCCATGACCGCGATCCGGTCCGAAAGCGTCAGCGCTTCCTCCTGGTCATGGGTGACGAAGACGAAGGTCACCCCGACCTGGCGTTGGATCTGGCGCAGTTCGATCTGCATTTCCTCGCGCAATTTCTTGTCCAGCGCGCCCAGGGGTTCGTCCAGCAGCAGCACCTTGGGCTGGCACACCAGCGCGCGAACGAGTGCCACGCGCTGGCGCTGGCCGCCGGAGAGCTGGTCGGGTCGTCTCGACCCATAGCCCGGCAACTTGATGAGTTGCAGCGCCTCGGCGACGATGCGATCCGTCTCCGCCTTGCTCAGCCGCTGTTTGCGCAGGCCATAGGCGATGTTCTCGGCGACGCTGAGATGTGGGAAAATAGCGTAGTTCTGGAACACCATGTTGGTCGGCCGCTCATGCGGCGGCACCAGCGCCATCGCGTGTCCATCGATCAGAAACTCGCCGGTGGTAGGGATTTCAAATCCGGCCAGGATGCGCAACAGCGTCGTCTTGCCGCAACCCGATGGGCCGAGAAGGGAGAAGAACTCGCCCCGCGCGATGTCGAACGACACATCGTCCACCGCCCGCACGGCGCCGAAATGCCGCGATACCGAGCGGATCGAGATGATGCTGTCGGAACTCAATCGATTGGTCATATCGCACCGCTATGTCGCGAGGAAATGCCGCGGCGTCGCAGCCACTCCGAGAGCACCACGACCACCGCGGAGGTAATCAGGATGGAGCTGCCCAGCGCCAGCGTCCCCGGCAGGTTCTGGGGAAACCGAAGCTGGCTGTAGAGATAGATGGGCAGGGTCTGATCGGTGCCGCTCAAGAAGAACGCCATCACGAATTCGTCGAACGAGATGGTGAAGCACATCAGCAGGCTCGAGACGATGCCGGGCATGGCCAGCGGAAACGTGACGCGCCAGAAGGTCATCCATCCGTTCTCGCCGAGATCGGTCGAGGCCTCCTCCAGTCCCTTATCGAAACCTTCCAGCCGCGCCATCAGCACCAGCATGGAGAAGGGCACGCACAACAAGACATGCCCGGCGCCCACGCTCCACAAGGTCAGGGGCAGGTCCAGGAATTGGCGCAGAATGATGAGGAGCGCGATCGCGAGGATGATGGTCGGAACGACGAGCGGAAGCATGATGACGGCCAGGACCGGCCGTTTGCCCGGCAATCGGTAGCGCGCGGCGCCCATCGCCGCCAGCAAGCCAAAGGTGGTGCTGATGATCGACACGATTGTCCCGACCGTGATGCTGTTCTTGAGCGCCGTCAGCGTCGATTTATTCGCGGCCATCTCCTGGTAGGCGTCGAACGTGAAGCCGTTCAGCGGGAAAATGGCGTAATTGCTGTCATTGAACGAGAACAGCGGCAACAGCAGGACCGGCCCATACAGGAACCCGGCGAACGCCACCGCATAGATCGTCAGCGCGTTCAATCGCGTGGGCATGGCCTAGTACCAGCCGTCGCAGAAGAATGATCCAGCATTTTGATTCCACCAGTGCACGCCGGCGGATGCTATCATCACGTAACATGTGCCAACTTTCGTGACAGCATTGAAGCGCTTCATGCAATACACCTTTTCGAAAGTTGGCACTATGCCTCCCACCGCTTCATGCGCCGGTAGCCCACGCCCCAAAGGAACAGGCACACGATAGCGGTCACCACCAGCATCATCATGATCGATACCGCCGCGCCCAGCGGCGCATCATTGGCCTTGCCGAACAGAATCTGAATCGAATTCCCGAGCATGATCCCGTTCGGACCGCCCACCAGCGATGGCGTCACGTAATCCCCAACCGTCGGAATGAAGACCAGGAGTGCCGCGGCGATCGTGCCGGGTAACGACAGGGGCAGAGTCACGCGCAGGAAACACTCCCACGGGCGGTCGCCCAGGTCCCTCGCGGCCTCGATCAGCGACCGGTCGATTTTTTCCAGCGAGACGTAGATCGGCAGGATGGCGAACACCACCCAGGAATGCGCCAGCGTGATGATGACCGCGACCGGATTGTAGAGCAGAAACTCCAGCGGCTGCTCGATGATTCCGAGATTGATCAGGCCAGAATTGATGACCCCGTTGAATCCGAGGATCAGCTTCCAGGAGAATACCCGAAGCAAGTAACTGGTCCAGAACGGCAGCGTGATCACGATCAGCCAAATGATCTTGCCCCGGGTCACGCGGAAGGCCAGGAAATAGGCCATCGGATAGGCAAGCAGGACGACCGCGATGGTCGCCGCCAGCGACATCAGGACGGATTTGACCAGAAGAACGGAGTAGACGGCGTTCTCGAACGGGAAGGGGATGCCAAGCCAATAACTGACCTTCTCCGACGGCTTGATCAGGCGCCAGTAATTCTCCAGTGTGAAGCTGCGCTCGATCTCGAAGCCGGACTGAACCCAGAAACTGAGAAGGATCAGGGCCAAGATCGGGGCCACGAGCATCGCCAGCATGAGCCCCATCGTGGGCGACATCAGGAAATAGCCGCGCAGGGCCTCCGTGGCCCGCAGCCGCGCCCCAATGCCCCGAATACTCGCAAGTGACGGAAGCCGGTCGATGGCGGCTAGGCTCATGGTTTCATGGCCCTCGTCCCTTGTTTTCCACGAACCCGACGGTCTTTTCCCCGCATTCGGCGGCGACGGCAATAGTGCCAGCAGCGCGCCAGCAATTGTCAACCATTTCCGTGAAAATAGTTAATTGCATCAAGTCATTGTTGACATGCGGTGATTTCCGCAGAACGATTGCCATGGTTTCAAGCGCTCGGCGCGATGTGCGCCACCAATTGCCGAATCAAATTCAATCAAGCAGGGAGAGCGTCATGAACAGGCTGAAATTCATCGACCGCATGGCCCGGGGCCGGGTCTCGCGCCGAGACATGATCAAGGGCGCCGGCGCCTTCGGGATCGGTGTGGCGCTGTTGCCCAAGCGCGCGCTCGCCAAGGACCCGCTCACCTGCCTGGAATGGAGCAACTATGTCATTCCGGAACTGTTCTCGGCCTATGTCACGAAGCACGGCAATGCCCCGGATTTCTCGATTTTCCAGGACGAGGAGGAGGCGCTGCAAAAGGTGCGCGGCGGTTTCGGTGCCGACATCATGCATCCCTGCACCTATTCGGTCGGCCGTTTCGTCGAGGCCAAGCTCACCAAGCCGATCGACACGACGCGGCTTTCCAATTGGAAGGACATCTTCGAGCCGCTGCAGACCGGCGCCGGTGTCATGATCGATGGGCAGGTGATGATGGCACCCGCCGATTGGGGCAATTCCGGGATCGCCTATCGCACCGATCTGGTGGACGCGGATTATGCCAAGAACGAATCCTGGGGCATTTTCTTCGATGACAAGTATGCCGGCCGCGTCGCCTTGACCGACAACGAGGTGGTGGTCGAGATCGCCGGGCTGATGCTGGGCTATGGCGCGGGCAAGATCTTCCAGATGTCGGACGAGGAACTGGCGGCGACCAAGGACCTGGTCTTGAAGGGGGTCAAGAACTCGCGCTTCCTGTGGAAGGATGTGACCGAACTGAACCAAGCTCTGGCCTCGGGCGAAATCGTCGCCGGCTATGCCTGGAACGAAACCGTGAAAAGTCTGAAGGCCGAGGGATTGGCGGTTCGCTACGCGGTGCCGAAGGAAGGCATCTTCACCTGGCTCTGCGGGCTCACCATGCTCAATTCCGGCAAGGCCGAGGAGAGTGCGGCCTATGATTTCGTCGATGCCTGGATCTCGCCGGAGACCGGGAAGTACATGATCGAGGTGTACGGCTACGGCCACAGCAACCGCAAGGCCTTCGAGATGGCCGATCCGGCCCAGGTTGCCGCACTCGGCATCACCGACCCGGTCAAACATCTGGAGAGCGGAATTCTTTTCCAACCGATCGAGAGCGAGCGCAACGCCAAATACATCAAGTTCTGGGAGGAGGCGAAGGCGCTGCAATAATCGCGCCTGGCATCGGCACCGAATTTGACTCCTTGAGGTAATAGGTGAGGAGCGCGCCGGCCAGAATCGCCATACCGATTCCGGCGACGCAAGCCTCCCAGCCGAATCGGTCAAAGACGCGGCCTAGGACAAAGCTGCCCGCGAGCCCGCCCGAGAAGTAGCTGGCGAGATAGAGGCCGCTGGCCGCACCCCGATCGCCCGCCGCCCGTCGACTGACATGGCCGGTCGCCGCCGCTTGCGCGAGGAAGGTGCCGACGCCGAAGAAGGCAAGACCGACAAGCATGGCACGCAATTCGCCCGCGGCCATCGCCGGCAATCCCAAAGCCGAGAGCGCCATGCCGATGGTGTTTGAATTGAGCGCCATGCGCATGTCCGACGCCGCTATCCGTTGCCGCGGCCAGCCTGTGCGAGGGAGGTGGCCGAGTGGACTTTAACCGCCGCTGTCGAGCGCGTCGAGGCGGCGTTGCAGCAGGGCGCGATCCGGTGAGCCCGCCGGCAATTGATCGATCAATTGTCGCCATAGAATCCGCGCCTCGGCGGTCCGGCCAGCCGCCCGTTCGACCAGCCCGGCAAAGAACAGGCCGAGTTTGTTGTCGGGCGCGATCGTTCGAATGCGCTCCACGAGCGGGGCAAATTCGGCCGGCAGTTTCGTATCGTCGCTTTCATTGCCCACCAGCGCTTCGGCATAGCCAAGCAGCACTTCAGTATCGCTGGGCGCCAGTGCGGCCGCCCTCGCCCAAGCATCGCGCGCCGACGCGAAATCTCCCAGCACCACATAGGCGCGACCGAGTTTCCGCCAACCGGCGAGATCGTCGGGATTGTTCTTCATTCGCTCGGCCAAGCCCTCGACCATGCCCCGGATCAAGACCTCACGCTCTTCCGGTGCCATATCAGCTGCGGCAGCCATGTCGCCGGCATTCGGGCCGGGCGAGGTTTCCGGTGGCGGCGGGCGGCCTGGCAATGTCGCGGGATCGAGGCCGAGGGCGCGGGCGGTCTGGTCGATTTGGGCAGCAACATCCTTGCGCCAGGGCGCCTCGGGCGCCCCATCGGCCTCCAATCGCAGCCACTGGTCGAGCGCGGGCTTAAGCCGGCCGGCCTGGGCCTCCGCCAGGCCCAGATAGTAGCGCGCCCGCGAATCCTTGGAATCGATCCGCATCGCGGTCTCGAAGGCCTGGCGCGCTGCCTCGATGACCTGGCCATCCGACCTCATGACCAGTGCCTCGCCGCGGGCCGAATGGATTGCGGCATCGTTCGCGCCATGTTCGATGGTTTTGTCATAGGCCTCGGCGCTCTTATCGAATTGACCGAGCGTCGAATAGGCGCGGGCGAGCGTTTGCCATCCCGCTGGATCATCGGGATTGGCGGCCATGCGATCGGCAAGTTTTCGGGTCAACGCGGCCAGATCGGCCCCGCTGGTCGGCGATTCTCCACCCGTCTCGCCATCGGTCGCCAAGAGCGCTGCCCGGGACTCAAACGGATGGGCCGGCAGTCCGGGCAAACCCAAGTGCAGATAGAGACCGAGAGCCGCCAGCGGCCCGACAATGGCCACAATCATCGCGGTCAGGCGCGCCACTGGCGCTGGTCCTCCCGAGGGGGTGGCCTTGGCATCGCCAATCGCCGCCAAGATGCGCCGCTCGATCTCGATGCGAGCGGCCTTGGCTTGTTCCCCCGACAGCAAGCCGCGCGCGATATCGCGATCGATCTCCGTCAATTGATCGCGATAGACCGCGAGATCGTAATTCGCGCGCGCCTCGGCCTTGGCTTGGACGCCCAGCAGCGGCCGCAGCACCAAGCCAAGGGCGACGGCCGTCATGAAAGCGGCGATCAGCCATAACATCATCGCGAGCCGTCGCCCCCGGCATCGCCATGCTGGGTGAGTTCGGCCTGGACCCGGCCGCGTTCCTCCGGCGTCAGATCGTCGAACGCTGCTGGCCGCGTCTTTTGCCGTTGGAAGAACGCGATGATCACGGCCAGCGCCAGAACCAGCATGATCGCCGGCCCGAACCAGAGCGCATAAGTGCCGCGCCTGATCGGCGGCCGCAGGAGAATGAATTCGCCATAGCGTTCCACCAGATAAAGGTGGACTTGTTCATCGCTATCGCCGGCCCGCAGCAATTCGCGCACCAGCAGGCGCAAATCGCGCGCCAGATCGGCGTTGGAATCGTCGATCGATTGATTCTGACAGACCAGGCAACGAATCTCCCGGCTGATGGCGCGCGCCCGCGCCTCAAGCGCCGGATCGCTCAGCATCTCGCCGGGCTCGACGGCGAAGGCTGGCGACGCCCAGGACAAAATCGACCCCAGCAACAGACAAAGGGCAAGAACGCGCGTCATTACAATCGCAACTCGGCGATCAGGCGCAGCAGGGTTTCCTCCAGCAACGCCGCCGTCAAAGGCCCCGCCTCGCGGAATCGAATAATGCCATTCTTGTCGATGACAAAGGTCTCCGGCACGCCATAGAGCCCGAACTCGATTCCGGCGCGGCCGTTCTCGTCCATGCCGACCCGAGCGTACGGGTTGCCGAGTTCCAGCAAGAAGGCACGCGCCTCCTCCGGCTTGTTCTTGTAGGCGATGCCCAGCAGCGCAGTGCCTTCCTCGCGCGCCAGGCGGAGTAACACCGGATGCTCGGCGCGGCAGGGCGCGCACCAGGAAGCAAAGAAGTTTACCAGCACCACTTGGCCCTTGAGATCGGCCGGCAGGATGCCCGGTAGGTCCTCGAACAGTGGCGGCAACGAAACTTCCGGCGCCGGCTTGCCGATCAAGGCCGAGGGCACGATGGAGGGATCGCGTCCAGGCTGCAGCGCATTCACCAGATAGAGAGCGACGATCGCGAACAACACGATCGGCAGAACAAAGAGCAGTCGCCGCGACATGGGCTTTGGCTCACGCGCTGGCGATGGCCGCCGTTCGGCGGGTTGGCGTGCCAACCCGCAGGCGCCGATCGGTGAGAGAGACCAGGCCGCCGGCAACCATCAGCAAAATGCCGGCCCACAACCACGGAACCAGCGGCTCGTGGAACAACCGTACCGTCCAGCCGCCCCTTCCGTCCGGATCGCCGATCACGGTGTAGAGGTCGGCAAGTCCGGTGGTGTGAATCGCGGCTTCGGTGGTCGGCATGCCTTGTACATTGTAGACCCTCTTTTCCGGCGTCAGCACGGCGACCGGGTCGCCGTCGCGGGTCACGATGAATTTGGCGCGAGTCGCGAGATAGTTGGGGCCGGCAATCTCCAGGGCGCCCTCGAAGCGGTAGTCGTAGCCCGCGACCGTGACGGATTCGCCCGCCCGCATGATGCGGATTTCCTCCTGCTTCCAGGCCGAGGATCCGGTGATGCCGAGGATGGCGATCGCGAGACCGGCATGGGCCAGTGTCATGCCATAGGCGGCGCGCGGCAGCTGGCGCGCCCGGTGCCAAGAGTCGCCCGGCTTTCGCACGAGCCCGATCCGGCCGACAAACTCCACCAACGTGCCCACCAAGAGCCAAACACCGAGCGCCATGCCGAGCACCGCCAGGAGCGGTCCGTCACTCTTGAGCCAAGCGGTGCCGGCGGCAACCAGAAGGGCGGCGATTGCCGCCGCGACCAGTCGGCCGAGCGCGGCCGCGAGGTCGCCCCGCTTCCACGGCAAAAACGGACCGACCGCCATGAGCAGCACCAACACGGCGAAAAACGGCACAAAGGTGATGTTATACCAGGGCGCGCCGACCGAGACCTTGCCGCCGCCGGCGAGTTCAATGAACAGCGGCTGGAATGTCCCCCAAAACACCACCGCCCCGGCCACCACCAAGAGAAGATTGTTGATCATGAGCGCGCCTTCGCGGCTGATCGGCTGAAACAAGCCGCCCGCCTTAAGCGAGGGCGCGCGCAGCGCAAACAGCAACAGTGATCCGCCAATCAGGATCACCAGCAGCATCAGGATGAAGACGCCGCGCGCCGGATCGCTGGCGAAGGTACGGACCGAGGTCAACACGCCCGAGCGGACCAGGAAGGTGCCGAGCAGGCTCATGGCAAAGGTCAGGATGGCGAGCAGGATGGTCCAGCTCTTGAGCGCGTCGCGCTTCTCGACCACGATCGACGAATGCAGGAGCGCGGTGCCGAGAAGCCAGGGCATGAAGGACGCGTTCTCGACCGGGTCCCAATACCACCAGCCGCCCCACCCCAACTCGTAATAGGCCCACCAGCTGCCGAGCCCGATACCGGCGGTGAGAGCGTCCAGGGCCGGACCCAGCGCGCCCAGGCGGCATCGACCCGGCCCTCGATCAGGGCGGCGACGGCGAACGAGAATGCCATCGAGAATCCGACATAGCCCAGATAGAGCATCGGCGGATGGAAGGCGAGGCCCGGGTCTTGCAGCAGTGGATTGAGATCGGCGCCATCTGGCGGTGGTGGGTAGAGGCGCCGGAATGGGTTGGAGGTGAACAACATGAAGGTCAGGAATCCGACGGCGATCAGCGCCTGTACCGACAGCGCGCGAGCCTTCAGGCCAGGCGGCAGATTGCGACCGAAGCTGGCCACCGCCGCGCCGAACAAGGATAGAATCAATACCCACAGCAGCAGTGAGCCTTCATGATTGCCCCACACGGCGGTCACTTTGTAGAGCATCGGCATCGCCGAATTGGAGTGTTGCGCGACCGTTCGAACGGAAAAGTCCGAAGTGACGAATGCCTGGGTCAGCGCCGCGAACGCCAGAGCGATAAACAGGAATTGACCCTGGGCCGCTGGAACGGCCACCGCCATCCAGCCGGCATGATTGCGCGCCGCGCCCAGCAGCGGCAGGATCGCTTGGATCAGCGCCAGGCCGAGCGCCAGCACCAGCGCGTAATGGCCGAGCTCGACGATCATGGACTGACCTGGCCTTCACGCCAGTGGCCGGAGGCCTTCAACGCATCGACCACTTCCCGAGGCATGTAGTTCTCATCATGCTTGGCGAGTACTTCGCTGGCCACGAACACGCCGTCGGCGCCGAGCGCGCCTTGCGCCACCACGCCCTGCCCCTCGCGAAACAGATCGGGCAGAATGCCGCGATAGGCGACTGGAACAACATGAGCGCCATCGCTCACTTGAAACCGCACGGTGACGCCATCATCGTCCTTTCGCATGCTGCCGATTTCGACCAATCCGCCGAGCCGGAACGGCCTTCCTTTCGGCATCTGTTTGGTCTGTACATCGCTTGAGCTGTAAAAATACACTAGCGTGTCACTCGTGGCGTAGAGGACGAGGCCGGCCGCCGATCCCAGCAACGCCAACCCGATCAGCAATAAGCCTAGACGCTGGTGCTTGGGCTTCACGAGCGATCCCCGGGGTCACGCCGCGCACCGCAGGCCGAGTGCTGCCCAGACCTCGCCGAGCCCGCCGACGAGATTGTCGATGTCGGAATCGCTGTGCAGCGGCGAGGGCGTGAGACGCAGCCGCTCGGTCCCGCGGGGCACCGTCGGGAAGTTGATCGGCTGCACATAGATGGCGTGTCGGGCCAGCAGTTCATCGCTCGCCCGTTTGCACAGCGCCGCGTCACCCACCAAGATCGGCACGATGTGGCTGTCCGAGATCATGACCGGCAGCTCGGCCTCGGTCAGACGGCGCTTCAGGGTCGCGGCCCGTTCCTGATGGCGCGCGCGCTCCTCGCCGCTCGTCCGCAGGTGGCGCAGGCTGGCCAGGGCCCCGGCGGCGATGTGCGGCGGCAGTGCGGTGGTGAAGATGAAGCCCGACGCGAAGCTGCGCACGAAATCCACGAGTGCCGCCGAGCCGGCGATGTAGCCGCCGAAACAACCGAAGGCTTTGGCCAGCGTTCCCTGGATGACGTCGAGCCGGTCGGCCACGCCATCGCGCTCGGCGATGCCCCCGCCGCCCGGCCCATAGAGGCCGACCGCATGTACTTCGTCGAGGAAGATAAGGGCGCCGTGGCGCTCGGCTACGTCGCACAACTCGGCGATCGGCGCCATGTCACCGTCCATCGAATAGACCGATTCGAACGCGATCAGTTTGGGACGCGCCGGATCGATCGCCGCGAGCGCCTGTTCGAGGTCGGCCGCATCGTTGTGCTTGAAGATCCGCTTCTCGCAGCCGCTGTGCCGGATCCCCTCGACCATCGAGGCGTGGTTGAGCGCGTCGGAAAAAATCACGCAACCCGGCATGATCCGGCCCAGTGTGCTGAGGGCCGCCTCGTTGGCGTTGTAGCCGGAACCGAAGATCAACGCCGCTTCCTTGCCGTGGAGGTCGCTGAGCTCGCGCTCCAACAGGACATGGTAGTGGTTCGTGCCGGAAATGTTGCGCGTGCCGCCGGCGCCGGCGCCGCAGCGCGTCAAGGCCTCCTGCATCGCGGCGATGACAACCGGATGCTGACCCATCCCGAGGTAGTCGTTGGAACACCAGACGGTGACTTCCACCGGTCCGTTGGGTCCATGCCAGACCGCGCGCGGGAAGGCGCCGCGGATCCGCTCGAGATCGGCCAAATCATTGTGACGCCAGATCAGCTTTTCGCCGCCGCCGTGACGAAT
>CAZIUB010000081.1:0-10456 GCA_964542425.1 uncultured Rhodospirillaceae bacterium | reverse complement strand
GCCAAGAGGTTGCTCCATCCGGACGTCTAAATTATGCACTGGCTACTTGAATCCGCGACGCATTAAACGCCGAGCTCTCGATGAGGGGAACAAAGTATGAAAATGACTGGCACCCGCAGCATGCACTCAATCGTTATGACGGTGGCCGGCTGACTAAGCGAGGCATCGAGATATGCTACCGACTCTTTGACATGGGGAAATCCACAATGGCCGTCGCACATCTCTCCGGCCTGTCAATGATCGCAACGCGTAAGCGTCAACGAATGTGGATAGCACTAGGCGACATGAACCGCGTGAAAATCGACATCAATTCGATTCCTTATAGGAAATTCTACATCCGTCATGATGACTAAGTGCTCTCACCTACCTTCTTAGGCCCTTCCCATCGATGGATCGCCGGATCAAGTCCGGCGATGACGATGGAGAGCGTGGCCAGAGCCCAGACAAGTCCATCCCTACAAAATAAACTTGCTGAGGTCGGCGTTCCTGGCCAAGGGTGCCACGCGCTCGCGCACCAGGGCGCCGTCGATCACGATAGTGCGGCCCGATTGCTCGCTCGCATTGAAGCTCACCTCTTCCAATAGACGCTCCATCACCGTATGCAGGCGTCTGGCGCCGATGTTCTCGACCGCGGAATTAATCTCGGCGGCGAGATCGGCGATGGCGTCGATGGCGTCCGGCGTAATATCGAGGGTCACGTCCTCGGTCGCCATCAGGGCCTTGTATTGGGTGACCAGGCTCGCCTCGGGCTCGGTCAGGATGCGCTTCAAATCGTCGCGGCCGAGCGCGCTCAGCTCCACGCGGATCGGAAGCCGCCCCTGCAATTCCGGAAGCAGGTCCGAGGGCTTGGCCAAGTGGAACGCACCCGACGCGATGAAGAGCACATGATCGGTGCTGATGGTGCCGTGCTTGGTCGAGACCTGGGTCCCCTCTATCAGCGGCAGGAGGTCGCGCTGCACGCCCTCGCGGCTTACGTCGGCGCCCACACGCTCCGAGCGGGCGCAGATCTTGTCGATCTCGTCGATGAAGACGATGCCGTTCTGCTCCACGGCCTGAATCGCCTCGGAAAGGATTTTCTCCTGGTCGAGGAGCTTGTCGCTTTCCTCCGCGATCAAGACCTTGTGCGATTCGGCGATGGTCAACCGCCTTGCCTTGGTGCGCCCGCCAAGCGCCTGGCCCAGCATTTCGTTCAGATTGATCATCCCCATCGAGGCCCCGGGCATGCCCGGCACGTCGAAGGTGGGGAGATTGATCCCGCCCGAATCCCGCATTTTCAATTCGATCTCGCGCTCGTCCATCTCGCCACTGCGTAGCATGCGGCGGAACTTAGCGCGCGTTTCGGGTGCTGCCTTTTCGCCGGTGAGCGCGTCCAGGACCCGTTCCTCGGCCGCCAATTCGGCCTTGGCCTGGACCTGGCGGCGCAGCCTTTCGCGGGTGGTGGAAATAGCGATCTCCAGCAAATCGCGGATGATCTGTTCCACGTCGCGCCCGACATAGCCGACTTCGGTGAACTTGGTGGCCTCGACCTTGATGAAGGGAGCCTGGGCAAGGCGCGCCAGGCGCCGCGCGATCTCGGTCTTGCCCACGCCCGTGGGCCCGATCATCAGGATGTTCTTGGGCGTCACTTCCTCGCGCAGATCGGGCGCCAGTTGCTGGCGGCGCCAGCGATTCCTAAGCGCGATCGCCACCGCCCGCTTGGCATCCCCTTGGCCGACGATGAAACGGTCCAATTCGGAGACGATCTCGCGCGGGGTCAAGCCGGCAACAACTTTTGGGGCGCCGGAAGATGACGAGACCGACCTAGCCGGGGCTTCGCCCTCGGGTGGCCGCGATTTGGGGTCGGTCGAATCGTTCACAACTTTTCCAGGGTCAGATTGTGGTTGGTGTAGACGCAGATGTCGGCGGCGATTTTCATCGCCTTACGGGCAATTGCCTCGGCGTCCATGCCTTCCTGGTCGATGAGCGCCCGGGCCGCGGCAAGCGCGAAGGGCCCGCCCGAGCCGATGCCGATAAGCCCGTCCTCCGGCTCCAGCACGTCGCCGGTCCCGGTCAGGACCAGGCTCACCGATTTGTCGGCGACCGCCATCATCGCCTCCAGCCGGCGCAAATAGCGGTCGGTGCGCCAATCCTTGGCCAGTTCCACACAGGCGCGCGCCAGTTGGGCCGGGTATTGCTCGAGCTTGGCTTCCAGGCGCTCGAACAGCGTGAGCGCATCGGCGGTGGCCCCGGCAAAGCCCGCGATCACGTCGCCCTTGCCCTCCATGCCCTTGCCCAGGCGCCGGAGCTTCCGTGCGTTCGATTTCATGATGGTGGCCCCGACGCTGACCTGGCCATCGCCGGCCAGGACCACGTCCGGGCCTTTTCGCACCAGGAGAACGGTGGTGCCGTGCCAGGACGCGAGGCCCGGGGCGCCGGTTTCGGGAAAGAAGGGGTGTGTCATGGGTCTTGAGATAGGCTACCGGGGGCCTTCGATCAAGCCATTGGGTCGCGATCGGGTAGGTCGCGGGTGCCCGAAACAATACCCCCTTGCCAACTTTCGAATAAGCGTGATCCCTGCGACGCTTCGATGCTTCCGCGAAATTCGGCACAGATCACAAGAGATATGATGGTACCCGCCGGCGTGCGACTTTCGGGGCAATTGGCTCGAATCGACCAGTCCCGGGACGGCGGGTACTGGCGGCTTCCCCTTCTTGCTGTTAAAAGGCCGCGAAATCGCACATCTGGAGCGCTTCACATGCGCAAGGCGGAAGTGACCCGGAGGACCCGGGAGACCGAGATCAAGGTGGCGCTCGATTTGGACGGGTCGGGCCAATCCACCATCTCGACCGGGATCGGGTTCCTCGATCACATGCTGGACCAATTGGCCCGGCACGGCCTCCTCGACCTCAAGGTTGAGGCCAAGGGCGATCTGCATATCGATTTCCACCACACCACCGAGGATACCGGGATCGCCATCGGCGAGGCGGTCTCCAAGGCGCTGGGCGAAAGGCGGGGCATCCAGCGCTGGGGCGAGGCCATGGTGCCGATGGACGAGACCCTGACGCGGGTGGCGCTCGACGCCTCCAACCGGCCCTACCTGGTGTGGAAGGTCCGGTTCACCAAGCCCAAACTGGGCGAAATGGACACCGAATTGTTCAAGGAATGGTTCAAGGCCTTCGCGCAGGCAGCGGGGTTGACCCTCCATGTCGAGAACCTTTACGGCGAGAACAACCACCATATCGTCGAGAGCTGTTACAAGGGCCTGGCGCGGGCACTGAGACAAGCGGTGGCCATCGACCCGCGCAGATCCGATGCCGTGCCCTCGACCAAGGGCATCCTGGGCGGAACGCTTTAGCGCGTCCATGAACGTGGTCATCGTCGATTACGGGGCGGGCAATCTGCGCTCGGCCGCCAAGGCATTCCAGGCGGCGGCACCCGTGGGCGCGCGGATCGCCATCAGCGCCGAGCCGGAGGTGGTGCGCCGGGCCGATCGATTGGTGCTGCCGGGCGTGGGCGCCTTCGCCCATTGCCGCGAGGGATTGCTCTCGCGCCCCGGTCTCGCCGAGGCGATGAGCGAGGCGGTGCTGCGGCGGGGCCGGCCTTTCCTCGGCATCTGTGTGGGCATGCAATTGATGGCGAGCGTGGGCCTGGAATTCGGCGAGACGCCGGGCTTGGATTGGATCAAGGGCAAGGTCGAATTGATGCGCCCGCGCGATCCCGCTCTGCGTATTCCGCAGATGGGATGGAACGAGCTGGAAATCCGTGAGCCCTTCCATCCCGTTCTTTCCGGATTGCGCGCGGGCGATCATGCCTATTTCGTGCATTCCTTCGCCTTCGTCGCGCAGGAGCCTGCCCAAGTCCTCGCCGAGATCGAGTATGGCGGGCGCGTGGTGGCGGCGATCGGGCGCGACAATCTCATCGGCGTGCAATTCCATCCCGAGAAGAGCCAGCGCGTGGGCCTGCGCCTGATCGCCGACTTCCTCGGCTGGAAAATATGAGGAAAGCACCGTGACACCCGCCCAAATCGTTCCCGGCACCTCGGTGGAGATCGTCACTTCATTGAAGCGCGGCGATCTCGCCGATCTGTGCGGGGCGACCGCCGACGCGATCGAGGCGGGCGGGGGCTTCGGCTGGCTGAAGCCGCCACGGCGCGACGTCATGGAGGGATACTGGAAGGGCGTGCTGCTGGTTCCCGAACGCACCTTGTTCGTAGGGCGCCTGGACGGAATCATCTGCGGATCGGCGCAGCTGGTGCGCCCGACCCGCAACAACGAGGCTCAGGCGCACAGCGCCAATCTCACCACATCTTTCATGGCGCCCTGGGCGCGCGGCCATGGCATCGCGCGCCAGATCGCGCTGGCGGTCGAGGCGCGCGCGCGCGAGCTGGGCGTCCAGGTGCTCAATCTCGATGTGCGCGAGACCCAACGGGCGGCGATCACGCTCTATCGGTCGCTGGGTTATCACGAGATCGGCCGGCACCCCTATTACGCCAGGGTCGAGGATCGGTTCGTCGCCGGCCTCTATTTCTGGAAGGATCTGAGCGAGGCCGGAAACGGCCCCAAGATCGGAACAACATGATCGGCACAACATGATCGGCACAACATGATCGGCGCCCAATGATCGGCGCCCCATGATCCTCTTTCCGGCGATCGACCTCCGGGGTGGGAAATGCGTGCGCCTGCGCCAAGGCGACAGGGCCCAGGCGACGGTTTTCAACGACGATCCCGCCGACCAGGCCAAGAAATTCGCGCAAGCGGGCGCGGAATGGCTGCATCTGGTCGATCTCGACGGCGCACTCGCCGGAAGGCCGGTGAACGAGGCCGCGATCGCGACCATCCTTGAGGCGACACCCCTACGTTGCCAGCTGGGGGGCGGCATCCGCGATCTCGTAGGGATCGAGGCCTGGCTGGAAAAGGGTGTCAAGCGGGTGATCCTTGGCACCGTCGCGCTGAAGGATCCCGATCTCGTGCGCCAGGCGGCGGCGAAATATCCAGGGCGCATCGCGGTCGCGATCGATGCCCAGGGCGGCAAGGTCGCGACCGAGGGCTGGGCGGAGAGGGGCGAGATGCCGGCCCTCGATCTCGCGCGGCGCTTCGAGGATGCGGGCGTCGCCGCCATCATTTTCACCGACATCGATCGCGATGGCTTGCTAAAGGGCGTCAATCTGCGCGCGACCGCCGAGCTCGCCAACCAGATCTCGGTCCCGGTCATCGCCTCGGGCGGCGTCGCGGGGATGGCGGATCTGGACCATCTGGCGGCATTGGCGCCAGCGACAAGGGCGATGGGTGGCGGGATCGCCGGCGTGATCGCGGGGCGCGCGCTCTATGACGGAGGGCTCGACCTCGAGGCGGCGCTCGCCCGGCTCCGGCAGGTAGCGCCATGTTGAAAATGCGCGTCATCCCCTGCCTCGACGTGCAAGGCGGGCGCGTGGTCAAGGGCGTCAATTTCGTCGATCTCGTCGATGCCGGCGATCCGGTGGAACAGGCGCGGCTCTACGATTGCGCCGGCGCCGATGAATTGTGTTTCCTGGATATCACCGCCAGCCACGAAAACCGCGACACGCTTCTGGACGCGGTGGCGAAAACGGCCGATTCCTGCTTCATGCCCTTGACGGTGGGGGGCGGCGTGCGGAGGCTGGAGGACATCCGCAAGCTGTTGTTGGCCGGCGCCGACAAGGTCTCGATCAACACGGCGGCGGTCAAGGACCCCGAATTCGTGGCCGAGGCGGCGCGCAAATTCGGCAGCCAATGCATCGTTGTCTCGATCGACGCCAAGGAAACAAGGGGGCACGGGTTCGCGATCTTCACCCATGGCGGCCGCGAGGCCACGGGCATCGACGCGATCGCCTTCGCCAAGCGCGCAGCCGAGCTCGGCGCCGGGGAATTGCTGGTGACCTCGATGGACCGGGACGGGACCAAATCCGGCTACGACATCGGCCTCATCCGCGCCATTGCCGATGCTGTCCTTGTGCCGGTCGTGGCCTCCGGGGGGGCGGGCAATCTCGACCATCTGGTCGAAGGCATCCGCGACGGGCACGCGACCGCCGTGCTCGCGGCCTCGATCTTCCACTTCGGAACCTATACCATCGCCGAGGCCAAGGCCCACATGGCCCGGGCCGGATTGCCAATGCGGATCGTCAGCGATCATTCAGCGATGATAGAGAGTGAGACATGACGGAGGAATATCGCGGGACGGAGACGGGGCTGGACCGGCTCTATGCTACCCTGCTTGCGCGAAAAGAAGCCGATCCCAGCCAATCCTATACCGCCAAACTGTTTGCCGCGGGCATTGTGGGAATCTCGAAAAAGCTGGGCGAGGAAGCGATGGAGACGGCATTGGCCGCGGTCTCGCGCGACCGCGGGGGCGTCATCGCGGAAAGCGCCGATCTCCTCTACCACCTGCTGGTGCTGTGGGCCGACCAGGGGGTGAGGCCCGAAGAAGTAATGGAGGCCTTGCGCGCGCGCGAGGGCCGATCGGGCCTTGCCGAAAAGGCCGCGCGCAAGCCGGACTAAACGCGGGAGATCCATCCGATGACCTATGACCCGAACAACGTATTCGCCCGCATCCTGCGCGGCGAAATCCCCTGCGACAAGATCTACGAGGACGCGCATGTGCTGGCCTTCCCCGACATCCGCCCGCAGGCCAAGGTGCATGTTCTGGTGATCCCGAAGGGGGCTTATGTCTCGGCCGAGGATTTTTCGGCCCGCGCCAGCGAGGCCGAGATCGTCGGCCTGACGCGCGCCATCGCGCGCATCACCGCGAAGACCGAAATCGCCCAAAGCGGGTACAGGCTGATCGCCAATACCGGGGAGCACGGACACCAGGAGGTGGCGCATTTCCATTTGCACATCCTGGGCGGACAGAAGATCGGCAGAATGGTGAGCCTGCCCTGATCGCGATCCGACCATTTTCCGGCCCGATCGTCGCCGGCCTGATCCTGGCCGGCGCTTCCGGCATTGCCGGCGCGGTTTCGTTCGGAAAGGATCAGCGGGTCGCGGTCGGGCGGGCACCCGGCGAGGCCTACGATGCGATCGGGCTCCTGACCCACGAGAACGGCGACGGGACCTTTGTGGCCGGGACCGCGACCCTGGTTTCACCCTGCCATGTGCTGAGCGCCTATCACGTGGCGGGCGGGGGCGAGGCGGTGGATGCCGGAACCAGGGCGACCTTTTATCTGGGCGAAGGCGATGACGGCCCCGGCTTCGACGATTTCGACCATTTCGCGCTCGAAGCACAAGCACGCGCGATCGTTTGGGGGAATTATCGCCCGCCACCCTCGCGCGGCGACGCGGCCCTCCCATCCGATCGCGATCAGCAGAATGGCTGGGAGGATTGGGCGCTTCTGAAACTGGACACGTGCCTGGGCGAAGAAAAATACGGCTACGGCTACATGCGCCTCAAGGCGATCGCTACCCGCGAATTGTTCAGGAGCGGCGCCAGGCTTGAGGCGCGGAATCTAGGGTTTCCGGTCGATAGGGATTCGGCCGAGTTGTGGATGGACCCCGAATGCCGGGTGATCGGGCAGATCTATTCCTCCGGCTGGCAGCACGATTGCATCACCCTTCCCGGCAATTCCGGCGGGCCGATCCTGATCCGCGACCGAGACGACGGCGGCGATCGGATCGTCGCCATCAACGTCTCGCATATCGGCATGGAGGGAATCGAAACCGGCCAATCGGATCGGCTGTTCCTTGGCGCGGACGATCCCACCTTCTACGAATACCTCTCGATCGCGGTGCCGGTCTCGGCGTTCATCGGGAAGATCGTTGGACATCTGCCCGAAGATCCGGAACTGAGCCGTTTCGCCGCCGCGCCCGAGGACGAGCATTATGCGGAAGGCGCCGAAGAGCTCGCCATCGCCGATCTCGACCAGGCCCTCGCGCGACGGCCGAAGGACATGGATCTGATGTTGTTGCGTGGCATTTGGAATGCGTCCAAGGGTGACATCGAGGCGGCGCTCCTGGATTTGGGCAGGGCCGAGATCGCGGCCGATACCGGCCCACCGGCGCGCTATCACCGGGCACGCCTGATGCTCGAATTGGGCGGGCCTGAGACATTGCCCGAAGCCGAGGACATATTGACGGAATTGACGGAAGGGTTTCCCCGGAACTGGGATTTGCGCCATTTCCGTGGATTGACTCGGGCCAGGCGCGAGAACTGGGAGGGTGCCATCGCCGATTACGCCGAGGTCCTGAAGCAGCGGCCGGAGAGCGCCATCGTGGCCAACGATCGGGGCGATGCCTATCGCGCGCTAAGGGATTTTGACCGGGCATTGAGCGACTACGACCAGGCAATCGCGCTGGCGCCCGATTGGCCGGAGGCCTGGCGCGATCGCGGCTATCTGGAGCATGTGCTGGCGCGCCATCACAAGGCAATGCGGGATTTCCAGCAGGCCTTGGCGATCGACAAGGCCGACGCGGAGGCGATGAACGGGATTGGCCTCATCGCGCTGGCCCGAGGCGAGGGCGCCCAAGCGATGGCCGAGTTCGACAAGGCGATCCAGGCACTGCCGGATTCCGGGGTCTATTTGGCCAATCGCGGGGCGGCGGCCTGGGTCAAGGGCGATTTCGAAGGCGCGCTCGCCGATTTTCGGCGCTCGATCGCGCTCGACCCCAAGGAGCCTTACATCCACCTGTTCGAATTCCTGGCGCTGGCGCGATTGGGCGAGCGCTCCCGGGCTATCCAAGGATTGCGGCAATATCTGGAAGACGGCGCCGATGATGAATGGCCGAGGCCACTCATCGAGTATTACCTTGGGGAATCATCGGTCGCGGCGGTGGAGGCGGGCGTGGCGGCCGCGCCCGAAGGGAAGCGCGGCGGTTATTTGTTCGACCGCGATTTCTATCTGGGGGAATGGGCGCTCATCCGTGGCGACCGGACCAGCGCCCAGCGAAGGCTGAAGGCGGTTCTCGATTCGAGGTTGCGGGAATATCTGGAATTCGATCTGGCACGGGCCGATCTCCTGGCGCTGGGTGTGGAGGTGGAGGAATGACAATGACAGCGGGCCCGCCTTGGTGGCGCGAATGGCCGGCGAGGTTCGGCTACCGGAACATCGCCTATCTCGCCTTCGTGCTGGCGTTGATCCCGTTTGGAATCAAGCTCGAAGCGACAGGCCCCAGCGGGCCGGATAGTGGTGGTGGATTGATGGCGGCACTTGCCTTGTGGGCAATCGGGTCTTGCGGATTCTTCGTGGTGAACGCGATCTTGGCCATCATCGCCTTCGTCAAGAACCGTCCCGTGGGCCCAGCGCTCATCGCCTGCGCCTTGCCGTTTCTGGTGATTCTGGTGGTGTTGATCAGCGAGGAATTCGTGCGATAGGGAACTTTCACATGCGACCCCGCATTGAATTTTTCCCAGGTTGAACCAGACCAAACGATCGGAGATCACGATCAGCTACCAATTGGGCGGCTTGCTGATCACCATACCATCCGTGCGCGTTACTTGAGGTGGAAACTGCGCGGCTCCCAGATCCGCTTGGCTGAGGTGCCTGACGAATGACGAAACTGCCGCCATCCGACTATCGGGCTGTCTCCCGTCTAGCCAAACCAAGGGCAATTATATACTTGAAACCCCACACCCTAGCAATAGGGGATGACCTGCCGCCGCCTATTGTTTCTCAGTGGGCATGTAGTCGCGGAAAAATTCATGGTCGATAGCGAGTTCGGTACGGGTTGTTACGCCAAGCCGTAGTTCGGCCAACAGCGAAATTAGGCTGTCCAAATCCACTAGCTCAATCGGGGCTGCGCCTTCGCGTTGGGCTTCGCGTTTTGCCTCAGTGCTAAAGGTACTTGTCGCGAGAAAGATTCCGCGATCTGCACGAACGGCCATCGCCCCACGAAACTCACGAATGTAAGCTGGCGACACCTGTTTTGTGTGTCGTTTGCACTGGAAAAGCACCCGATCAGTAGCAAGCCGATTGATTCTCAGGGTGCCAAAACCATCTATTCCGCCATCGCCAGTTTTCCCGGTGATCGTCACCTCTTCAAAACCGACTTCTCTGAGAATGAGCTTGCAAAGACGCTCAAAACCATCTGGCGATATGGAATGTAAGGCCCTTATCATTTCCTCTCGGAATTTTTGATCTTCGGGTTTTAATTCGTCGGTTGACGTTTGCGTTTCGTCTTTCTCACTGACCGTGCCGTCGCCCGTCCACTTTCGTTGCATCTTTTGGAAAATGAGGACGGCACTTTGATGGTCAAGCCGCGCCTGGCGCCCCGCTTCCGTTAATGTCCAGACTCCGCGACGGGATGTGTCAATGAGGTCGGCTTTAGCGAGATAAAACCGCGCCCACGCCACTTGATTATCGAAACGAGATAGGCCGTTCTTATTGACACGATCTAGGGAGCCTCTGATTTAATCGCTTGCACTTGATTTGTCATTCTGATTCAAGTGATTCGAGTGTTTTTGGGAGGAAACCATGCGCCAGAAGACATTTTCGAGTTTGGGTTTTGAAATTCATGGCAAGCAGACGCGCCGG
>CAZIUB010000080.1:0-8279 GCA_964542425.1 uncultured Rhodospirillaceae bacterium | reverse complement strand
TCAAGAAAACGCTGCCGGCGCGTCTGCTTGCCATGAATTTCAAAACCCAAACTCGAAAATGTCTTCTGGCGCATGGTTTCCTCCCAAAAACACTCGAATCACTTGAATCAGAATGACAAATCAAGTGCAAGCGATTAAATTAGAGGCTCCCTAGCACCAACTCTGAGGTAGACTCTGGCGTCTATTGTGCCGAGGGGGTCGGTGTTTGCTTTTTCAATACGGTGTTCGAGGATTGGCGAATTTCGTTCAAACTGCCGCGTGAAGAATTTTGCGAGTGGCGACAGAAACTAGATCAGGTACGTTTCTTCCTGGGCAATCATGTACTCGAGCGCACGGCGCGCCGGCCCGAGGAGATCGAGTGAGGCATTGAGCAAGTTCATCGACGGGAGATCATCTCATGACTGAAACACTTTCAAATGATGGCCAGCGCGCTGGGCTTGCGCAAGCGGAACTCGACTATCTCAAGCAATTTCTGGATGCTGGCGATCGCGGATTCCAGGGAAGGCATCGCCGCCTTTCGCGCCCGCCGCAAGCCCGATTTCACGGGCGGGTGAGGCCTCAGGTCCATTGCGCAAGCCCGCTCTTGCGGGTTAGTATCGCCCATGTTCCGAGGAGTTTAGAAGGGGTGGGCGCATGGCTGGATTGATCTCGATGTGGCGAATGCCCTTTTCGCAGTTCTGGCGCATGTATCTTGACGGCCATCGCAACCCGGGCACGCGGATGGCGCATTATTTGGCGAGCGTGCTGGGGCTCACCTCCACGCTGGTCGCGATCGATCAGGGCCATGTCGGATACATGGCGGGCGGCATCGGGTTGGGCTATGTGATCGCAATCCTCTCGCACCGGCTGATCGAGGGCAACCGGGCGCTCATCCGGGTCAATCCGTTCTACGGCATGGTAGCGGACGTTCGAATGTGTTTCCTGGCGGCGACCGGTCGATTGCGAGCGGAATACAAGCGCCTGGACCTGGGCGAACCGGCGCCCCTCGGTGACGCGATTGCCAAGCCGCTCTGACCGCCGTCCACGCTGCTGCCTCAGGTCTTAGCGGTCAGGAAGCGAAAAGTCGCCTCGCCGCGAGCGATGGCGCGCCCGGTATCGGTGCTGACCGTGCCGCTTGCAAAGCCGATGGTCCTTCCGCCCCCGTCATGCTTTGCCATGGCGACCAGTAGCTCGCCAGCCTTGGCCTGACCCAGGAACTGCATCGAGAGCGAAAGGGTGACCGCCGGCAGGACCTTGTCCGGCCCTTGCGCGAAGGCGACGGCAAAACCGCAAGCCGTATCGATGAGGGTGGCGAGCAGGCCGCCATGGGGCACCATCAGGCGGTTCAAGTGCTTGGGTTCCAGGCGCAATTCGATCTCCGCCTCGCCTTTCGCCCGCCGGCGCAACCGGTAGCCGATCAGTTCGGCATAGCCGGAATAGGGTCTTTCGAAGGTTTCGTCGCTCATTGGCTGGCCTTGGCGCGTTGATTTCAGGCGGATGGCCGCGATCATCGACCGCCCGGCTTGCAAGCTCAAGGGAAATGCGGAACACTCCGCGCATCAGCGCCGCCAAGACGGGACCTCGATGATCGAGCTCTACACCTGGAAGACGCCGAACGGGCGCAAGATCCCGATCATGCTCGAGGAAACGGGCTTGCCCTATCGCGTCCATCCGGTGGATATCGGCGCCCGCGAGCAGCACTGGCCTTCGTTCCTGCGCATCAACCCCAATGCCAAGATTCCCGCCATTGTCGATCAGGAGGGGCCATCCGGGCGGCCCTTCACGATTTTCGAATCCGGGGCGATCCTGGTCTATCTCGCCGAGAAAACGGGGCGGTTCATGCCGGCGGAGGCAAGGGCGCGCAACGCCGTCATCCAATGGCTGATGTTCCAAATTGGCGGCGTCGGCCCGTTGTTCGGGCAATGCTATCACTTTCGCAGTGCCGCGCCCGAGCGGATTCCCTATGCCATCGAGCGCTATACGAACGAAGTGGCGCGGCTCTACGGCGTGCTGGAGCGCCGGCTGGGTGAATCCGAATATGTGGGCGGCGATTACTCGATCGCCGACATGGCGATCTGGCCCTGGGTGAGGAATCCGGCCGCCTATGCCCAGGCGCCGGAGGATCTCCCCAATCTCGCGCGCTGGTCGGCGCTGGTGGCGGCGCGGCCCGCGGTCAAGCGCGCCCTCAAGGTCGTGGACAAGGCCCTGGAAGCCAATCAGCCGGAAGCGGCGATCGGTGCCAGGCCATGATCGACGTTCACACCTGGCCGACACCCAATGGACACAAGGTCCACATCCTGCTGGAAGAGCTGGGCCTCCCCTATCGGGTGATCGCGGTCGATATCGGGGCCGGCGATCAATTCAAGCCGGAATTCCTCAAGATCAGCCCCAACAACAAGATGCCGGCGATCGTCGATCCCGACGGCCCCGGGGGCAAACCGATCTCGATCTTCGAATCGGGCGCCATTCTCCTCTATCTCGCCGAGAAAACCGGGCGTTTCATGGCGCCATCGGGCGAGGCCAAATACGAGGCCCTGAAATGGCTGTTTTTCCAGATGGCCAATACCGGGCCGATGCTGGGCCAGGTCCATCACTTCCGGCATTACGCGCCGGAAAAGATCGCCTATGCGATCGAGCGTTACACCAACGAGGCCAAGCGCCTTTATGGGGTCCTGGATGGGCGCCTGGGGCAAGTGGAGTGGCTGGCGGGCGATGCCTATACGATCGCCTACATCGCCAATTTTCCCTGGCTGCGTTCCTGGGAACGGCAGGGTGTCATTCTCGCCGATTATCCCCATGTCCAGCGCTGGTTCGAGGCGATCGCGGCCAGGCCCGCCGTCCAGCGCGGGGTCGAGGTGCTGGCCGATCGGTCGCGCACGCAGCCCATGACGGATCAGGAGCGCGAGGTGCTGTTCGGCTCCACCCAATATCAGCGGCGCTGAGAATTCCGAACCAACTTTCGCCGCGTTTTTCGAGAACTTTGAGGAGGAATCGATGATGAAGTTCCAGCCGAGGGCGGCGAGCCGAAGAGCCGCTGGAGTGGTTTTCGTGTTGAGCGCGCTCGCGCTGTCGAGCGCGCAATCGTTCGCGGCGGAGGAGTTGAACGCGCTTGTCTGGTGCGATCATTCCGATCCGGCGCTCCTTGAACCGTTCGAGGCGGCGAACGGGGTCAAGGTCAATGTCAAGGAATTCGAGGGCACGGGTGCTGGCTTGGCAATCGTCGAGCAATCGCAGCCGGGCGATTGGGATGTGATGGTGATCGATTCGGTCGATGTCGGGCGCGGCGTGGAAAAGGGCCTGTTCGAACCCTTGCCGGAGGATCAATTGCCGTTGGGCGATCTCTTCGCGCAAGTGCTGATGGACAAGCACACCAAGATCGACGGCAAGCGCTACGGCATCACCGAGAAGTTCGGCTACAACACCATCGGCTTCAACAACCAGAAGGTCGATCCCAAGGACATGCAATCCATGGCGGCGTTGTGGGACCCGAAATACAAGGGCCGAATCGCGATCTACGATTATTACCTGCCAGTCATTGGCATGGCGGCGCTGGCGGCGGGCATAAAAACGGCGGATTTGACCCAGGCCGATCTGCCGGCGATCAAGGACGTGCTGATGAAGATCAAGGCCAATTCCAAGCTGGTGGGCGAAGTAGTGTCGAGCCAGACCGCGATCGCCACCGGCGAGGTCGATATCCTGGTGGGCGGCGGCGAATGGGTGACGGCGGGGCTGGCCAAGGAAAACCCGGCGCTCGATTTCTCGATTCCCAAGGAAGGCGGCATTCTGTGGTCGCAATCCTTGGCCATGTTCGCGACCAGCGCCAGGAAGGATCTGGCGCTCAAGTTCATTCAATACGTGATGAGCCCGGAGGGCCAAGCGCTTCTCGCGACCTCGGCCTGCTATTGGGGCATGCCCGCCAACACCAAGGCGGCCTTGGATTCCGAGCAGAAGAAGATCCTGCGCTTCGACGAGCAGCCGGATTTCCTGGCGCGCGCGCAGATGTATCCGGCGCCCGACGCCGATCTCGACAAGGCGATGCAGGACCTCTGGACCGAGATGCTGCAGGCGCAATAGCGGATCGGGGATGATCGGGAGCGGGCGGCGCCAGGGGAGGCGCCAGGGGAGGCGCCCACGCGATTGGCGGCCCCTGGGCTTCGTCGCCCCCGCTCTGCTTTGGACCATCGCATTCTTCGTCCTGCCGTTTCTGGCGATGGCGGTGATGAGCCTCTATTCGGTGTCGGGACCGGGCATCGACGATACCCCCACGCTCGGCAACTACCGGCAATTCTTCGCCAATCCTAGCTATTTCCGGGCGATGACGAATTCGCTCGAGGTGACCGGGATCGTCACCCTGGTCTCGATCCTGCTTGCCTATCCGCTCGCTTGGATTCTGGCCGAGCGCGTGCCGGAACGCTGGCAGCGCCTGGCGCTCATGCTGGCGGTGCTGCCGTTCTGGACCTCGTACGTCGTGCGATCCTATTCCTGGCTGCTGGTCTTGGCCGAGAAGGGCGTGGTCAACAATGCGCTCGTCGCGCTGGGGCTGCTCGCGGAGCCCATTCAGATGGCCAACACGCGCTTTGCGACCGTTTTGGGCTTCGTGCATTTTTTCGTCATGCTGCTGACGCTCACCATCTACGCCAATCTGAAGCAGCTTTCGCCGAGCTACCGCAAGGCGGCGGCCGATCTCGGGGCGGGACCGATCCGGATTTTTATTCATGTGATCCTGCCGCTCACGTTGCCGGGGATCATGGTCGGCGCGTTCCTCACCTTCGTGCTGGCGATCGGCGATTACATCACGCCGCAGATCCTGGGCGGGAACAACGAATTGCTGATGCCGCAGCTGATCATGCTCCAGATCGGCAGGCGCGGGGATTATCCACTGGCCTCGGCCTTGTCCATCCTGCTCATGCTGGTGGTCAGTATCGCCTATCTCGCCTGCGCGCGATGGCTCAAGCTGGAGCGCGCGTGATGGGTCGAGCGAGAATTCTAGATCTTGTGGCCGGCGCCTACGCGTTCGCCCTCTATGGATTCATCTTGTTGCCGGTCGCGGTTCTGGTGCTGTTCTCGTTCCAGGGCACGCTCTTTCCGGTGCCGCCTTTCAATGGCCCATCGCTTCGCTGGTACGAGGCGGTGCTCAGTGATCGGCGATTGACCGAGGCGTTGTGGAATTCGCTGGCGCTGGCGGCACTCTCGTCTTTCCTGGCCACTTTGCTGGGGTTCCTGGCGGCCTATGGATTGGCGCGGTTCCGGCCGCGCGGTTCCGGGATCATGCGTGGGCTCATCGCCGCGCCGCTTTCGGTCAGCTACCTACTGATCGGCACCGGGCTGGTGATCGCGTTCAACGATTGGGGCGTGCCGAAATCGCTGTTCGCCGCCGGCATCGGCCATGTGGTGATCAATCTGCCGCTGTGCTTTGCCATCCTCTACAGCCAGATGGGGGACCATCAGGTCAATATCGAGCGTGCGGCCAGCGATCTGGGTGCGCGCGACTGGCAGGTGCTTCTGCTGGTGACGGCGCCGATGCTGTGGCCGGCCTTGTTCGCTTCGTTCTTTCTCTCGGTCACGTTCTCCTGGGACGAATTCGTGATCGCGTTCTTGTTGACCCGGTTCGACACCACGCTGCCGGTCGAGATCTGGAATCTGCTCCGCGCCGGATTGAACCCGCGCACCAACGCCGTGGGCAGCCTGGTGTTCGGCGTTTCGGTCGTGTTGGTTCTGGCGCTGGAAGTCCTGGTTCAGCGGCGGCGATGGGCATGAGCGCACCCTTGCTGGAACTGCGCGGGATTTCGCATCGCTTCGGCGAGCACGATGTATTGCGCGCCGTGTCGCTCACGGTCGAGAAGGGTGGATTCACCGTGCTTCTGGGCCCATCGGGCTCGGGCAAGACCACGCTGCTGTCGATCCTGGGCGGGTTCCTGGCGCCGAGCGAAGGAGAGGTGCTGATCGAGGGCGAGGATGTGACCGATGTGCCGCCGGCCAAGCGCCCGACCACGACCGTGTTCCAGGATTACGCGCTGTTTCCGCATATGAGTGTCGGCGCCAATGTGGGATTCGGGTTGATGATGCAGGGTATCCCCCGGCGCGAACGCAATGCCCAAGCGCTCTCGGCGCTGGTATTGGTTGGATTGGATAATGCCTTCCACCGCCGCCCGCATCAGCTATCGGGGGGCCAGCGCCAGCGCGTGGCGCTTGCGCGAGCACTCGCGGTCAAGCCGAAGCTCTTGTTGCTGGACGAGCCCTTGGGCGCGCTCGACCTCAAACTTCGGCGCCAGATGCAGGACGAATTGAAGGCGATCCAGAAACGGGTGGGAACCGCCTTCGTGCACGTGACCCACGACCAGGAGGAGGCGATGGCGCTCGCCGATCTGGTGGTGGTGATGAACAATGGCAGGATCGAGGACATGGGCGAGCCCGAGCGGGTCTATGCCAGGCCGGCCACCAGGTTCACCGCCGGCTTCATGGGCGAAAGCACGATGATCGAGGGCAAGGTACTGGAATGCCGGCAAGGTGTGGGCCGGGTCGAGACCGGGCTGGGTGTGCTGGAGGCATTGGGCGAAATGGAACCGTGGCGGAAAGTGACGCTCACCATCCGGCCGGAAAACGTCCGGGCGGGCGCGGGCGATGGGCGCGACATCGCGCTGGGGCAAGCCAGGGTTTCCGATGTGGTGTTTCAGGGCGGGTTTCGCCGGGTCGGCGCCGAAAGCCTGCGGGCGGCTGGATTGCGCATCCTCCTGAAGGCGCCGGCCGAATTGCCGCTCGCGCCCGGCGATGAGATCGGGCTCTATTGCCGGGCAGCGGATCTGGTGCCGATCAAGGATTGAGGTAGGCCGCATGGAAAGCATGGCGCGAGTGAGGCCTGAGGATTGGTACGAGACCATCCGCATGGCCGAGGACGTGACGCTCATCCACGAGCCCTGGATCAAGCCCTTCTATCGCTGCAACATGTGGCATCTCGGCGGGCGCGATCGCGATCTGTTGTTCGATTCCGGGCTTGGCCATTTCAGCCTGCGTCGGCATGTGGCACTGGTGGCGGAGCGGCCGCTCCTCTGCGTGGCGAGCCACGCCCATTTCGACCATATCGGCGGACATCATGAATTCGAGGATCGCGCCATCCATGGGGAGGAGGCCGGCATTCTGGCCGCGCCGACGCCGGCTGCCACGCTGGCCGAAATTTACGCGACCGATGCGATGTTCGATCGCCTGCCCGATGGCTGGGATGGGAGCGCCTATCGGGTGCGCGCGGCGCCTGCCACAAGATTACTCGCGCACGGCGAGATCATCGATCTGGGCGACCGCGTGCTCGAAATCGTGCACACGCCCGGCCATTCGCCGGGCGGCATCGGCCTCTTCGAGCGCAAGACCGGGATCTTCCTTTCCGGCGACATTGTCTATGACGGACCGCTGGTCGACGATGCCTATCATTCCGACCGCGAAGCCTATGCCGCCACCATGGAGGGCCTGCGTGGTCTTCCCGTGGCGATCGTGCATGGCGGTCATTTTCCGAGCTTCGGGGCGACGCGGTTCCGGCAATTGATCGACGAGTACCTGGAAGGACGGCGAAAACAGGGCTGCCATCTGGCCCGCGGCGCCACGCAATAACGGCGGGTGCACTCCGGTTTGACAACCACCCGCCCGGCCGGTAGGAAGGGCCCCGCATACGCCGTAATGCGAGCCGCTCAATCGACCAAGACGGATTCGGAGGGATGGCCGAGCGGCTGAAGGCGGCGGTTTGCTAAACCGTTATAGGGACCTAAATCCCTATCGGGGGTTCGAATCCCCCTCCCTCCGCCACGCAGTCCGGCCACTTTAACGAGTACCATAAGGCCTCACAGAAATGCGCAATTTATGGCGGTTTCTGGGCATTTCTTGCCTATGAGCGCAGTGTGTTTTCTGTAGAGAATTTCTCTCTTGAGTGTTTACCCTGGGTACCGGCCTTTATTCTCTGGCGCCAATGATGAGTGGTACCAAATTTGGGGTGCCAATAGCGTACCCCGCTTGCGATCAATCGGGGCAGTCCCTTAACGAAGGATTCGCTACTTTTCGATGGTGTCCAGAGGGCATTGTCACGTTAACTTTGCTCGGCAAAAGTTGGCACAAGATATCGTCGGCGACGTGGGCTTCCTGCCACTACATGGAGTGGACAAAATTGAAATGGCCTATTAAGGCCACCTCTAAAAACCCGGTATTTTGAGCGGATTTTTGCGGCGGCGATGGGATGAGGTTGTTTTTGACAGGGGTTCTTCCGCCATTTTCTATTTTTTTTATGCGGCGTGCAACCGCTTTTTCCCGCTTCCGGCGCT
>CAZIUB010000079.1:0-30805 GCA_964542425.1 uncultured Rhodospirillaceae bacterium | reverse complement strand
AAAAAGGCGGCGAGGTCGCCGCCATCACTATTCCCGCCGGGCCCCGATTGGGCCAAATGGTGATCGAGGCCGAGCGCATCACCAAGGGCTTCGGCGATCGGCTGCTGATCGACGATCTCTCCTTCCGCCTGCCGCCGGGCGGCATCGTGGGCGTGATCGGGCCCAATGGCGCGGGCAAGACCACGCTTTTTCGCATGATCACGGGAGAGGACAAGCCAGATTCGGGGAGCTTCCGGGTGGGTGAATCGGTCAAGCTCGGCTACATTGACCAGAGCCGCGATTCGCTGGCGGCCGACAAATCGGTGTGGCAGGAAATCTCCGGGGGCCTGGACGAAATCGAATTGGGCAAGCACAAGATGCCCAGCCGCGCCTATGTCGCCGCCTTCAATTTCAAGGGCGCCGACCAGCAGAAAAAAGTCGGGCAATTGTCGGGGGGCGAACGCAACCGGGTGCATCTGGCCAAGATGCTGAAGACCGGGGCCAATGTGCTCTTGCTGGACGAACCCACCAACGACCTCGACGTGGATACGCTGCGCGCGCTGGAAGAGGCGCTGGAGAATTTCGCCGGCTGCGCCGCCATCATCAGCCACGATCGCTGGTTCCTGGACCGGGTCGCCACCCACATCCTGGCCTTCGAGGGCTTGAGCCACGTCGAATGGTTCGAAGGGAATTACCAGGATTACGAGGCCGACCGGCACCGCCGCCTGGGTGCCGCCGCCGACCAGCCGCACCGCATCAGATACAAGCCCTTGATCCGGAAGTAGAATTGGCGCATCGGAAAATTATGGAAAGCGCTGGGTGTAGGCGTTGCAAATTCGCTGAATCATTGACTGAAAATGGAGCGGGTCGCCTATCGGTGGGTTGGGGGGCGTCGGCGACATTTGGGTCGGCCTATGAAGATGAGCATAGTTTGCCGCGTTCGGATGGATTGCCAAATTGTCATGCTCGATCGCGACGACACCCATTGCTTCAAGACCGGGAGCATCGGTCACCGAGTTTCTGAGATGGATCGAGCGAAAATCGTCGATGATATTCTTGGCCAACTGACGAGCTGACAGGCGCGCGGTCCCATGGCGTGTGATGTCGTCTGGCTTGCGAAGCGGGGAGTAGAACCGCTCGGCACTATTGACCACAAGAAAGGCTGCCGCCACGGTTTTCGGGTCATATTGATGGGCGTAGCCATGGAAGGAATTGAAATCCCGAACCCGGTTCAATCTCGCCTTGCCATGCTCAGTGAACACCGACTTCAATTCGATGGCGATTTGAATGATGACAGGTGGTCCGATAGCAATCGCTGGTTGATTGATCGGGGGAGAAGCTTGGACTGGCGGCGCCGGCGCGCGCGCCCTTGTTCCGATGGCAACGTCGATGACCCAGCTGGCATGACCGACCTGTTGGTGATGTCGCAGCTTAGCCACGATCTCACCCGCATCGGCGCGGCGCGCCAAGACCGGGCATTGGGCGATTAGGTCTCGAATGATAATCCGTGACTGAAAATCGCTGTGCTTGGAAGTCCTTGGATGATACCCGCCCTGCGCGAAGTGACTCACGAGTTCGTCCAGCATCGCCATATTCGTTCCTATTGGGCGGAAGCGCCTCTTGCCGCGATTCTGGATTCCCTCGTGGATCTCTCGACTTCAATAAGGGCGGTCAGACGTTCCGACTGAAGCCGATCCTCCATCATATCGATATATCCCGGTTCAATTTCTATGCTGATGCTGCTCCGTCCTGTCTCTAGAGCGGCAAGCGCGGTTGTCCCAGTGCCGGCGAATGGGTCGATGACGGTGTCGCCGGCAAAGCTAAACATCCTTATGAGGCGACGTGGGATTTCAACTGGATATGGCGCAGGGTGCTCCCGTCTAAGTTGTCCGGCTACATCCGACCACACAGGAGAAAACCATTTCGCATAGTCATCCGTAGAGATAAAGGACCGGCGTTCCATCTCCGATGTTGGCTTCCGGTAACCGCCAGGTTTGCGAAAAAACAGAATATTCTCAATGTCATTCTTGACAATACCATTAGGTAGATTGGGCTTGCCAAGGAAACGGCTTGATCGCGATGCCTCCAATCGGATGTTGGCTACTTTCAGCCAACGTACTGGGGTCAAGCAGTCGAATCCTAGGCGCCTTGCCCGCACCTGCAAGTCGGCCGACAAGGGGAGGACATAGTGGCGCCCCCCTGCGCGGCGCGAGATGCAAATATCGCCGACAACACACGCGACGCGCCCACCAGGGACGAGGACCCGGAGGCATTCGCTCCAAACCGTATCGAGCTCTTCCAAGAATTTTTCGTAGGAAGCGATATTTCCAAGTTGAGCGGGGTGGTCTGGATAGGTCTTGAGTGCACCGTATGGTGGACTGGTGCAGATAAGGTGCGCGCTTTCGGTCTTGATGAAGGATAGATCCCGCGCGTCTCCTTGGCGAACCAGATGCCGTGTAAGCCCCACCCTAGTGCTCGATCCTGCCTTTGTGTCGACATGTCCCAGCATCGCAACCCACCTCATTCTCAAATCCGTCACCTTCCATCCTAGATAGCTCACCGTAACCCTTCTATCCTGATTCGTAGCGTAGATAGTAGGCCTCAAAGCACCGCCGCCTGGGTGCCGCCGCCGACCAGCCGCACCGCATCAGATACAAGCCCTTGATCCGAAGGTAAGATCGGACAGGATTGGTGGTGTCGGCAATTTTTTCCGACCGCGTCAACCATTTGTTTGCAATTCATGCGCGATTGGATGACGTGCACGCCAATCGTGGTCGCGCGATCTTGCTCATGCTTGGACCGATGACCGATAAACGCGCCGAATTCGCCGATACCGAGATCGCCTATGCCATCTTGAAGGCCGGTCACAGGCCGTTCGATCGCTCGCGCCACGCGGATGCGCCAACAGGCCTTGGCGATCCTGGCGAGCACGCGGGTTCCGGCCAAGGACCCCTTGGGCAACCGGGCGCCGGCCGCGATCATCGACCTCAACCTCGAACGTGCGCGCCGCGACCTCGATCCCCCGGATTTCCCTCGCTGAGCCACGGCCTGATTCTTCGATGCCGCGGGCGTGGGTCGTCGGCCACTGGTAACCCCACGCCTCGAACTGATATAGTCGCGCCCCTAACGGGCGGGCGGCATCGGGCCGCCTCGTGGTACCCGCGGTCGCCGACGGCTGTTTCAGCCATTTGGCTGCGTTGGAACACGCCGGCGGGTAGTATCATTTGGCACTTGGAATCAGGAGAATCCACCATGACCAGCAATGCCAGCCTGCATCAGCGGCGGGTCTCGGCCGTGCCGCGCGGCGTCGGCAATGCCTTCGCGATCTATGCCGATCATGCCTCGAATGCCGAGATCGTCGATGTCGAGGGCCGTCGCCTGATCGATTTCGCGGGCGGCATCGCGGTCCTCAACACCGGGCATTGCCATCCCAAGGTGGTTGCGGCGGTGCAGGAACAACTGGGGAAATTCACCCACACCTGTTTCCAGGTGACGCCCTATGAATCCTACATTCGCTTGGCCGAAAGGCTGAACGATCTGGTGCCCGGGCCCGGACCGAAGAAGACCATTTTCCTCACCACCGGCGCCGAGGCGGTCGAGAACGCGGTCAAGATCGCACGTAGCTTTACCAAGCGCGCGGGCGTAATCGCCTTCTCCGGCGCCTTCCACGGCCGCACGCTGATGGGCATGGCCTTGACCGGAAAATACGCGCCGTACAAGGTCGGCTTCGGCCCGTTCCCGGCCGATGTGTTCCACGTGCCGTTCCCAGATCCCACCTTGGGCGACGACGGCGCGCAATCCCTGAAGATTCTGGAGACCTTGTTTAAATCCGATGTCGGCCCGGAGAACGTCGCCGCCATCATCATCGAGCCGGTCCAGGGCGAGGGCGGGTTCAACATCGCGCCCTTCGCCTTCATGCGGGCGCTGCGCGACATCTGCACCAGGCACGGCATCGTCTTCATCCTCGATGAAATCCAGTCCGGCTTCGCGCGCACCGGCAAGATGTTCGCCTGCGAGCATGCCGGCATCGCCCCCGACATCGTCTGCATGGCCAAGAGCCTGGCCGGCGGATTTCCGCTGTCGGCGGTCACCGGCAAGGCGGAGATCATGGACGCGCCCGCCGCCGGCGGCCTCGGCGGCACCTATGGCGGGTCGCCGATCGGGTGCGCCGCAGCCCATGCCGTCCTCGACGTCATCGAGGAGGAAAAGTTGATCGAGCGCGCCAATATCATGGGCCGCAGGATGATCGAGCGACTGAACGAGATGAAGCGGCGCAACAGCTTCGGCAATCGGATCGACGGAATCCGAGGCCTGGGCGCGATGGTCGCCTGCGACCTGGTGAAATCGGACGGCTCACCGGATGCCGAGCTCACCAAGGCGGTGGTGGCCAAGTCCGGCGAGAATGGCTTGGTGCTGTTGTCCTGCGGTGTCGACGCCAACGTGCTTCGCTTCCTGATGCCCTTGACCGCGCCCGATGCGATCATCGAGGAGGGCTTCGGGCTCCTCGAAAAATCGATTTCCCAGGCACTGGAAGCCGCGACCAAGGCGGCGTGAGCCGCCGCGCAATCGACAACGAATCACAGCGCTCTGTTTTTCGGAACTGTTGTCGATCAGGTGTTGCGGCATTCTTGACGTCATGTAGGGGCGACCCCCTTTTGGCAAAGGCTTTTTGGGTGCTGGCGTTCGGGTCGGGAGCGGTCTTGGATCCGGCGTGGCACGGATTTGGGTGCCTTCCCATCCATGGACCGCCAGGTCAAGGCCGGCGGTGGTGGAGAGTGTGGTGTCAGCTCAAGCGAAAATAGGCCTGGATCGAACGGTTATGCCCAAGGACCGCATCGACGGCGCCTGGCTGTTCGCCCAGGTTTGCAAGTTCCTGGCCGGCGCGACCAGCCCGGAAGCCCTGCCGGCGCCGTCGCTGCCCGAAATTGCCTTCGCCGGGCGATCCAATGTCGGCAAGTCGAGCCTGCTCAATGCCTTGACCGGGCGTAAGAGCCTGGCGCGGATCTCCCTCACCCCAGGGCGCACGCAACAGCTCAATTTCTTCGCGCTCGGCCGGCGGCTGATGCTGGTCGATCTTCCTGGACACGGCTATGCCAGGGCATCCAAGCGCCGAATCAAGGGCTGGACCGGCATGACGGAGGGCTACATCAAAGGCCGCGCGAATTTACGCCGGGTGTTGCTGTTGGCCGATTCCAAGGTCGGGCTCATGGACAACGACCGCAAATTGATGGATTTGATGGACGGCGCCGGCCTTTCCTACCAGATCGTGCTCACCAAATGCGATCGCCTGACGCAAGAGGCGATCGCGGCGATGCAGGCCAAGCTGGCGGCCGAACTCAAGAAGCGCCCGGCCTGTCATCCGGAGATCCTGCTCAGCAGTGCCCGCGACGGCCAAGGAATCCGGGAGTTGCGCGAGGCGTTGGCCGCGTTTGCCCTCGTGGTCCCATCCTGTGAGACAAGTACCCCGCACGGGTACGTGTCTCACAAGTGAATCGGCCCACAAACCCGATCAGGCCAGTGGTATTCAGCGTCCGACACATGAATCCCCAAGGAATTCATGTGTCGGAACCATACCACTAGGGGAGGCGGAGGGCCGAGGCTGGCGCTGGTAGTTTTTCTTGGCGCGCCCTCTAGTGCCCGCCGTCGCGGATCGGTGATTCGCGCCAAATGGCCCTGCCGTCACGCGCCGGCGGGTACTTTCATTTGGTAACAAGTGGCCCGACTTTCGTCGAAGCTTCGCGGCGTTCCATGGATCGCGCGTTTTTTAAGAGTTGGCACGACCCGCTTGATTTCCGGCTCCGGAATGGACACCCTCTCGCCGCCGCCGACCTGCTCCAGGAATTCGTGACCGCGATGTCCCAGATCAACTATACCGACACCAAGCATTGGCTGCGCACGGCCCGCACGCTCACCGACGCGCTCCCCTACATGCAGAAATATTCCGGCCAGCACATCGTCATCAAATATGGCGGCCATGCCATGGTCGATCGCGAACTGGCCAAGGTGTTCGCCGAGGACATCGCGCTCCTTCGCCAGGTCGGCATCCTGCCGATCGTGGTCCATGGCGGCGGCCCGCAGATCGGCCAGATGCTGAAGCGGCTCGGCATCGAAAGCACCTTCGTCGACGGATTGCGGGTGACCGACGCGCCGACCATGGAGGTGGTCGAGATGGTGCTGGCCGGCGCCGTCAACAAGCAGATCGTCTCGGCGATCAACGCCGCCGGCGGACACGCCGTCGGATTGTCGGGCAAGGATGACAATCTGCTGCTGGCCAAGCCCGCCGAAATGGTCAAGGACGGCAAGGCAGTCGATCTCGGCCTGGTGGGCGAACCGGACAAGGTCAATCCACGGATCATCGAATACATGGAAAAGGGCGGGTTGATCCCGGTCGTGGCCCCGGTCGGATTCGGCCCCGGCGGCCAGACCTATAACATCAACGCCGACACCGCGGCCGGCGCCATCGCCGGCGCGGTGCGGGCGGCGCGGCTTCTGCTGCTGACCGACGTGCCGGGTGTGCTCGACAAGCAGGGGCAATTGATCCCCGACATGACCGCCTCGCAGGTGCGCGCCCTCGCCGCCGACGGCACCATTTCCGGCGGCATGATCCCCAAGCTCGAAACCTGCCTGATGGCGGTCGAGCGCGGTGTCGACGCGGCGGTGATCCTGGACGGACGGGTCCCGCACGCGATGCTGCTGGAGATCTTCACTCCCCAGGGCGTCGGTACCCTGGTGACCAAAGGTTAGGCGGCAAGCGCGTTGGGATGGGTCTTCAGGAAGTGGAACAGAACTGCCTTCAGAAGGAGCACGTGCGCGGCATCTCCGCGGGTCTCGGCGGCGGCGATATCGTCGAGGATGTAGCCTCGGATGCAGCATTCCCCGGCTTCGTCGCGGCACAAATAGTTCGCAAGCTCGGCGGCGATGATCGCTGGAATGTGTTCGTGCTCGGCGATGGCCTCGACCTCTTCCTTGGTCAGTCCGCACATGCCCACGCAATCCTCGTAGGTCAGCTTGGTTCGCTTCCTCCCAGGTTTGAACATGGCGCGATCGGGAGCCCCAATCATTGCGCTGAATCAATCTCGGGGCGAATCGGTCAATAGCAATGAAGGTTTACATCAGCGTCGATATCGAGGGCGTGGCGGGTATCAGCCATTGGGACGAGGCGACCAAGAAGCACCCGGATTATCCCCAGTTCCGCGACGAAATGACGCGCGAGGCGCTGGCGGCCTGCGAAGGTGCCATCGAAGCTGGGGCCAGCGAGATCCTGGTCAAGGACGCCCATGACAGCGGCCGTAACATCCGGGGCGAGGAATTGCCCGAATGCGCCCAACTGATCCACGGCTGGAGCGGGCATCCCTTTTCCATGATCCAGGAGATGGACGAGAGCTTCGCCGCCGCGGTGTTTATCGGCTACCACTCCCGGGCCGGGGCCGAGGGCAATCCCCTGGCCCACACCATGTCCACCAATGTCGGCTTGCTGAAGATCAACGGCCAAGCCATTTCGGAATTCATGCTGCATTCATACGCCGCCGCCACTCTAGGCGTACCGGTCGTCTTCGTGTCTGGAGACGAGCGGCTATGCGCCGATGTCAGGGACTTCAATCCGGCTTCGCGCACGCTTGCCGTCACCAGGGGCGTAGGCAATTCGACCGTGAGCCTGGCGCCCTCCCTGGCCCGGCGCCTGATCCGCGAGGGTGTCGCCGCTTCGCTCAAGGGCGAATTGGCCAAGGCCAAGATCGCGTTGCCCCGCAACTTCGATGTCGAGCTTACTTTCAACGTTCCGACCAGGGCCTATCGCGCGTCGTGGTATCCGGGCGCCAAAGCCGCCGGCGACAACACGATCCGGCTGGAGACCGACAATTTCCTGGACGTGATGCGGATGCTCAAATTCGTGCTTTAGAACGGATGCGCCAGACCCGCGTCGCCTTTTCCAGGCGCAGGATATCCCGCCTGCGCGCCAGCTCGGTCGCCGGCGTCAGCAGGGCGGCGGCGGCGGCCAAGCCCAGGCGGGCTGCATCGAGCAGCGAGCGGCCTCGCGCCAGCGAGAACGCCACCGATCCCAGGCAGGAATCGCCGGCGCCGATCGGGCTTGTGACGGTCACTCGCGGCGCCTGGATACGCCATTGGCCATAGCCATCGGTGAGGAGCGCGCCATCGCCACCCCTGGTTGCCAGCACCGCGCGCGCCAGGCCTCATGCCACCCAGCGCGCCGAAACGACAGCGATATTTTGCCAATCGTCCTTGCCCTGGCCGGATAATTCCTTGAACTCATGGCGGTTTGGCTTCACGAGGTCAGCGCCAGCCGCGAGTGCTGCCTTGAGGGCTGGCCCCGAGGAATCGATCAGAAAATGCGCACCCCGGCGGCGCGCGCTCCGCGCCAGTCGCGCCTAGAAATCGGCGGGTATTCCGGGCGGCAGGGAGCCGCTCTCCACCAACCGGTCTCCCCGGCCGAGCAGGCCTTGGATCCGGGCCAGCGCGCGCCGCCATTCGGACCCTCGCACCAGCGGCCCGGGCAAGACGAACCGGAACTGGCGGCCGGTCTCGCGCTCGGCGATTGCCAGGTTTCGGCGCATGGCGCCCGCCATCGGTATTCGGCGCGGCGTCACACCACCCTCGCGCAGCAAATCGGCAAGCGCCTTGCCGGAATGTCCGCCGATCGTCGCCAAGCGGACGCTCTCACCACCCAGTTCACGGATCACGCGCGACACATTGATCCCGCCGCCGCCGGGATCGACGCGCGCCGGCCCGCAGCGCAGCTTCCGACCGGCCACGAATCGATCGACCAAGGTCGAAAGATCGAGCGAGGGGTTCATGGTGATGGTGATGATGCGTGGCATGGTGGCCCATCTTAGCGCATTCCATGGGGTAGCTATCGCTGGCGCGACCCCGGTTCATCGCGACTGCCCCCGCTCCGTTACGCGAGCGCTCGCGCGGCGGATAAAGCAGACAGACTGGCGGTCCATGAACGCCATGGGTCAAGCGCGGGCATGACGCCGAGAAAGCGACTGCACGCAGTTGAGAACCGCGCTAAGTGCCTTTGAGCATCTCGTCGAACGCCGATTCAAGTTTGCGCGCCGCCTTCTCGCCGGAGAAAAGATCGCTGGTCTCGCGCGCCCGCAACAGGCGCGATTTCGCCCGAGCGCGCTCCGGCGCGTCCTCGGCCAAGCGCAGGGCCAGACGCTCATAGGATTGCGCGTCCGGGGCGATCAGATCGGGCATGCCCAGCGCGTTGAGCAGGGAACCCGCGACCCGGGCGGCGAAGGTCCGCCCGGCAAGGGTCACGACTGGAATTCCGGCCCACAGCGCGTCGCTTGCCGTGGTGTGGGCGTTGCAGGGCCAGGTGTCCAGGAATAGATCGGCCAAAGTAATGCGCGCCAGATGCCGGTCCAGCGGAAGCTTATCGGCGAAGACCAGGCGCGAGGGATGAATGCCGGCGGCCTTGGCCGCCTCGCGCAGCCGCTCCGGCGCCTGAGCATTGAAGGCCATGAGCCAAAGCACGCTCCCTGGCAAGGCGTGCAGCAATCGCATCCAGGTGGCAAAACTATGCGGGCCGATCTTGTAAGTCTGGTTGAAACAACAGAAGACGATGCCATCCTCGGGCAGGCCGTGACCCTCGCGGGTGCCCGGATCGGGCGCGATCGACCTCCTGCTGTCGTTGGGCTGATAGGAACCGGAGAGGCGCAACAGGCGCTCGGTGTAATCCGCCTCGGCGCCCTTGGGTGCGACGAAGGCATCGACGATGGCAAAGTCGATGAAATCGGCGCCCATGGTGCCGGGATAGCCGAGATAGGCCGCTTGAATCGGGGCCGGGCGCAAGGCCAGGATGCCGGTGCGCGCACCCTGGGTATATCCCTTGAGATCGATCAAGAGGTCGATCCCATCCTCGGCGATGCGCGCGGCCGATGCCTCGAGCGACAAGGACGACAGATCGACGAAATGCTCGAAAGCGCCCATCACGCGCTTCCGCATCTCGCTTCCGTCGTCGGGGCCATAGGAATAGGCGAAAATCTCGAAGCGGTCGCGATCGTGGGATTCGAACATCTCAGCCGCCAGATAGGCAGTGGCGTGGCCATGAAAATCGCCGCTGAGATACCCGATCCTGGGTCGTCCCATTTGCCTCCTCGGCGCCAAATTGGGGCGCGCCAGCGCCGCGACGCTAGTCTCCACCCGGCGCGAGAAGTTCCTGGCCGCGCGCAGGCTCTCTTGCGGGTCCTGGCAGATCGCCAGGAGCGCGAAGGGATTGACCTCGCCCTTGTCCTTGGCAATGGTCTCGGCCATGCGGGCGATGGCGCCGTCCAGATGCCGCCAATCGCAGATTTGCAGAGCGTGGTAGATGAACTGGACCAAGGCCTCGGTATGGTCCGGCTTGATCGCGAGCGCGCGGCGGAAGGCATCCACCGCCCGGCCGGGATCGCCCATGGCCGAGAGCGCGAGGCCCAGATTGGACCAGCATTCGTGAAACCGAGGATCGATGGCGAGCGCCTGGCGGTGCGAAGCCGCCGCCTCGGCGTGGCGGCCGAGTGCCGCCAGCGCGATGCCCAGATTGTTGTGGGCGTTGGCGTTCTTGGGATCGAGGGAGACCGCCTTGCCGCATGCCTCGAGCGCGCCGGACAAGTCGCCGTGGAATTTGAGCGCGATGCCGAGATTGGCCCAGGCGCCGCCATGGTCGGGATGGTCGCGCAAGACGCGCCGATAAAGCGAAACCGCGTTCATGAGATCGCCCGCCTGATGCCGGCCGATCGCCTCGGCCATCAAATCCGAGACGCTGAGCGGTTTGCCGCTGCGATCCGGCGAGGCCATCGCGTGATGCTCAGCCTTCTTCGATCGTGAGCACACGACGGATTTCGTCGGTCTTGAAACCCAGCGCCTGCGGGCGCTTGATCCCGGACAGCGAGACCACGTCGTAGAGCTCGTGCACGATGCCTTGGATCTTCAGCCAATGGACGATGCCGCCGGTCTTGAGATCGACGACCAGCAGGCCACATTGCGGCTCGGCCTTGCGGGATTGCAGGGCCTCGTCCAGCGGCAGGCCGGAGAAGGTGCGATTCTCGCGCGGCTGGGATAGCCCGATAATCGCGAAGCGGCCGTGGAACGACAGGCCACGCTGATAGCCGGGCGCGAAGGCCACTTCCTCGAAATGCCCGCTCGCCGGGTCGCAATGCCCGAACCGGCCAGTGCCCGAATCCAAGACCCAGAGCTTGCCGTCATGGAGCCTGGGTGAATGCGGCATGGAATAGCCGCGCCCGACAATCGCGCTCGACTTCACGTCGATGATCACGCCGCCACCCACGCGCTGGGCACGCCAGCCATCGGCCACATCGGTCTCGCCCACCGCGGTCGCGTAGCGCGCTTCCCCCCCTTCCATGGCGAGCCCGTTCAAATGGCAGCGGTCCTCGGGCACCAGCTTGGAAACGAAAGACGGTCGCCACAGCGGGCGAAAACTCTTGGCTTCCGATGTCGCGGCCAGACACGAGAACAAGGTGTTGACAAGAATCGGGCGGCCCGCGCCGTCGATCCCGATATCGTGCAAATCGAGATCGCCGGTCGTATAGGCCAGTTGCGGCACGAACAACCGGTCGTAGCCATCGCTGAATTCGCCTGGCGCCAACGCGTTCTCGAAGCGCCAAAGCTGATAAAGCGTGGTCATCCACAGGGTTTGGCCGTTGGACCACAGCCCCATGCAGCGGTTGAAAGTGCGCTCGAACACCGACAGGCGGCCATTGGGCTGCAGACCGATCAGGAACAGCTTGCCGGCCTGATAGGTGGTGAAGGCAAGCGACAGCCCCTGTTCGCCCAGCCAGTTGGGGAACTGGCGCGAGGGCAGGAATTCAAGCTGCGGCTGGGAAGTCTGATCGTTCATCGATAATGTTTCCTCACGCCACGACGGGCTCTTCGTCACCAAATTCCGGTAAATACTGCCAGAGTAGGTCGAGCGTGCGCCAGCCCCTTCGTTTGGGGGTGATGCCATGCCGGATTGCCGACCCCGAACGGCCCCTACCGCCTTGGCCATGACACATGGTATCGGGGGACATGAAATTATTCGATGAATGGGGCAGGAATAGGCCCAGGAACAGCCCCGGGGGCGACCTCTCACGGGCACCGGGTTCGAAGGCGAAGCGATATCGCCGGGCGGCTGGATTCCTGATCGCGGCGGGAATTGTCACGGCCTTCGCCGACGGCCGAATGATGACCGGATTACTGCCGATCGGTTCGTTGCCGATCGTCGATTTTGCCAGGCTGGAACAGCCGGGAACGCCCAATCACTTTTTGGTCTGCCCGGCCGATCTGTGCCAGGCGCCCGATGCGCTGGCGCCGATCTTCGAGCGACCGGCGTCCGAGCTTGAAGCGGCGTTCCAAGCATTTGTGGCAACCGAGAAGCGGGTCGCAATGCTGCGGCACGATCCTGCCCAGGCCCAGGCGGATTACGTCCAGCGGTCCCTGATCCTGCGCTTCCCCGACCTGATCACCGTGCGTTTCCTTGCCCTTGGCGACAATCGCTCGACATTGGCCATTTACAGCCGGTCGATTTATGGTCGTTCCGATCTGGGGGTCAATCGAGCCCGGGCGCTAGATTGGCTGGCGCGGCTGAGCCCGTGAAGTTCCGGATCGGATCATGGCGCCACCCCGATCGTATGTTCCGGCAACCAAGCCAGAATGACCGGCGTGCCGGGTGACAGGAGCGAGGCCGATCGGTTCTGCGCGAAGGCCAGGATTGGCGCGGCCCCGGATCCGGCGATTGTCACCCGATAGGTGATTGAATTCCCCGAATAGATCGCTTGTTGGACGGTTCCGGTGAGCCGATTGACGAGGCCCTCGGGCAGGGTTTCGTTGGAACTTGCGATAGTCAGCTTCTCCGGTCGCACGATGATGGTGGCGCCGCCCGGCGCGATCGGGTTCGCGACCCGGATCAGGGTTCCGTCTTCCAACACCACGCCCAGCTCGCTGGCGGTTCCGGTGAAGATGTTGGCATCGCCCAGGAACCGCGCCGCGAACACGTCGGCTGGATGTTCATAGACCTGTTGCGGCAGGCCCAGTTGCGCCACCCGGCCCTGGTTGACGATGGCGATGCGGTCGGAGAGGGTGAGCGCCTCCTCCTGGTCATGGGTGACGAAGATCGCGGTGATGCCGATCTCGCGCTGAATCTGCTTCAATTCGACCTGCATCTCCTGGCGCAGGCGCCGGTCGAGGGCACCCAGCGGTTCGTCCAGCAGCAACACCCTGGGCCGGGTGATGAGTGCGCGGGCCAACGCCACGCGCTGTTGCTGGCCACCCGACAATTGCCGCGGCTTGCGCGCCTCGAACCCGGGCAAGCGCACCAAATCCAGCATCTCGGCCACCCGCCGCGCGATCTCGGCCCCGGAATGGCCGCGCACGCTGAGCCCGAAACCGACATTTTCCGCGACGTTCAAATGCGGGAACAGCGCGTAATTCTGGAACACCATGCCGATCGCGCGCTTGTGCACGGGGACGTGTTCGACGCGCTCGCCGGCAATGCTGATTTCGCCTTCGTCGAGCGCCACGAAACCGGCGATGGCCCGCAGCAGTGTGGTCTTGCCGCTGCCCGAGGGGCCGAGCAGGCCGAAAAATTCCCCGTCGGCGAAGTCGATCGACACCCCGTCCAAGGCCGCGGCTTGGCCATAGAGCTTGCGCGCGCGATGGATCGCGACATTGCTCATGACCGTTCGCCCCCGAAGCGGTAGAGCCTGGCGAACAACAGCATCAGGCCCATCGAGACCACGATGATGATCGTGGAGATGGCGTTGATTTCCGGCGTGAAGCCCTTGCGGATGGCGGAATAGATTTCGACCGGCAAGGTGGAAACGCCGGGCGGGGCCAGGAAATAGGAGATGACGAACTGGTCGAAGGAAACGGCGAATGCGAACAAGGTGGCCGCCACCACGCCGGGCAACATCACCGGCACGCTCACCCGCCAGAACACCTGCCAAGGCGAGGCGCCCAAAGTCGCCGCCGCCTCCTCCAGGGCCACGCCGAAGCTCTGCAACCGGGCGCCGATTACGACGATCACGTAGGGCAGCGACAGCGCCACGTGTCCGAGGAGGATGGCGTGCAATCCCCGCCCGATTCCGATCCAGAAGAACAGCACCAGCATCGAGGTGCCGATGATCAGCCAGGGAATGGTGATCGGTGGAAAGAGCAGCAATCGCAGCAGCGTTCGACCGCGAAACCGGTAGCGGGCGAAGGCCAGCGCCGCCATGGTTCCAAGCGCGGTCGCGACGATGGTGTTGGCGATCGCGATCAGCACCGAGTTGAGGCTGGCGCCAAGCAAGCGGTCGTTTGCCGCGAGCGCCTTGAACCACACCAGATCGAAGGTCAATGGCATCTCGTAGAGTGGCGATCGGTTGAACGCCATCACGATCATCACCGCCACCGGCAAATAGAGGAAGAACAGGACCAGCGCCAGGTAGGAGAGGACGAGCCGCGAGCCAAGACCGGACATGCTTGCCCTCACGCCGTCTGGAAATGCCGTTTCAGGAACGGAGCCGAGATCGCCAGGATGAGCAATACGATCGCCAGCATGACGAAGGAAAGCGCCGAACCGAGCGGCCAGTTGAAGATCGCCGTGAACTGTTTCTCGATGATCGGGCCAAGCATGATCGCATCCTTGCCACCGAGGATGCGCGGCTCCATGAACGAGCCGATCACCGGCACGAAAATGAGGATCACGCCCGCGATCAGCCCAGGCAGGCTCAATGGCAGGGTCACGCGCCGGAATGCCTGCAGCGGCCCGGCGCCGAGGCTGCGCGCGGCCTCGATCAGCGAATCGTCGATCGCCTGCAAGGAGACATAGCAAGTGAGGATCAGATAGGGCAGATAGGCATGTACCAAGCCGATGACGATCGCCGGGTAGCTGAATAGAATGTCGATCTCGGGCGCGCCCGGCCAGACCAGGCGCACCAGCCAGTCGATCATGCCATCTCGCCGCAGCACCATGGTCCAGGAGAAGGTGCGAACCAGCGCATTGCTCCAGAACGGCAGCACGATCAGGAGGAAGATGGCCTCGCGCCAGCGCCCCCGCACATGCTTAGCCAGCGCCAGCGCCGCCGGATAGCCGATGAGGACACAGAAGAACGTGACATGGACGCCCAATTCCAGCGAGCGCTTGGCGTTGATCCAGTAGACATCCTTCTGGAAGAAGGCGAGGTAATGGGCGAGCGTCCATTCCGGTTGCCGATTGCCGATCGGGGCCACGGTCAGGAAACTGAAATAGAGCATCGCCGCCAGGGGCAGAAAGATGGTAACCGCCAGCCACAAATAGGCCGGCGCGGTCAGGCCCAGGATACTAAGCCGTTGCCGGGTTCCAGCGTGCATCGGGATCGTAGCTTAGAACGCGGATGCCGCCAGGCGATCGGCGGCGGCGCGAGGGGCGACCGCGCGCCCCTCGGCGCCGCCGCCGGTTACCTATTGCGCCAGGCTGGTCTTCACGCCGTCCCAGATTTCCTGGTACTTGGCGCGCTGTTCGTCGCTCAACGGCGCCATCCATTGCAGGCGCTTCACGGTCTCAGGATCGCCCAAGACCGCATTGTTGAACGCGTCGGCCGGCAGTGCCGCGTTGGCCTTGCCGTTGGCCGAGGCCGGGGCGCCCACGTCGGTATCCCATTTGACATAGAATTCCGGCGACACCATGAAGTCGATGAACTTCGCCGCCGCGCCCGCGTTGGGGGCGTTCGCGGCCACCGACAACCCGTCGAACCAGCCGATGGCGCCTTCCGGCGGGATCACGAAATCGACCGGCAGGTTGAATGCCTTCTTGCTGCGGGCGGCCGAGCCACTCCAATAGACCGCAATGTCGAAATCGCCGCCCGAAAGGTGCTTGTTCCACTCGTCTTCCGAGGACCAGAAGGTGTTGATCTGGGTCTTCAGGGCCTCCAGCTTGGCCGTGATCTTGGCGAAATCGCTGGGGTTGTTCATGTCCTGGCCGGTGGCAAGCGCCCCCAATTGAATCGATTCGACCGCGTCGTCGCGCCAGCCGACCTTGCCGGCATTGGAAGCGTCCCACAGCGCCTCGATCGAGGACGGCTTTTCCTTGATCTTCTCGGTGTTGTAGGCGAAGGAGGTCACGCCCCAGACCCAGGCGATGCCATAGAGCTTGCCATCGACCGTGAAATATCGATGGTCGCGCATTTGCGGCGACAAATCCGCGAAATTCGAGATGCCGGCCGGATCGATCGGTTGCAGCAGGCCTTCGCTCGCCGCCTGGCCGGTGAAATTGCTGTTGATCAGGACCACGTCATAGGTGCCCGGGCTGGTCCGCAGCTTGGTCAGCATCTCCTGTTCGGAATTAAAATAGTCGTGCACGACCTTGGTGCCGGTCCGTTCCTCGAACAATTTGATCGCCCAGGCCTCGTCGGTGCCGTAGCCTTGCCAGTTGAGGACGTGCAATTCGTCCGCCCCGGCGGTGCTCGCCGCCAGCATGGTCGCCATCGCCGCGGCACCCAGGCCGATCAGTATCCGGCGTCGGCCGGAACCCCATCCACAAGCCAGTTCACGAATCATATGCCGTTCCTCCCTTCCTGCTTGTCCCCGGTGTTCGGGGCCGGTTCAGTTGCAATGCTATCACCCGCGCGGCGCCTTGATAAGGCCGGAGCGGTGACCAGCGGGCTCAAATGCCGATCGAGTTAAAGAACTGCACCACCTTGGCGATGGCGTTGGTCATGGCCGGGGTATGGGTCAAATCCTCCAGGAACTCGCGGGCCGGCGCCACCGCCTCGGCGCTGGGTTCGGGCTTCCGGACCTCTTCCTCGAGGGCCGCGACATGGCCCAGGATTTCGGCCAATTCCCCGCCCGGAAAGTCCGCCGCCTCCACTTCCTTGCGGAAATGTTCCAGAGCCTCAAGGGCCTCGCGGCGATGTTCGTTGGTCATTTGCCCACCCTCGCTGCCGGCGCCACTCGCCAGCAATGCCTAGGATAGCACGAAGGACATTCGCGCTCGACCCGGCAAATCGGCCTTCGCGCCAGCCTTGGGCGTCATGGGACAGAGGCCTCTGGATCGAAATAGATCGCCAGAAACACCTGATCGATGGGGCGGTCGGGACGGGATCTGATCGGCAGCAAGAGCCGGGTAATGTCCTTCAAGCCGTTCTGGTAGACCTTCATGGTGTGGATCGCCGATTCCTGGGTCGTCATCGCCTCGCGCAGGGCGGCGACCAGCGCCGAGCCGAACACTGCGTCGACCGCGCTCGCCAGCCGGCGGGTCCAATCCTCGCCCGTGATTTCGACGATCATCGTTCCGTCCAATCGATTGCGGAAATCGCGGCCGCCATCCACGGCCTCGTAGACACTGAGATGGCCGAGCCAGGGAACGAGGTTGAAGGGGTCCATGATGGTGCGATCGAGGATCCCCGACCTGGCGCGATGATCCTGCCAAAAGCCAAGCAGCGAAACGAGTTCCGGCGCCGCATTGGCTGGCATGACCTCGTGTCGGCGTTCCAATCGCTGGTTGTCCTGCAAAGTGCGCGTCATTTGCTCTTCAAATCCGGGTCATCGTGCGGGGTAATTGAGGCCAAGGTGTGGCATGTAGCCGCCCCTCGCAACCCAGAGTATATTGCATGGTCCGTCAAGCGGTTTGTGGCGGCAGCGTCGCCTGCCCGGCACGATTGCCGGCAATGAGGTCGGCCGCCTTCTCCGCGATCATCACCACGGCGGCGTTGATGTTGCCGCTGACCATGTCGGGCATGACCGAGGCATCGACCACGCGCAATCCCAGCGTGCCCAGCACGCGCAATTCCCCATCGACCACCGCCTCCGGATCGCCGCCCTCGCCCATCTTGCAGGTGCCGAGCGGGTGGTGGACCGTGATCGAGGTGTTGCGGATGTGGGCGTCGATATCCGCATCCGTATCCTTGCCAGACCCCGGCGCGATCTCGCGCGCGATGAAGGGGCGCATCGAGGGTTGGGCCGCCACCTCGCGGGCTATCCGCACGCCCGCCCGCAAACCCGCCCAATCCGCGTCGCGCGACAAGAAGCGCTGAAAGATCCGGGGATGGGCGTTCGGGTCGGCGGATTGCAGCGTGACCTCGCCACGCGATTCGGGGTGCAGCATCACCACCCGGCAGGCAAAGCCATCGGCGAAGGGTGCCTTGAACGGAGGCAGATAGGGCCAGGCACCCAAGGGTGCCGCCGTGAACAGGAACTGGATGTCGGGCAAGGGTGCGCCCTGCCGGCTGCGCAGGAAGGCGGTGATGCCGCCCGGCACGTCGGCGGCAAAGCCGGTGCCGAACAGATAGGCCCTGGCCAGCTCGCGGATGATGCGGTCGTAGCGCATCATGTGGCGGAAGATCCCCGGCTCCTTGCGCTCATACATGAGGATGACCGAGACATGGTCTTGGAGGTTGCGCCCGATCCCTTTGAGATCGACCCGGACCGGAATGTCCAGGCGCTTCAATTCCGCCGGATCGCCCAATCCGGAGAGCATCAGCAATTGCGGGGAATTGATGACGCCCGCCGACAGGATTACCTCCGCGCGCGCCTGGGCGACCCGACTGGCTCCGTCCTTGAAATATTCCACGCCAGTCGCGCGCGTGCCCTGGAATAGAATCCGCGTGGCCAGCGCCTTGGCCTTGATCGCCAGGTTCGGGCGCCTGCGGACCGGGCGCAGATAGGCGGTCGAGGCGCTGCAGCGCCTGCCATCGCGGATGGTCATTTGCAGGCGCGCGAACCCGTCCTGGGTCTCTCCGTTGTAATCATCGGTCCAGGGATGGCCGGCACTTTGGCCCGCCTCGGCGAAGGCACCCAGGAGCGGGTCCTGGTAGCGGCAAAATTGTGTGCGCAACGGACCATCGCCACCGCGGTGTGCGTTTTCCCCGCCCTCCCAGCTTTCCTGGCGGCGGAAATAGGGCAGCGCCTCCGCATAGGACCAGCCCGTGAGGCCGGAAGCGGCCCAGCGGTCGTAATCGCCCCGATTGCCGCGCACATAGGCCATGGCGTTGACCGAGGAAGAGCCGCCCATCACGCGGCCGCGCGCGCATTCGACCCGCCTTCCCCCGACATTCTCCTCCGGTTCGCAAAAATACATCCAGTCGTGCAGCCGGCGCTGGAGTATCCGCCCCCAGCCCAAGGGAATGTGGATCCAGGGGTCGCGATCCCAGCCGCCCGCTTCCAAGATCAAGACCGAGGCCCGGCCCCCCGCCGACAGCCGATTGGCCAGCACGCAGCCGGCCGAACCCGCGCCGACGATGATGTAATCGTATGTGCCGCTATCGGCCATCCGAAGTCCCTAAGGCGTTCCGCCAAACTGGTTCCACGAATGTTTCCAGTCGATCTATTGAATGGTTTGGGCGCCGGGGAAAGGCGTGGCGATGGATGAGTGGCCGCATGTCGCACGGATGTTTTTTTGCATCGGCTCCTCCGCCTCATCGCTCATTGTTGAGGGTCCTATCGGTTCGATCCATTGCGGGAGAAATCAGCCTTTTTTCCCGATTGGCAATGGCTACCATGGCCGGGGGGGCGCAACAATTGGGCAGGAGTGTTGACGCTGCCCCGAGGCGCATGATTACATCCGCCGGCAAGCAGGCACCGACCAACGAACCAATCGTTGCAAATGGTTCATTAGTGCCAACTTTCGAGAATGAGTGATCCATGAGACGCGTCCATGTTTCCACGAAAGTTGGCACATGTTACCAAATGATAGTACCCGCCGGCGTGTACTGGCGGGGTCCAATTGCTGAAACAGCCATCGGCGAATGCAGGTACTGTGCGCCGGCCGGAGGCGCCGATGGAAGGCCATAATCTTCAATCCGCCCTGGACCAGTTGCACGCCGATGTGCATCGCAACAACATGGCGCCCTATTGGGTGGTCGATCGCACCGTCAGCCATGACGAGGATCGCCAGGTCATGGACCCCAACAAGGCGGTGCCTTTCATCTGGAAGTACAAGTCCCAGATCGAGCCGCTGCTGTACCGCTCGGCGGAACTGATCAAGACCGAGACCTCGGAGCGCCGCTCGCTGGTGCTGGTCAATCCGGGTTTGGCGCCCAAGCGGGCGACCGCGACCACGCTTTATGTCGCCTATCGGCTGAACGACCCCAACGAGATCATGCCGCCGCACCGGCATTCGCCCAATGCCGTCCGTTTGGGCCTGACCGGCGCCTTGAACTTCACCGGGGTCGAGGGCGAAAACATCAGCTTCGGCCCCGGCGATCTGGTGCTCACCCCCCATGACACCTGGCACAACCACGGCAATACCGGCGACGAGCCGGCGATCAATTTGAGCGTCCTCGATCTCCCGTTGGTCGAGACCCTGAATTCCATGTATTTCGAGCACGATTACACCGAGGAGGAGGAGGGCAAGAAGGTCAGCCGCGCCATGCAATCCGAGCGCTTCCCGCCGGATTATTCGCAACTCGTCTATGGCCAGGGCGGATTCCTGCCGCGCTTCGTCTCGCATCACCGGGGCTCAGGCGCGGCCTCGCCGATGTATGTCTATCGCTATGACATGATGCGGGAATTGCTGGAGAAGTTCCGCGAGCGCGACGGCGATCCGCATGAGGCGCTGATGATCGAGTACGTGGACCCGACCAGCGGCCAGGCCATCTACAGGACCATGACCTTCTTCATGCAGATGCTGCGACCCGGCGAAAAGACGCTGCCCCTGAAACAAAGCGCCAGCCTGATCTCAGCACCGTTCGAGGGAAAGGGGCACTCGATCGTCGGGGATAAACGCCTGGAATGGGAGCAGTACGATACCATGGTGGTGCCCGGCGGCACCTGGTGCGAACACGTGAATGATTCGGCACACGAACCGGCGATCCTGTTCGTGGCCAGCGACGAACCGACGCTAAAGGCCCTCTCCTTCTACCAGAAGCACGGCAAGAACCGAAACGGCGACATCTTCAGGCTGGCCTGACGGGTTCAGCGGCCGCAAGCCCAGACGGAAACATCCCCTTGGCCCGATCCCGGAACACTACTCGTCTCGCGCATATCGATTGCGCCGGCGGCGGCCAGGTCTGGGTCGATGGGCGGGTTCTTTACATCGGCCACATGCGCCATCCGGGCGGTACCAGCATCGTCGATATCGCCGACCCCAGGAAGCCGAAAATCCTGGCGCAAATCGAGATGCCGCCCGGCTGGCATTCGCATAAGGTGCGGGTGGCCGACGGGATCATGATCGTGAACCACGAGCGCCTGGGCGGCGAAGGCGATCCGGCATTCGGTGGCGGGCTCGGCATCTACGACGTATCGAGGCCGGCCATGCCCAAGGAGATCGTCAAGTGGCGCACCCACGGCAAGGGCGTGCATCGCTACGATTTCGACGGGCGATACGCCTATATTTCGCCCACCGCCGAGGGTTACGTCGGCAACATCATGATGATCCTCGACCTGAAGGACCCAGCGCGGCCGGTGGAAGTCGGCCGCTGGTGGATTCCCGGGCAATGGAAGGCGGGCGGCGAACCCTATCCCTGGGACAATTGGACGCCGCCCCGCTGCCACCACCCGATGCGCTTGGCCGACAGGCTCTATGTCAGCTACTGGCATCACGGGTTTTATATCCTGGACATCGCCGACATGTCGGCGCCGAGACTGGTGGCCGGTGTCAACACCACGCCTTCTTTCCCCCACCCGACCCACACCTGCCTGCCGATCCCGGAGCCCCTGAAGGGCCGCAGGATCATGGTGGTCGCCGACGAGGATGTGGCCAAGCTTTGGCCGGCGGCACCGGCCTTCGCCTGGATCTACGACATCACCAACGAGGCCCTGCCGGCGTCGATCGCCACCTTCCAGGTCGAGGGGTTGGACATGGACGGGGCGCCCCAGCCCCCGATGATGGGTTGCCACCAGCCATCGGAGCGGTTCCGGGGCACGATCATGCCCTTCGCCTGGTTCGCCAAGGGCCTGCGGATCATCGACATCGCCGACCCCTTCGCTCCAAAGGAAGTGGCCTATTACGAGCCCGACCCGCCGGAGGGATGCCAGATGGCCTCGTCCAACGACGTGACCATCGACGATCGCGGCTTGTGCTACATGATTGACCGGCAGCGCGGCGTTGATATCATCGAAACCACGGTCCTTTGACCGGTTCCAGGGAGAGACAATCTTGAGCCAAGGCATCAAGGCGATCGGCAAGAAGAATCCGAGCTTGCCGTTCCACCCGGCGGTGCGCGCCGGCGATTTCATTTTCGTCTCGGGCCAGGTGCCCAAGGACGAGAGCGGCAACATGTGCCTCGGCAACATCGAGGAAGAGACGCGCTGGACCATCGAATCCATCCGCCGCATCCTGGCGCTGGAAGGCGCCGATCTCACGGACGTGGTGAAGGTGACCGCGTACCTCGAGGATTCGCGGAATTTCGGCCGCTACAACAAGATATTCGCCGATTTCTTCCCGGATGCCCGCGTCGCGCGCACGACGGTCGAGGCCCGCGCGGTGATCGAGTGCAAGATCGAGATGGACGCCATCGCCTACAAGCCGAGAAGTTAGTTTCACTGGGATTGGGAGTAACACGGATGCTGCGGGTTCTAGGTCGGGGAACGTCGGGAAACGTCCAGAAGGTGGTCTGGCTGCTCGAGGAAATGGGCCAGCCCTATGCCCGCGAGGATTACGGAAGGCAGTTCAACAACACCCAGGACGAAGGATATCTCAAGCTCAATCCCAACGGCAAGGTGCCTACCCTCGTCGATGGCGATGTCGTGATCTGGGAATCGAACACCATCCTGCGCTATCTCTGCAACAAATACGGTGGCAGATCGCTCTATCCGGCGGGCCCCGCCCAGCGCAGCCAGACCGAGCGCTGGATGGATTGGCAATTGTCGGCGATCTACGCGCCCTATGTCGGCATCTTCAAGGAATCAAAGAAGCCGGCGGCGGAGCGCGCGTCGAGCTGGGACCAGGACGCCAGGGATTTGAAGGCGCAGCTCGACATCCTGGAGAAAGCCATGGGTTCGCCCTGGATCGCGGGCACCGATATGACGCTCGCCGATATTTGCCTGGGGCCGATCGTTCACCGCTGCCTCGACTTTCCCTTCGATCTGCCGGGCCTCAGTCGCACACGGGCCTGGCGCGACAGCCTAGTGGCGAGGCCGGCGTTCAAGAAGGCGACGGGCTAAGATACTCGGAATCGCGGCGGAGGGTGCAAGAGCATTCATGATGAGGGCGGCGATCATTGGCCTAGGCACGATGGGTCCCGGCATCGCAGCGACCTTGGCGCACGCCGGATTGTCGGTCAGCGCCTTCGACACGAGCCAAACGCAGCGCGAGAAAGCGCCCATGGGCTTCCGGATCGCGAGCGAAATCCTGGGCAAGCTCGAGGTCCCGGACAAGAGCCGTACCCGCGCGATCGCGGTGGCCGGATCGCTCGGCGAATGCGTGGCGGGCGCCGATTTCGTCCTCGAGAATGTTTCCGAGAAATTGGAGTTGAAGGCTGCGATCTTCCGCGAGATCGAGGCCATGGTCTCGAGCGCTTGCGTGCTGGCCTCGGACACGTCGGGCATTCCGATCACTAAGATCCAAGAGGGCCTCTCGCACCCCGGACGCGTCATCGGCATGCATTGGTCCAACCCGCCGCATATCATCCCGATGATCGAAGTGATCGCCGGCAAACAGACCGCACCGGCCACGACGGAATGGATGAGCGATCTCGTGCGCCGGATCGGCCATATCCCGGTCCTGGTCAAGAAAGACGTTCCCGGCTTCGTCGAGAACAGAATTCTTTATGCCGTGATGCGGGAATGCCTGGATCTGGTCGAGGACGGGGTGATCGACCCGGAGCAAATGGACACCTGCGTTTCCTGGGGCATCGGCTACAAGCTGGCGGTGATCGGGCCGATGGCGCTCCTGGACATGGCTGGGCTCGATATCTACCAGGCGGTCGCGGTCTATCTGAACAAGGAATTGAGCCGACGCCAGGACGTCACCCCCCTTGTCGGCCAAAGGGTGGCGGCGGGCAAGCTCGGCATCAAGACCGGGTCCGGCATCTATGAGTATACTCCGCGGCGCATCCAGGAACTGCAAGTGCTACGCGCGGGCCAATTGGTCGCTTTGCGCAAGGCGCTGATGGCCTGAAGAATCGCGGGGCGGGAGATCGAACACCAATCGGGCGTAACGATGTGCCTCGAGTTCCGACTCCGCCGGTTCATTTCGAACCGTCGGCCCGGAACACGAGAAATCTGAATGGAATGTGTTGTGGTTCCAACACAGTGATTGGGAATCGAGAGTTGGAACCACGACACGAGAATGCGAGTAAACGAAACAATTGGAAAGCAGGAGGCTTAGTCATGAAGAAGATCACCAGACCAAGTTCAAGGCGCGCGGTTCTGGCCGCGAGCGTGGCGTTCGGTGTCTTGGCGCTCGGCGGGTTGACGGCGCCGGGCATCGCCAAGGCGGCCGACGTGAAGTCGATCGCGGTGCTGATTCCGGAGGAGCCGAACGATTTTGGCTGGAACCAGCAGGGCCACGACGCCGCCAAGGCGGTGGCGGAGAAATTCGGCCTGGAATTCATCCCGGCGACCGGACTCGGCTATGGCGACGTGCATCCGCAATTGCGCGAAGTGGCCGATGACGGGGCGAGCCTGATCATCGCGCACGCCAGCGGCTACAACACCGCCGCCCCGGAAATCAGCGCGGAAAAGGGCGTTCCCGTCGCCATCGTCGATCGGCCCGACGCCAACAAGGCGGGTGCCGTCGCCGATTACACCTTGAGCGGGCACGAAGGCGCCTATCTTGCCGGCATGCTTGCCGCCAAGACCACGCAAACCAAGTCGGTCGGCATCGTCGTCTCTGGCGAGCCGCCGTCCTGGAACTCGCAATCGGCCGCCTTCGCCCAAGGCGTAAAGGCGACCGATCCGGGGATTAAGGTGCTCTATGCCGTCATCGGCCCGGCCGCCTATGGCGATGCGGCGGGCGGAAGGCGAGTGACCGAATCGGTGATCGGCGCCGGGGCCGACGTGATTTTCGGCCAGGGCGACGGCGCAACGTTCGGCATGTTGCAGGCGGTGGAGACCACCAAGTCCACCAGCGGGGGCAAGGTGTGGTTCATCGACGTGATCGGCGACAAGACCTCGATCGACAAGGGCTATCTGTTGTCCTCGGTGATCTGGAACCTGGTCCCGGTCTATACCGCGATGGTCGAGGATCTGAAGGCCGACACATTCGGCACCAAGGGTTACTCGATCCAGCTCTCGGACGATTCGGTGCAATTGCTGCACAGCAAGCACATTCCTGACGACGTGTGGAGCACCGTCTCTGGAATGCGCGACCAGATCGTCGGCGGGTCAATGAAGGTCGAGCCGATCTGGGAAGCGGAAGCGGTCCGCGCGCTCATGTCCTCGGTCACCGACGCGCCCCAGTAAGATCGGGAGTATTATCCGACGCCACCTCACCTGCGCCCTCTCCCCCAAATTCGGGGGAGAGGGTGGGCTGAAAGCGGCGCCACGAACCGTGCGGACGATGAGGAGAGGCAAGGGTGAGCGCGCCGGTCGTGGCCGTCAGGAATGTGAGCAAGCATTTCCCCGGCGTGATCGCCAACGACCGGGTCTCGCTCGAATTCCGGGCCGGCGAAATTCATGTTCTGCTGGGCGAAAACGGCGCCGGCAAATCGACGCTGATCGGCATCCTGGCTGGCATGCAGCTTCCCGACGAAGGCGAAATTCTGATCGATAATCGGCCGGTCGCCATCGCCTCGCCGCGCCACAGCCTGGACCTCGGGCTCGGCACGGTGTTCCAGCACGTGCTGCTGGTGCCGAGCCTCACCATCATCGAGAATCTCATGCTCGGCGGCATATGGTGGCACCGGCTCGATCGCGCGCCCTCCCTGAAGCGCTTCGGCGAATTGTCGGGATTGCTGGGCGTAACGCTCGATCCGGATGCGCTCGTCGGGCGGCTGTCGCTGGGCGAGCAACAGCAGGTCGAGATCATGCGCGCCCTGTGGCGGGGCGAGAAGGTGCTGATCCTGGACGAGCCCACTTCGATGTTGACGCCCCAGGGCGTGCGCGATCTGGGCCAGGTAATGCGGCGCCTGCGCGACAAGGGGGTGGCGCTCATCCTGATCACCCACAAGCTGCGCGAGGCCTACGAATTCGGCGATCGCATCTCGGTTCTGCGCCTGGGCAAAGTAGTGGGGGAGATCGCGCCCGAGGAACTCAAGGGCATGGCGGAGGACGAGGCCACGAACCATGTCATCCGCATGATGTTCGGGACAATGGCCCAGCTTGAAGAGGACGCCGAGGCCCTGATCGGCCATGGCAGGCGCGCCCATCGCGATCGCACGATCGATCGCACAAGGCCGGCGCGGCTCGGCGCGCGGGAATTGCGAACCATCGCGACCAGGGGCGAATGCCCGCTCGTGGATGTGAGTTTCGATTTGTGGACGGGCGAAATCCTGGGCATCGCAGGCATCGACGGCAACGGCCAGAAGCATCTGGCCGAAGTCCTGGCCGGCCAGCGGCCGGCGTCGCACGGGAAGATCGAACTCGACGGCTTGGATGTGACAGGGGACGGCGTGCCGGAGCGCCGGCGCCGGGGCGTGCGCTACGTCACCGACGAACGGGTCGGCGAGGGCATCGTGGGCGCCTTTTCGGTCGCAACCAATCTGGTGATGAAGGAAATCGGCGCCGAGCCTTATTGGCGCAACGGCATCAGCGATTGGCAGGCGATCCACGGCCACGCCAGGGAGAAGATCCGAGAGCACGACATCCGTACCCCTTCGGAGCGAACGCCGATCGCGCGCCTCTCGGGCGGCAACATCCAGAAGGTGCTGCTGGCCCGCGAGGTGGATCTGGCCGAGGGTGTGGTCATTTTCAACAAGCCGACCCAGGGGTTGGATTTGCACAACACGCGGCTTGCGCGCGATCGCATTCTGGCCAGCGCCGATTTGGGCTTGGCGGTCATCGTAATCTCGACCGATCTCGACGAACTCCTGGAACTGAGTGACCGGATCGGTGTCATGTTCCAGGGAAGATTGACCGGAATCGTGGAGAACGGCCCCGATGTCGAACGCCGGATCGGATTGCTCATGACCGGGGCCAAGGCCGCATGAAGGCCGCATCCGGTAGCCCTGCCCGGCGATCCGACTGGTTGGCTAGTACCCACCATCGTGGGACTGGCTGATCGAGCCAAATGACCCTGCCAGTATTCGCCGGTGGGTACTATCAATTGGTAACATGCGGCCCGCCTTTCGTGAAAACATCGGAGCGCTTCGTGAATCACGCTTTTTCGAAAGTTGGCACTAGCGAGACGGCCAAGGAGATTCAGGGCGCGCTGTTGCGGGTGCTGGTGCCGATCGGGCTTGCGCTCGTCATCGGTGGCCTCTTGCTGCTGGCGCTTGGCAAGGACCCCTTCGCCTATTATTTCTATGTGCTGAGGCGAGGCTTGCTGACCTGGGGCGGATTGCAGGAAACGCTCACCAGGATGGCGCCGCTGCTGCTGATCGCTTCGGGGTTGATCGTGGCCTTCCGCGCCGGGATCTGGAATTTGGGCGGCGACGGGCAATTCCTGCTGGCGGCCGTCATCACCGCGGCATTAGGCCCGGCGCTCATCGCGATCATGGGGCGCGCACCGACCCTAATCCTGTGCATGATCGTCTCGATGGGTGTGGCGGCGATCTGGTCGCTGGTCCCGGCCATCTTGAAGGCGCGCTATGGGGTGAACGAGATCGTCACCTCGCTGATGATGAGCTTTCTCGGCACCTCTTTCGCCAACGTGCTGGTGAAGCTGTTCTTCCGCGATCCCGGTACCACGGTACCGCAGACTCGGGATCTGGCGGTGGAGGATCGGTTGCCGCGGCTCTTCGACACCACCATCCATGGCGGCTTTCCGATCGCGATCGTGGTGGTGATCCTGGTGCATCTCCTGATGACGCGGACTTCGTTCGGGTTAAAGTTGCAGGTGGTCGGCGCCAATCCGGCGGCGGCGATCCACGCCGGACTCGATGTCGGGCGGCTGACCATCGCCACCTTCGCCTTGAGCGCCGGGCTGATCGGGCTCGCCGGGTCGGTGGAGATCCTGGGGGTCTGGGGCACTCTCCGCGCCGATTGGAACCCGGCCTTTTCGCTCCTGGTGGTGCCGATCGTCTTCCTGGCGCGATTCAACGGCTACGCGGTGATCGGGTTTACGCTTTTTTTCTCGGCGCTGATGATCGGGGGCGAAAGTGCGGCGCGACGGGTGGGAGTGCCGCAGCATTTCGTCCTCGTGCTGGTGGCGCTGTTGCTCATTTTCCTGGCGCTGGTCGAATATCTCGATTATCGGCGCCGTCGGCGCCTGGTCGCTTAAGCCATGGGTGGGCTCCTCAGCGAAGCGTTCTTGACGTCGCTCTTGTTCGGGGCGGTGACGGCGGGCGTGCCGCTGCTGCTGGCCGGCATCGGCGAGCAGATTTCGGAGAAGGCCGGCGTACTCAATATCGGCATCGAGGGCATGATGCTGATGGGGGCCTATGCCGGATTTTTCGCGGCTTACGAATCGGAATCGTTCTGGATCGGATTTCTGGCCGGTGGCGCGGGCGGGGCGGCGGTGGCCGCTCTCGTCATGCTGCTCTGCATCCGCCACGGGCTCAATCAGATCGTCATCGGAATCGCGGTCACGTTGGGCGCGCAGGGGCTGACCGCGCTTTTCCATTTCTTCCAGTTCAGCCGCACCTATCCAAGGCTGTCGGCGGCACCCGTGCTGGAATTGCCGGGCTTGAGCCAAATCCCCATCATTGGCAAGGCGCTCTTCAGCCATAACGCCATCGTCTATCTGGCGGTGATCCTGGTCGCCGTGCTGACCTGGGTCTTCCGGGCATCCCATGTCGGCCTCAATCTGGAGGCGGCCGGCAACAAGCCCGCCGCCCTCGATGCCGCCGGGGTCGATGTCATCAGAACCAGGGCCATGGCCGTGCTTTCGACCGGGTTCCTGGCGGGACTTGGCGGGGCCTATATGGCGGAGGTGGGGGCCGGCCTCTTCGTGCCCTTCATGACCGGGGGGGCGGGCTTCATCGGCATCGTGCTCGCCATGCTGGCGCGCGGCCGCCCGATCTGGGTCCTGTTGGGCGCCGCCTTGTTCGGGATCAGCCTGGCCATGACCACGGCGCTGCAAGTGGCGGGGGTCAACATTCCAACCGACGTGGTGCAGATGCTGCCCTTCGCCATGGTTATGCTGGTTCTGGTACTATTCGCCCGCCATTCCGTTCTGCCGCCGGCCTTGGGCCTGCCCTATGTGCGCGGCGACCGCTGAAGGGTCGAGATGGAATTCGCGATCAAACGAGGGAGGGTCAAGTCATGACGGACACGAAGGTCTATCTGCTCGATGGCGGCACGCTGGTGATCGACGGCTTTCATGCCTTCTGGAATCGGGGCCCTGGGGGCGAGTTGCGGTTTCCCTGTTACGCGGTCCTGATCGAGCACCAGGACGGGCGCTACATGTTCGACACCGGCTATGATTTCGACCATGTGATGCGGGTGCTGCCGTTCGAGAAGCCGATCCAGGACAAGGCCCAGACCATCCCCGGGCAGTTGGCGGCGCTGGGCCTCAAAACCAGCGACATCAATTACGTGATCAACTCGCATTACCATTTCGACCATTGCGGCGGGAACAAGCATTTGCACCAGGCTTGCACGATCTGCCACGCCAAGGAATTGGAGGCGAGCGGCAATTGCCAGCCGTTCGAGCATCTGGGCTATTCCGACCTGACCTTCTCGCCCGAGATCATGAAGAAGAAGGGCAAGGAACTGCCGCCCGATCCGGCGCTGGACATGTACACGCCCAAATTCCAGACCATGACCGGCGACCAGGAGATCGCCAAGGGGCTGACCCTGTTCGAGACGCCCGGACACACCGCCGGGCACTATAGCCTGATGGTGCAACTGAAGAACCGGCGCCCGATGCTGTTCTCGGCCGATGCCTGCTACAGCAAGAAGAACATGGACATGATGTGCATCTCCAGCTTCCACCTGGACCCGACAGCCAACCTGAAATCGATGCAGCGCCTGAAGGACCTGGCGGCCAAGCACGACGCCGAATTGTTCTATTCGCACGATCCGGAGAGCTTCAAGAGCTACCAGACCGGCGCCAATTTTTACTCGTGAGGATTCCCCGATTCGGGGGAGGGAAAGTGTTTTGCCAGAAATCAGCGCCTTGCGCGAAACGGGTTGGCGATGCGCAGCCGATTGTCGATCACCAATCCGCCCTGCATGTCCTCCGACCACAGCGTGTCGCAATCAGCCAAGAGCGCCGAGGCGGCAATCATCGCATCGAAGGTCGAAAGACCGTAGCGCTCGGCTAGAATGAGCCCGGTCTCATGGCTCTCGATGGTGAGCGGTTCGACCGCCAGCAGGCCGCGAATCATGGCCAGAAACCCATGCGTCTCCTCCCATGACAGGCGCATCTTGCGGCGGGCGACATTGGCGATCTCGTTCAGAACCTGGACGCTGATGGTGCCACCCTCGGCGATGAGCCTTTCCGCGCGCTCGGCCTTCGCCCTCTCACCCGAGGCAAGATGGACCACGACGTTGGTGTCGAGGAAGCTACCGGGCATTGGCCTCTTCGCGGTCAAACTTGAAATCGGCGGGCAAGCGGCCGCGGAAGGCGCGAAGGCGCTGCAACAGCTCCTTGCGACCGGGCTTGCGCGAAACGCCAAATTCGCGCTGGTCGGCGACGTAAATCTCGATGTCGTCGCCTTGCTTCAGCTTCAGCGCCTTGCCTATCGCGGCGGGAAGGCGAATGGCGAGGCTGTTGCCCCATTTCGCGACCTGCATGGAAATCCTCCATGGACATGACAGTCCGCGGCTTCACCGCCTGCACGCAGCGAGGATACATCGCGGCGGTCAGAAGATTCACGATCTTTCTGGGCCGCTCGCCGGATCAGGCGACGGCCGAGGAACTCCGGCGCTTCCAGCTGCAGATGAGACT
>CAZIUB010000078.1:0-7792 GCA_964542425.1 uncultured Rhodospirillaceae bacterium | reverse complement strand
CGCGATCTCCTGAACCGTCTTGTCGCCCCGCAACGCCTCCAAGGCAACCCGGGCCTTGAACTCGCTCGTGAACCGCCGTCTCGCCATCTCGTATCCCTCCGTTATCCGGTGGAATACACCTTAGCATCCTGTCCGGTTTTCCAGGACCACCTCACACCAGGGCCAGGATAAAGGCTGCCAAGGACAGCAAAATCGAGCAGTTCGAGCGTGGCATTCGGCGATGATACAACGTCCACAGAAAACAAGAAGGGCCGCTACAAAGACCGCCTTCTTGGTGGTGCAATTGATCGGGGACAGGCACGCAGGGGAGCGGGTTTGGAGGCGCTGACCGGGGTGGACATCGCTCGAGGGTAACGCCAGAATATATGGCGTAGAGACGCTCCCTATTTGGTTCGATGGGATCATGCGCGTGGGCCTCATTCTTCGTGCGATTTTCGCGGGCCTGTCGTTGCTGCTGGTTGCGACGCCCGCTGTATCCGACGGCCGAGTTGCGCTGGTGATTGGCAATTCGGATTACGGGGATGAAGTTGGTCGGTTGAAGAATCCAGTCAATGATGCTCGGCTTTTGGCCTCGACTTTGGAGGCACTCGGCTTCTCGGTCGACCTCGTTCTCGACGCCGATCAGAAGGCAATGAAGCGGGCGGTGATGCAGTTTGGCGCGAAGCTGCGCGAGACCGGAGCCGACGGGATCGGGTTGTTCTATTACGCGGGCCACGGCCTTCAGGTGGGCGGGGAGAATTTTCTCGTCCCGCTTGGCGCTCAGATTGAAGCGGAAGGCGACGTGGAGATCGAGGCGGTGTCCGCCGGGGCCATTCTCAGCCAAATGCAATATGCCGGAAACTCGGTCAATCTGGTGTTCCTGGATGCCTGCCGAAACAATCCGCTGAGCCGAAGTTTCCGGTCCGGAGAACGCGGCCTGGCGCGGGTCGATGCGCCGCGCGGCAGCTTTGTCGGTTATGCCACGGCGCCGGGCGAAGTGGCGGCGGACGGCGATGGGGCAAACAGCCCCTACGCCTTGGCGCTGGCCGAGGAACTGGGACGGCCGGGTGTTTCGGTCGACACGGCGCACAGGGCCGTGCGGGCGAAAGTTCTCGAAGCAACCGGCAAGCGGCAAACCCCTTGGGATTCATCCTCGCTGACGGCTGAGGTGATCCTGGCCTCGCTGACGCCAGAGGCGCCGGCAGCACCGGACAACAACTCACAACAGGCCGAGCTATTGTTTTGGGAATCGGTCATGAACAGCGGCAACCCCGAGATCATCGACTCCTATCTTGTCGCGTACCCGGATGGGACCTTTGCCGGCCTGGCACGGGCAAAACTTAAGGAACTGAAGGTTGGCGTTTCGAGTTCCAATACGACCGATGATGAGCTGGCGCCTTCTGATGCGCAGGTGGCATCAATGTCCCCACCGGCGCCGGTACTCGAAGTCGAGGAGTTGGACGCAACTTACGTTGCGAAGCAATCGGCGAACGTTCGCGCGGAACCCTCGACGGAGGCGAAGGTTCTGGATCGGTTGAAGGAAGACGATGCGGTCTCGGTGACGGGCAAGGTCAAGGGAAAGGATTGGCTACGTGTGTCGGTGAAGGCACAGACAGGCTATGTCAGTTCGAAGCTTCTTGCCGAGGCGGATGCGGAGGAGATTTCGGCTTGGGCCAAGTTGAAGAAGAAGCCAGACCGGGAGGCCATCACCGCGTTTCTGAAGCAACACCCGGCGGGATATTTCAAGATGAAGGCGGAAGCTTTGTTGGCAGCATTGATCCCGCCGGCGGCCATTGGAGCAATGAAAGAGGGATCGGCGACGCCCCCGCCAAGAATCGAGGTCCCGGCAACGCCCGGCAAACCACCAGCACCGCCGCCGGATCAACTTGCGCGACCGGGTCACCCGGGCTGGAGCGTCGATGCGCGGAGCGGCTGCTGGTTATGGAATTCGGTTCCGCAGCTCGACGAAATTGTGACCTGGAGCGGAAAGTGTGGCGCGGATGGACCGGCCACTGGGCAAGGCGTTATGGAATGGGTGGTGGGCGGCAAATTCTATGGTCGCTACGAGGGCGAGCTTCGGGGCGGAAAGGCGAACGGCCGCGGCACTAGCGTCTGGGCCAATGGCGACCGCTACGAGGGCGAGTGGAAGGACCACCTCCGCCACGGCCATGGCACTAAAGTCTGGGCCAGTGGCGACCGCTACGAGGGCGAGTGGAAGGACGACGAACGAAACGGCCGCGGCACCATGGTCTGGCTCATTGGACACCGCTACGAGGGCGAGTGGAAGGACGACGAACGAAACGGCCGCGGCACCATGGTCGACGCCGATGGCGGGCGCTACGAAGGCGAGTGGAAGGACGACGAACGAAACGGCCGCGGCACCATGGTCGACGCCGATGGCGGGCGCTACGAGGGCGAGTGGAAGGACGACGAACGAATTTAGTCTGGGCCAATGGCGACCGCTACGAGGGAGCATACAAGAATGATCTCCCCGATGGCTACGGCGAGGCTCGGATGTCTGGTACAAATTATTTTGGGCAATGGGTGAGCGGCTGTTTTGATCATGGCAACGGGAAGGCCGCTATCGGTAAGAATATCAACCAATGCTGATGACCTGCGGGCGCGACAAGCGCTATTTTGAAGATGCTGCGGCCGGCCACGCTTGAGCATCACCGGCGGATGACACCAGGAACACAAGCACGGATCATTTCTCTGGAAAGTTTAGCGCCCAAGCCTCAGGTTTAGTCGACCGAGGTCCCCAACGTCATATATTGGGTAAGAGTTGGGTAAGATTGTCTTTTTTGGACCCGTCAGAATACTAACGTATTGATTTCATTGGCGTCCCCAACGGGAGTCGAACCCGTGTCTTCACCGTGAAAGGGTGGTGTCCTGGGCCTCTAGACGATGGGGACGCGAGGCGGAACTAGTACCCGCCGTCGCGGCGCGATGATTCGGCCATTTGCCGCCGCCGGCGCGCACCGGCGGGCGACTCATCGTTTGGTAACATTTGGCCAGACTTTCGTGGCGGCATCGAAGTGTTCCTTGTATCAGGCTCTTTCGAAAGTTGGCACTGGGCCTTCCCGGAACGGCGCCTGTTTAGCTTTTTAGGCGACCAAATGCAATCCCGGCCGGCCGGGTGCGGGCGCTGGCCGCGTCAAGCGCCGGAGGGGGCGGCGTCCTCGATTTGCAGCTGCACTTCCTCCCTGCCCTGCCAGGAATCGAGCTTGAGCCTGCCGGCCAGATGCAAGGGAGCGGCGTTCCTTTCCAGGAGTGCCTGGCCCAGATCCTCGCCCAGCGCGCGGAACGCGATCGCCTTCATCCGCCCCCCATCGCTCCCGGCAAGGACGCAGCGAACATGCGCCTCGCCCACCGGGTCAGCCCGAACCACCCGCATCGAGGGCATGGCGAAGCGCGGCTCGGCATTGCCGCTGCCGAAGGGGCCGAGGGACTGAATCGCGCGCGCGAGATCCGGTTGGGCGGCCTTGGGTTGGATCGCGCCATCAAGGGTCAAGAGCGGCACCGGCGGCAATGCAAGCGCCGCGCCCGACAGGCGCTCCTCCAGGAATTCGCGCAAGGCCTCGAGGCCGCTCTCCGGCAACTCGAAACCCGCCGCCATGGCGTGCCCGCCGCCCTTTTCCAAGAGGCCTGCCTCGCGCGCAGCGATGACGGCGCTCCCCAGATCGAGCCCGCTGACCGACCGGCCGGAGGCCCTGGCGATGCCTTGCGCCAGCGCGATCACGCAGACCGGACGCTGATATCGTTCCTTCAGCCTTCCGGCGACGATGCCGATCACGCCCGGATGCCAGCCTTGGCCCGCCAGGAACAGAAGATGCGGCGAACGCCCGAGCGCCGATTCGGCCAAGCGCGAAGCCTCGCCCAGGATTTCAGCCTCGATGGCGCGGCGCTCCCGATTGTGGGTATCGAGGATCAACGCCAATTCACCGGCCAGGATCGGATCCTCGGTCAAGAGCAGCCGGGCGCCCAGATCGGATTTGCCGACGCGACCCCCGGCATTGACCCGTGGGCCGAGGATGAAGCCCGCGTGATAGGCGTCCAGCCGCTCGCCGATCCTGGCGACATCGGCCAAGGCGCTCAAGCCCACATTCCCCCTGCCCGCCATCACCTTCAGCCCCTGGGAAACGAGCGCCCGATTGGGTCCGGTCAGCGCCACCACGTCGCAGATGGTGCCGAGCGCCACCAGATCGAGCCAGGCCATCAGATCGGGCTCGGGGCGCGGCGGCGAATACCAGCCGATCCTTCGCAATTCCCGGTTGAGCGCCACCACCAGCAAGAAGGCAACGCCCACCGCCGCCAGTTGGCGGTGCGGGAAATCCTCGTCCAGCCGGTTTGGATTGACGATGGCGGCTGCCCTCGGCAACCGAGGCTCGGCCACGTGATGGTCGATCACGATCACATCGAGCCCGATCGCCGCTGCCTTTTCCAAGGCGTCGAAGGCGGTGATCCCGCAATCAAGCGTGATCACGACGCCGGCACCCTCTTGCCGCAGCCGCCGTAGCGCAGGCACATTCGGCCCGTAGCCTTCCTTCATACGATCCGGCACATAGAGCCTGGGTGCTCCGGCGCCAGTGGCACTCAGGAACCGGGAGACGAGTGCGGCCGAGGTGGCGCCATCGACATCGTAATCGCCCAGAATGGCGATCTTCTCGCCCGCACCCAGCGCCCGCACCAGGCGCTGGACGGCGCGATCCATGTCCTTCAAGCGCGCGGGATCGGGCAGCGCCTCGCGCAGCCTGGGATTGAGAAAACCAGGCGTCGTTTCCGGATTCTGGCCGCGCCCGGCAAGCAGGCGCGCGATCAGATCGGAGACGCCGCAGGTCTGGGCGATCGATTGCGCCAGTCGCTCATCCGACACGCGCTGGCGCCAGCAACGCCCGCCGATCGATCGCTCGACGCCGAGAAAGGCCGGAGCCGCCTCCGGAGCGGCCAATGGGACCGAACTCAGGACTGCCGCCATCGAGTTTAGGCGCCAGACGCCGGGGGTGGCTTGATCGACCAATTGTGATAGGCCTCGACCAGGCGAACAGTGCCGGTCTTGGAGCGCATCACCATGGAATGCGTGATCGCCATGTTGGAATGCCGGCGCACGCCGCGCAACATCGAGCCATCGGTGACCCCGGTCGCCGCGAACATGACATCGCCGTGAGCGAGATCGAGCATGCCGTATTTGCGATTGAAATCCTCGACGCCCAAGCGACGCGCGCGACCGCGCTCCTCCTCATTGCGGAACACCAGCCTTCCTTGCATCTGGCCCCCGATGCAGCGCAGGGCGGCGGCGGCCAGCACGCCTTCGGGCGCGCCGCCCGATCCCATGTAGAGGTCGATGCCGCTGTCGGGTCGGGCGGTCGCGATCACGCCCGAGACGTCGCCATCGGAAATGAGCATGATGCGGGCACCGGCGGCGCGCACCTTGGCGATCAACTCGGCGTGGCGCGGCCGATCGAGGATGCACACCACCAGATCTCGGATGTCCATCGCCCGGGCCTTGGCCAGGTCGCGCAAGTTCACCTCCGGCTATTTGTCGAGATCGACCACGCCATCGGGCAAGCCGGGTCCGGTCGCGATCTTCTCCATGTAGACATCGGGCGCGTTCAAGAAGCCGCCGGATTGTGCCATGGCGATGACCGCCAACGCGTTTGGCCCGCCCTTGGCGGTGATCGTGGTCCCTTCCAAGGGATCGAGCGCGATGTCGATCTTGGGCCCGCCGGCGCCCACCTTCTCGCCGATATAGAGCATCGGCGCCTCGTCGCGCTCGCCCTCGCCGATCACCACGACGCCCTCGATCGGAAGATTGTTGAGCGCTCGGCGCATCGCATCGACGGCGGCCTGGTCGGCGGCCTTTTCATCGCCACGCCCCATCAATCGGGACGCCGCCAGGGCCGCCGCCTCGGTCACCCGCACCGCTTCCAGAGCCAGATTGCGATCCATGATTCCTTCCCTTTCCACGCCTGATCCAGTGCGATCGTCACGATCCCAGTGCCAACTTTCGAAAATGCGTGATCCGTGAAACGCTCCAATGCTTCCACGAAAGTCGGGCACAGGTTACCAAATGATAATACCCGCCGGCGTGGACCGGCGGAGTCATTCGGCACGAATCAGCCATCAGCGACGGCGGGTATTAGGTCCTCGATCGGCAGCACGTTCGGGGGCTCCAGGATCGAGTCCAACCGCCCCAGGCGCTCGACCACGCGCCCGATCGCGGCTTCGCTGGTCTCGTGCGTGGTCAGTACCACGGGCACCGCTTCGCCCGGTGCGCGGGCGCGCTGGATCATCGCTTCCATCGACACCTGTTCGTCACGCATCGCAGCAGCGATATCGGCGATCACGCCGGGCCGATCGACCACCATCAGGCGCAAATAGTAGCTGCCGACATGGGAGCCAAGGGGGGCCTGCGCCAGGCGCTGCAGCGCATGGGCCGGCGCCGAGAAGGCTGGCAGCACGCGATCGCGCGCGATGTCCATCAAATCGGCCACCACCGCCGAGGCGGTCGGTCCGGCGCCGGCACCCCGCCCGATCGAAACATTCTCGCCGACGAAATTGCCCTGGGTCACCACCGCGTTGAAGACGCCGTCCACCTTGGCGATGACATTCCCTACCGGAACCATGCACGCGTGCACGCGCTGTTCGACCCCGCCAGGCGTCAGGCGCGCGATGCCGAGCAGCTTGATGCGGAAGCCCAGTTCCTCGGCGTAGGCAATGTCCTGGGCCGAGACGTTGCGAATGCCGCCGACGCGCACGCCTTTGAGATCGATGCGGCAGCCGAAGGCGACGGAGGTCAGGATCGCCAGCTTATGCGCGGCGTCGATGCCATCGACGTCGAAGCCGGGATCGGCCTCGGCGTAGCCGAGGCGCTGCGCCTCGGCCAGCATTTCGGCGAATTCGCGTCCGGTCTCGCGCATCTGGGAGAGGATGTAATTGCAAGTGCCGTTGAGGATGCCATAGACCTGATCAATCCTATTGGCGGCCAGCCCCTCGCGCATCGCCTTGATGACCGGAATCCCGCCGGCAACCGCCGCCTCATAGGCGAGTGCCACGCCCGCTTTCTCCGCGAGGAGCGCCAAATCGGTTCCGTGATGGGCGAGCAGCGCCTTGTTGGCCGTCACCACGTGCTTGCCAGAGGCGAACGCGCGCTCGACCAGCGCCTTGGCCTGGCCGTCCGATCCGCCGATCAATTCGACGACCACATCCACGCCGGGATCCTCGGCCAAGGTCAACGGATCGTCGCGCCAGTCGATGCCCGTGAGATCGATGCCGCGATTCTTGGCGCGGTCGCGGGCCGAGACCGCGACCAGTTGGATCGGGCGTGGACAATGCAGGCGCAGGATCTCGGCATTCTCGCGGAGCAGGCGCACGACCCCGGCGCCGACGGTCCCAAGACCTGCGATCGCCACCCGAAGCGGCGCTTGGGGCGAGGGCGAGGGAGTAGCCGATCCTGTATTCACCAGTACCCGCCGTCGCTGTTGGCTGATGCAACAATATGACCCCGCCAATGCACGCCGGCGGATACGATCGTTGGGGAAATTGTACCAACTTTCGTTGCAATATCCGAGCGCTTCATGTATCGCGCTTTTTTGAAAGTTGGCACCAGGGTCCTCGTGCTGCTCTCGGGATGCGACAATCGCCGGTGACTATCCTTGACGATTTTTCGGCGATGGAATTAGGGAGCCTCTGAATAAATTGAAGTTTGAAGATTTAAGGCTGATTTTTGTGACTTTTCTGCTTGTGCGTGGTGTGTATTTGGCTTGATCGGCGCTCTTTTGCGCCGAGATCGCGGTATTCGGGCGCGGCTCGGGCG
>CAZIUB010000077.1:0-20325 GCA_964542425.1 uncultured Rhodospirillaceae bacterium | reverse complement strand
CCCGCCCGGCTCAGCGCCGCGTACCTGTCCTGAACGTCGAAAAATCCCGGCTGGCTCGTCATCGGCGACCCCTTTGCTGCTGGAATCACTGAATCAGAAATCTATCCCGCGGAACAGGGGGTTTTTAGAGGTGGCCTAGAGCGCGTTACAGCCATGGGCATAGGCCGCCGCGTCGTCGGGGTAGAGGAGCATGGCCTTCTCGATTCTGGTCAACGATTCCACCGCCAGCGCGCGGGCGCCTGCCTCGTCCCCAAGGCTCTTCCGGCAATCGACGGCCATGGCCAGGGCATCATAGCTGTTCCGGTCCAGTTCCGCGGCCCTTTCATAGGCGCGCAGGGCCGCGTCGAACTGGCGATCCATGCGCAGCGCGTGGCCGAGGCACATATGCGCTTCGTATAGATTGGGATCCAGCACGACGGCGCGCCGGCTGGCCTCGATCGCCAGTTCGAGTTTCCCGTTGAAGAAATGCGCCAGCCCGTCGGCCACATGCGCTTCGGCGAGCGTCGGGTCCATCGCCAGCGCGCGATCGGCCTCCAGGCGCAAGGTGGCGAGGCTGGCGCTGGCATCGCCGGTATTAAGAATCCAGCCCTCGGCCAAGGCCAATCCGGCGTGCGCCCTGGCGTAATCGGGGTCGATCTCGATCGCCCGCTGGTAGTGGCGACGGGCGGAAAGTTGGTTGCGCCGACCCATGCGCAAGGTATGTTGCCGTCCCATCAGGTAATACTGATAGGCTTCCACATTTTCGGTCGTGCGCTGGCCGATGCCGGCGCGCTCCGCCGGCATCAGCTTGATTTTCAGGGCATCGACGATGGCCCGCGCGATCTCGTCCTGGAGCGCGAAAATATCGTCGAGGTCGCGGTCGTAGCGCTCGGCCCACAGATGATGGCCGGTGGCCCCGTCGATCAACTGCGCGCTAATACGCACCCGCGCGCCCGATTTGCGCACGCTACCTTCCAGCACATGCGAGACCCGCAATTGCCGCGCCGCCTCGCCCACATCCATCGCCTTGCCCTTGAGGGCGAAGGTGGTGTTGCGCGCGGTCACCGCCAGCGCGCCCACCTTGCTCAAATCGGTGATGATGTCCTCGGTGATGCCGTCGGAGAAATATTCCTGTTCCGGGTCGCCCGACATGTTGGTGAAGGGCAGCACCGCGATCGCCAGTCGCGTGGCCTTTGGCGTGGAATCGCCCGCGGGCGATGGGCGCGCCGAAGGCGCGGTCACGGCAAAGACGTGAAGCGGGCGCTCGATGTTCTTGATCTGGTGCTGGCCCAGATCCTCGAAGGCGGCGGCGATCTTGCCCTGGACGTGGTCCAGGACCGCGTGCGGGATGGCGATGCCTCCCGGCCGTGCCAATGTTTGCAGCCGTGACGCCACGTTGACACCCTCGCCATAAATATCGTCGCCCTCGACGATGACATCGCCCAGATTGACGCCGATGCGATAAAGGAACCGGTTCGCCTCCGGCTGGTCAGGCTCGGCGCCCGCAAGCGCCGCCTGGATTTCAAGCGCGCAGGAAAGGGCGTCGATGACGCTGCGAAACTCGATCAGCGACCCGTCACCCATCAGTTTGACCAGCCGGCCGCCGTGCTTGGCCAGGCACGGCTCGATGATGTCGCGCTGGTTGGCCCGCAGGCGCGAAAGGGTCCCGCCCTCGTCCCGCTCCATCAGGCGGCTGTAACCCACCACGTCGGCGGCAAGGATGGCGGCCAGCCTGCGTTCGACTCTCTCGGCCATGGGCGGCTTTTCCTCGGCGGACCGGCATCGGGGTCGGTGACAAAGACTAGTTCAAAGCGGCCTTGAGCGCAAAGTGGGCCAGCACCGCCTTGACACCGTCCACCCAATCCGGTAGCGAATGAGCGAGGGCGTGGTGATTTGGACCGGATTGCGGCCACGTAAAACAAGCGGCTAAAAGGGGCGATGGCGCGCGATGCATGGAAGCGCCCGGGAACCTCGAACCGCTTGGCCGGTCGGGGTTTTTTTGTGTCTGAAGCGATGGCAGGGACGGGGGCGGAAAATGGCCAAGGACGACAGCGCCGAATGGGGCCTCGATACGTTGATGGTGCATGGCGGGGTCACACGATCCCAGCACAAGGAAACGGCCGAGGCCATCTACATGACCTCGGGCTATGTCTATGACGATGCCGAAGAGGCCGAGGCCGCCTTCAACAATACGCGGCCGCGTTTCGTCTATGGCCGGTTCGGCAATCCGACGGTGCGGATGTTCGAGGAACGCATGACGCTCCTCGAAGGTGCCGAGGCCGCGCGCGCCACCGCCTCCGGCATGGCGGCCGTGTTCGCCTCGCTCGCCTGCCTGCTCAAGGCCGGTGACCGGGTGGTGGCTTCCGACGCGCTGTTCGGCTCGTGCAGCTACGTCGTGGGCGAGATCCTGCCCAAATGGGGGATCGAGACCCAATTCGTCGATGGCCGCGATCTCAGGGCGTGGCAGCAGGCACTCGCACGCCCCACGCGCGCCGTATTTGTCGAGACGCCCTCGAACCCCTCCCTGCGGCTGGTCGATCTCAAGGCGGTCTCGGACCTCGCCCACCTTGCGGGCGCCGAAGTAGTGATCGACAACGTCTTCGCCACACCGCTGCTGCAACGCCCGCTCGAATTCGGGGCGGACATCGTCGTTTATTCGGCGACCAAGCACATCGACGGCCAGGGAAGGTGCCTCGGCGGTGTGATCCTGGGCACGCGCAAATACATCGACGAAGTGCTGCAACCCTTCGTCCGCCACACCGGGCCGTCGTTGAGCCCGGTCAATGCCTGGCTCCTGTTGAAGGGCCTGGAGACTTTGGATTTGCGCCTCAAGCGCCAATCGGAGACCGCGCTCAAGATCGCCGATTCCTTCCAGGGCCATCCCAAGCTTGTCCATACCCTCTACCCGACGCTTCCCAGTCACCCGCAGCGGGATCTGGCATTGAAGCAGATGAAGGGCGGCGGCTCGATCGTGGCCTTCGACTTGAAGGGCGGCAAGGAGGCGGCGTTTCGTTTCTTGAACGCGTTGAAGCTGATCCTGATTTCCAACAACCTCGGCGATTCCAAGTCCCTCATCACCCACCCCGCCACGACCACGCACCAGCGCCTGACGCCCGAACAGCGCCAGGCCCAGGGCATCGGCCCGGGCCTCGCGCGTCTTTCGGCCGGGCTCGAATCCGTGGCCGACCTGATCGCCGACATCGAGCAGGCGCTGGACAAGGCGTAAGGCGGGGCTCTCGCTGCGAGCGATCGCGGCCCTTGGTGTTTCGGGGGGCATCTGTAAAGCGTAACTTGACAGGCTTCAGTCGGTTTGATGGACTGCAGGCGTGAAAATTCGGAACGTCGTTCACGGGGGACTAAGGCGCTTCGTGGAGAAAGACAAAGCGTCTGGGCTGCCGGCTGCCGCGGTCGAGAAAATCCGCGATATCTTGTCTTACTTGCAGGACATGGCCAACGCGCGCGAGCTTCGGCGTAGCCCGAGCTGGAAAACGCATCAGCTCACGGGCATCCGCAAGGGCACCTGGAGCATGGCCGTCACCCGCGACTGGCGCATTACGTTCCGGATCGACGAGGCCGAGGGCGAGATCGGCGATCTGAATTTCGAGGATTGCCACTAGGCGGTGGCACCATGACGCGCATGGCACGGCCTTCCCATCCGGGCCAGTTCATCAGGATAGAGGTTATCGAGCCCCTGGGCCTTTCGGTGACCGAGGCCGCCAAGACGCTGGGCGTTACGCGCCCGGCGTTGTCCGCGCTTCTGAACACGCGCGCTTCGCTGTCTCCGGAAATGGCGCTGCGCATCGAGAAGGCCTTCGGACCAAGTATGGACACGCTTCTTCGGATGCAGACCTCTTTCGAGATCGCGCAAGCGCGCGAGCGCGAGGCGGAAGTCAAGGTGAAGAAGTACGCCCCCGGCGCCAGGCGGAACAGGCCGGAGAAAACCTTGTACTGATAAACTCCGGCGAGGCGGCCCAACCCAAAGGTCGTCGATATCAAGAACCGGCGCGTGAATGTTTATTACAAGCATTTTGTGTGGGAAAGGTCGCGGCGAAGTACACGGCAAATGGGCGCCTGGATTGGAGCGAATCTAAAACCGGACAAATCACGCGCTACAAAAACCGGACAGATGACGAGCCAACTGCATTTTCGAGCGCGCGACCTTGCTCTAGCTCACTAGCGGCCCCTATATTGCACCGCACAATATGGACCTTGAGGGCAAGCCATGGCAAAGCCTGAGCCACTGCAAGAGACCGAGGTGCGTAGTGCCAACTTTCGGAAAAGCTTGATCCATGAAATGTTACGCTACGTTTATGAAAGTTGGCACATGCTAACAAATGATTGTACCCGCCGGCGTGTACTGGCGGTGTCATGTTGCTGAATCAGCTATCGGCGACGGCGGGTACTGGACCCGGCCGCGATCAGCCATGGCTCTTTCGCACCTATGCCGGCCATTCCTCGGCCAAGGCTTCGAACGAATTGTTCCGCACCAATTTGGCCCGCGGCCAGACCGGGCTTTCGATCGCCTTCGATCTGCCGACCCAGACCGGCTACAATTCCGACCATCCGCTCGCCCGGGGCGAGGTCGGCAAAGTCGGCGTGCCGGTCGCCCATCTTGGCGACATGCTGACGCTCATGGATGGCCTGCCGATCGGCCGCATGAACACCTCGATGACGATCAACGCGACGGCGCCCTGGCTGTTCGCGCTCTATGTCGCGGCGGCCGAGCGGCAAGGTGTGGCCCGCGCCCCGCTCCAGGGCACGACCCAGAACGACATCATCAAGGAGTATCTCTCGCGCGGGACCCATATCTTCCCCCCGGCGCCAAGCCTGAAGCTGACCGCCGACCTGATCGCGTTTGCCTGCCGCGAGGCGCCGAAATGGAACCCGGTCAATGTCTGCTCCTATCACCTGCAAGAGGCTGGTGCCACGCCGGAACAGGAACTGGCCTACGCGCTTGCGACCGCCATCGCCATCCTCGATGCCGTACGCGATTCCGGCCAGATGGCGCCGGCGGATTTTCCGCGCGTGGTCGGGCGAATGAGCTTCTTCGTGAACGCGGGCCTGCGCTTCGTGACCGAGCTGTGCAAGATGCGCGCCTTCGGCCGGATGTGGGACCAGATCGCGCGCGAGCGCTATGGCGTGGCCGATCCGGCCTTGCGCCGCTTCCGCTATGGGGTGCAGGTGAATTCGCTGGGCCTGACCGAACAACAACCGGAGAACAACGTCTATCGCATCCTGCTGGAGGCGCTCTCGGTCACGCTTTCCAGGGATGCCCGCGCCCGCGCGCTGCAATTGCCCGCGTGGAACGAGGCTCTCGGCCTCCCCCGGCCCTGGGACCAGCAATGGTCCTTGCGCCTGCAGCAGATCCTGGCCTACGAGACCGACATCCTGGAATATGCCGACATCTTCGACGGATCGCCGGTGATCGCGGCCAAGGTCGCGGAACTGATGGCCGGCGCGCGGGCCGAGTTGGATCGGATCGCCGAAATAGGTGGCGCCGTCGCCGCCATCGATTCGAGCTACATGAAACAACGCCTGGTGGAGAGCAACGCCCGAAGGCTGCAGGCGATCGAATCCGGCGAGCAAAAGGTTGTCGGCGTCAATTGCTTCACCGAAACCGCGCCTTCGCCGCTCACCCAATCGGCGGATGGTGGCATCCTCGGCGTCAATCCGAAATCGGAGGAGGAGCAAATCCAGGCGCTCGATGCCTGGCGCAGGGCCCGCGATCCGGAAGCGGTCACAGCCGCCCTCCGGCGCCTGGAGAGCGACGCGCGCGAAGGAGCCAACGTCATGGAAGCCTCGATCGCCTGCGCGCATGCGGGCGTCACCACCGGGGAATGGGCCGGCGCCTTGCGCAATGTGTTCGGCGAATACCGTGCGCCCACCGGTGTCGGGAGCGCAATGGCCGAAAGGGGCCACGTGGGCCTCGCCGATCTCAGGGCGCGCGTCGATGCGGTCTCGGCCCTAATCGGCCGGCGCATCAAGTTGCTGGTCGGCAAGCCCGGCCTCGATGGCCATTCCAACGGCGCCGAGCAGATCGCGGTCCGCGCCAGGGATTGCGGCATGGAAGTGGTTTACGAAGGCATTCGCCTGACGCCGGCCGAGATCGCCAATGCGGCACTTGAGGAAGGCGTGCATGTGGTTGGCCTTTCCATCCTATCCGGCTCGCATTTGCCGCTGGTGGCGGAAATTCTTGAGCGGATGCGACGCGCCGGCCTCGATCGCGTGCCATTGGTCGTGGGCGGCATCATTCCGCCGGAGGACGCCGCCAGGATGCTGGGCGAGGGCGTCGCTCGCGTCTATACGCCCAAGGACTATGATCTCAACCGCATCATGGGTGAAATCGTCGACCTGGTCGAGCAAGCGGGCTCGAATTGAGGAACGAACCGGCTTCACGCTCCACGCGTCGCCCGTGATAGAATTCGCCGCGTACAAGGATGGTGGCGTCACGGAATCCTCGGCCGGTATCCGATTGTTCCTTCGCCGCCTTCCGCCGGGGTCACATTCTCCCGGGTTTCCTGGAAGCCGGGGAACGATGCACGATGGGAAACAATGAATCGCAAGGGAACGCGCGTTGATCCGCCGCCGGCCGAAGCGGGCGAGAAATCCCTAGCCGCTTCGGCGCCGACCGGCGTGCTCGTGATCATGAGCGAGGTCGCGATCGCTGTCGATACCGACCACAAGATCCTGGTCTTCAACAGGTCCGCGGAAAACCTGCTGGGTTATCGGGCGTCCGAAGCACTGGGTCGGGATCTGGGCATGCTGCTGCCCTCGGAACCGATGTCGTTTCACCACAGCGCGCCGGCGCCGGCGATCTGATCCTGGTGGTGGAGGACAATCCGGAATTAGGCGCATTCGTCGTTTCGGCCTTGACCTCCTTGGGTTATCGCGCGTCCTTGGCCGGCGATTGCGGGTCCGGTCCGCGCTCGATTGAAAGCGCGATGGATATCGCGCTCGTCTTGAGCGACATCGATTTGCTGGGCCCGATGTCGGGCCACGATTTTCCGCGTCAGGCGCGGCTTCGCCGGCCCGGCCTCAAGGCCATCCTGATGTCCGGCCAGATCAGCGTCGAGAGGGTAAACCGGGCGGAACTTGGAGCCGACACCTTGATCCTGCCCAAGCCCTTCCGCGTCGAGGAACTGGCGGCCAAACTGACCGAGGCGCTCGGCCCAAGAGGGGCTCTGGAATAGCGCCCGGCGTCGCGACAAGCGATGCGGACGGCGCCATGGCGTCGCGACCATGCCCGGCGGCCAAGGCCGCTCAGGGCATCAAGGTCAGCAGGTCGCCCTCGACCCGCCACGCCGACAGGCGATTGAGGAATTCCATGCCAAGGAGCGAGTGGCTCATCTCGGCGCGGTTGACGGAAGCCGGCAGCGGCCCCAGCGCGATCGGCCCCACCACCAGGTTTTCGAGACGGATCGGGGCCGCCGTGCTCAGGCCGTTCGCCGTCGCCACTACACGGTCATAGGCGAGGCTGGCGGGGTCGAAGCCGACGCGCTCGGCATCATGGGGCGTAAGCACGATATCGGTCGCCCCGGTATCCAGCAGGAACATCACGCGCTTGCCGTTGACCTCCGCCCGGATCACGAAATGTCCGTCGGCGCCCCGCGTGAAACGCACGCCCCCATCCTCGGTCACGATCCCGGCCGCGGGAGCCGCGCCCCCCAGCACGCGCCCGGCGATATAGAACGCGTCCTCGCGGAACGTCATCAGCGCGGTCAGGCCGGCAAAAATCAATAGCCAGATGGCCCCATTGCGCAGGCTCGTTTTCGGGCGCGACCGCCATCCCAGCACCAGGGCCGGAACCAGCAAGGCGAGCCACAGCAGCTTGTACACGAGCGGCAACTGATTCTCCGGGTTCGCGAGCGTTCCCGGGAACTGATCCTCGAGAAAATAGACCAGCGCCGCGCTCACCCCGATCAGGATCGCCAGCCAGAACCAGGGCGAGCGCGAAACGGGCGGGCGCGGTGGGTCGGGCGGCGTATCGGGGGAAAAAGGCAAGGGACTGGCCCTAGGTCTCGTGCCCGCAAACACTCGTGCTCGCGCGGCCTCGCCTTCGACATGAAGCTACCAGACCGGCGGCGGGCTTGCCTTCAATATTGCGTTCGTTGTTTCGATGATCCTCGCGCGCGCCCATTCCCGGGTCCGATCAGGCATTTGCCGACCCGGTCCATATGGACCAGGTCGGCGGCCTGTGCAACCTTTCGCGTAAGCGCGCGCTCACCCCTCGCCGGGCCGGCGCGACAATTCCCGGGCGATCTCCACCAGCTCAACGAACTCTGCGCGATAGCCGTCGGGGTCCTCGCCCTTTCCCGCCTGTGCCAGCTTGGCCACCTGGTCGAAATCGAACGCCGCCATTTGATCGCCGTCGCGCAGCAACTGACCAAAGGCCGCCACCGCGGCGGCGAATTCGAGATCGTTGTCCGGGTTCCCGCCGCCGGTCAACGCCGCGACCGGCAGTGCGCGCTCGATTAATTGGCTGCTCGTTCCCTCGGGCGCCTTGTAGCGCAGGCGCAGGAAGGCGAATTCCCCGGCCTCGCCGTCCGGACCCTCCCCGGTCGTGTTCCCGCTCGCGCCCGCGCCATAGCGCAACGGGTCGATGGCAAGGCCGCGCGAGCCCTTGAGCGCCACCTCGTAGAGCGCGGTCACGCTGTGTCCGGCGCCGATCTCGCCCGCGTCCTTGCGGTCGTTGTTGAAGTCCTGGCGCTGAAGCGCGCGGTTCTCGTAGCCGATCAACCGGTACTCGGCGATTACAGCCGGGTTGAACTCGATCTGGATTTTCACGTCCTTGGCGATGGTTTGGATGGTGGCGCCCAGCTCGTCGACCAGCAGGCGCTTGGCTTCCTTGAGGCTGTCGACATAGCCGTAATTGCCGTTGCCAACGTCGGCGATCGCCTCCATCAGGGCGTCGTTGTAATTCCCTTCGCCGAAACCCAACGTGGTCAGGGAAACGCCGTCCTCGCGATTGCGCTCGACCATCCGCTTCAGTTGCTCGATGTCGGTGACGCCGACATTGAAATCGCCGTCGGTCGCCAGGATGACGCGGTTGATGCCGTTCTCGATCCTTGCTTTCTCGGCCTGGGCATAGGCCAGTTCCAGGCCTTCGCCGCCCGCCGTGGAACCGCCTGCCTCCAACCGATCGATGGCGGCGATGATGTCGCGGCGCTCGGTGCCGGCGGTCGGCTCCAGCACCAGGCCGGCCGCCCCGGCATAGACGACGATGGAGGCCTTGTCCTCTGGGCGCAATTGCCAAGTCAGCAATTTCAAGCCCGCCTTCAGCAGCGGCAATTTGTCGGGGTCCGACATCGAGCCCGAGACATCGATCAGGAACACGAGATTGGCCGCGGGCCGTTCATCGGCCGGGGGCTCCATTCCCTTGATGCCGACCCGCATCAGATAGGTATCCGGGTTCCAGGGCGTGGGCGTGGTCGCGACCGCCAGGCTGAAGGGCGCGCTCGCATCCACGGGTGCTGGATAATCATAGGCGAAGTAATTGACCATCTCCTCGATGCGAATGGCGTCTCGCGGCGGCAATTGCCCGTTCATCAGAAAGCGGCGCACATTGGCATAGGATCCGGTATCGACATCGATGGAAAACGTGGAGACCGGATCGGATGCGGCCTGTTTCACCAGATTGTTGGTGATGGCCGCGTAATTCTCCGTGTCCATCGGATGGTTGGGAAGATAAAAGGAATCCATGGGCGCCACCGGCACGATGCCAATTTGTTGGGCGCTCGCGTCGAGTTGGCTCGACAGCGATTCGAGAAGAACCGGTTTCCTCTCCTCGACCTTGTCTAGGGCGCCGAGCAGGTCTTTCTCCTGCTTGGCCGGCTGGTTGGAATTGGTGGCGTCGTTCTTGGAGTATTGCTGTTCGCAGCCGATCAGAACCATGGCCGTGGTCAGGCCCAGAATCCATTTCCGTTGCATTTGTCTTCCCCTTCGCTGGAACGTTGATACTATGACGCCCACGGATATTGCTTCCCGCGATGGGGCATTTGCGTGGCGCGATTGCGCCGGCATTGCGGCAAGAATCGGATTTTCCGGAGACGGCGCGAGCGCTTCATGACCAACTATGATTCACCCTTGCGGCAGTATCTCCGCTATCCGCCGGTCGATCTCTCGCGTTACCGAAAATTCGTCGTCGCCGGCCGGCATGTGGGCTGGGTGGCACCCGCGATCGCCCAACTCGCGCGCGCATATGCCTCGGTGTTCGCGGTCGATGATTTTTGCGTCAGCCTGGTCGATCGCTTGGGAATTCCCCAATTGCGAAGCCGTGCCATGGCGGAAGTTTTGGACGAATGGCGCTCGCGCGGCCTGGTTCCAGGCTGGCGCGACGAGTTCTATCCGGTGAACACAGGCTTCGGCGAGGCGCCGCTCTTGCTCATGGAGCGCGCGGCCACCCCCTTGTTCGGCGTGCTCTGCCATGGCGTCAACGTCAACGGCCTCGTGAAAGAGGATGGCGGGAATGCGATCTGGATCGCGCGGCGTGCGCAAACCAAGGCCATCGATCCCGGCATGCTCGACGTGATCGTGGGCGGGGGCCAGCCACACAATCTTTCCCTCATGGCCAACCTGATCAAGGAATGCGCCGAAGAGGCCGGTATTCCCGAAGACCTGGCCAAGGCCGCCCGACCCTGCGGCCTCATCACCCTGATGATCGAGGCCAAGGAGGGGCTTCGCGTCGGCCTGCAATTCAATTTCGACCTGGAATTGCCGGCGGATTTTCGCCCGAACAACGCCGATGGCGAAGTCGCCGAATTCATGCGCTGGCCCATCGAACGCCTGTTGGATAGCCTGAGCGATGCCAACGACTTCATGTTCGACGTGGCGCTGGTGATGATCGATCTGCTCGTTCGCAAGGGTGCGATCGGCCCCGATCACGCCGATTATCTCGAACTCGTGGCCGGTCTGCGCCGGCCCCTTCCGTTCCAGTACCCGCCGTCGCTGATGGATGATTCAACAATTTAACACCGCCGGTTCACGCCGGCGGGCGACTCAGCATTTGGTAACATGCGGCCCGGCTTTCCTGGTGGCATTGTTCCGACACATGAATCCCTTGGCGATTCATGTGTCGGAAGCTGAATACCACTGGCATGATCGGGGTTGTGGGCCGATTCACCGGTGAGACACGCACCCTTGCGGGGTACTTGTCTGACAGGATCGGACCACCAGGAGCATCGGAGTGTTTCAGGTATCGCGCATTTTCGAAAGTTGGCACCGGGCGCCATGAGCCTCCTTGATCGCATCCGCGCCTGCAAGGCGCCCGACATGACGCCCTTCCTGCCCTGGCGGATCGAGGGGCACGAGATGGGCTGGGTCCGGCGCGATGTCGCCGATCGCCTCCGCCTCTTTCCGAGTGTGTTTGCGGTCGGGCGCGACGGGGCCGATCTGATGGCCCATCTCGCCGAATTCGACCAGCGCTCCGCTTCCCTCAACGAGGTGGCGAAGGCATTGTCCGAATCCGGTCTGTTCGCGGGCTGGCGCAACGAGCAATTGCCGGTTGGTTTGAGCTTTCGGGCACCTCCCTTCGCGCGCCTGGAACGCGCGGCGGTGCCGGTCTTTGGCGTACGCGCCTATGGGGTGCACATGAACGGCTATGTGCGCGATGGCGATGCCATGCGCCTATGGGTTGGCCGGCGCGCCGCGGAGCGTCCGATCGAACCTGGCAAGTTCGATCAATTGGTCGCGGGTGGCATCGGCATCGGGTTCGATCCCAGCCAGGCCCTGATCAAGGAATGCGCCGAGGAAGCCGGCATTCCCGCCGATCTCGCTTCCCGCGCGATCCCGGTTGGCGCCATCCGTTATCGCATGGCGCACCAGGGTTTCCTTCGCAACGATACGATCTTCGTCCATGATCTGGAACTGTCGGCGGATTTCAAGCCGGTCAATCATGACGGCGAGATCGCCACGTTCGAGTTGATGCCCCTTGACCGGGTGGAGGCGATCCTCTCCGAGGGCGAGGAATTCAAATTCAATGTCGCGCTGGTGGTGATCGATTTTCTGATCCGCCACGGCCATCTCAAGCCCGATCGCGCCGATTATTCGGACCTTGCCATGGGCATGTGGCGCGACTGACCCGTTACCTTGAGTGGCCTTCGGTCATGTTTGAGGTGGTCCGGCCAGGCGGGACCACCTCAGGAATAGGTCCGCTGCATGGACACAAGCCGACTACCTACGGACATTGCTCTCACGGGTAATAGTGACCCAAACCGGTCTGCAATTAGGATCACCAAGATCAAGAAACTAAGGTCGAGATACCGTGGCTCACTGTAGGCCCGGTACCTCTGTGAGCCACAGTCGAATACCTAGGGCGATCAGCACAGTCCCGAGTAACCGGTTTACCCATGGACCTAAAGCTAGCAGGCGGCTGCGTACGCTTGATATCTGAAGCACATATACAAACAACACCCAAAAGCCCGCACTGATACCGATCGTCGTGCATATGAGCAGTACCAGGTACACGATGGTTGAGTTTGGATGCACGAACAACGCAAGCACTCCAAGATAAAACAGCGGACCCTTTGGGTTGAGCAAGTTGTTCAGTAGCCCTTGCACCCACCACATTCGGCTGTGGTTCGCTGGCGCCTCAATTTCCTCGGGTGTGTTCGAATTCGGGCGAAAGCTCTGAAGCCCGAGAAAAATCAAGTAGGCACCGCCTGCAAGCTTGAGGATCGTGAAAGCGACGACACTGTTTGCGATCCATCCAACTCCAAGCAAGCAGTACGTAAGGTGGACCAAGTTACCGGTCAGGATTCCCGCGCTTGTCCACCCTCCTGCAGCCTTGCCACCCACCACTGTATTTCGAGTCACAAGTGCAAGGTCGGCCCCGGGGGTAATCATGATCAAGGCGGTGAGACCGGCAACACCAAGGAGGTCGGTAAGCATGCTGTTTCGCTATCACAGGATAGTGGGCTGTCAAAGGCTGACTGGACTATTTTTCCGCGTCATGCCCGGACTTGGGTCCCTTGCATCCATGGGCCGCCGGGTCAAGCCCAGCGGTGACGAAATGGCGTGGCGGGGCAACGTTAGTGGAAACCGCTCCATCCGCGGAATTACGGCGCCATGATACCGACCTGATCGACCTCGATCATGACCTCGACCGACCCGCGATAGATCATGTCCACCGACACCCACAAGATGATGGCCAGCCCCACATAGGCGACCCAATGGTGCTTCTTCAAGATGGCGGCGATCACGGTCGCCGCAGCACCCATCAATCCCACCGACAGCGCCAGGCCGACGATCAGCACCCAATAATGTTCCTTGGCGGCACCCGCGACCGCCAGCACGTTGTCGAGCGACATCGAAACGTCGGCCAGCACGATCTGGATGATGGCCTGGCGCATGGTCTTGCCGACCGGGGCACCCGGCAGCGCCTCCTCCGGCTCCGCGAGTTCACTTCGCTCCTCGGCGCTCAGGCGCTCGCGATGCCGCTTGGCTTCCGCCAGGCGTTCGCGCCGCTGGTGGGATAGCTCGCGCCAGAACTTCCAGCACACCCAGAGCAGCAGCAATCCCCCGGCAAGCGTCAACCCGATGATCGCCAGCAACTGATTGGTGACCAGCGCGAACATGATGCGCAAGACGGTCGCGGCGACAATTCCCAGGAAGATGACCTTGCCGCGCTGGTGCTTGGGCAGCCCGGCTGCGGCCATGCCGACGACGATGGCGTTGTCGCCGGCCAGAACGAGGTCGATCGTGATCACCTGGCCCAGCGCGATCAACTCGGGCATGAAGGACTGGAGATCCATGGATGGCGCATACTCAAGGGAAGGGGGCCGGCGCCCTCTATAGCCGATCCGGATGTCCCGGACCAGTACCCGGCGTCGCGGGGCACTGGTTGATTCGGCATCATGACCTCATCGGTGCACGCCGGCCGGTACAATCATCGGTTAACCGGCGCCGACTTTCGAGCGACAAGGGGCGTGATTCATGGATCACCCCGCTTCGAAAGCCGACGCTAATCGGGAAAACCGGCGGCGAAGCGGACTGCTCTTGGCGTTTGTCCCGATTGCCGCATTGCCCGGATCGATAGCGCATGATCGCGCTTGGAGAGGCGCTCCCCGGCCGCGTTGCGCAGCAGCCGATGATGCCAATATTCCGGTTCGGGCAAATCCAGCAGCGCCTGGATGAGGCGCTGAATGTGCGTGGCCTCGAACAGATCTTCGCCCCTGGTCACCAGGGTGACGCCTTGGCCTGAATCATCGGCGATGACGCATAGATGATAGCTGGCGGGCGCGTCGCGCCGGCCCAGCACTACGTCGCCGGCGCGTTCCGGGCGCGCTTGCACCTCTCCATGCGCAAGGTCGCTGAAAGTGAGCCGACCCACCATGGCCGCGGCCTTGGCCGTATCGAGGCGGAGCGCATGGGCTTGCCCGGAAGCGATTCGTGCTTCGGCCACTTCGGGCGGAATCCGGCGGCAGGTGCCGGGATAGGCCACGCCTTGGGGCCCATGCGGGGCGCTCGCCGCTGCGGCGATGTCCTTGCGGCTGCAAAAACAGGGATAGATCACGCCAAGCCGGCCGAGGCGATCGAGTGCGGCGCGGTAATCCGCCATGTGTTCCGATTGCCGGCGAATGGGGCCGTCCCAATCCAGCCCGAGCCAGGCCAGATCCTCGGCGATCGCCACCGCGAATTCCTCGCGGCAACGCGCTTGATCGATGTCCTCGATCCGCAACAGGAAGCGCCCGCCCTGCTCGCGCGCCTGGCGCCATCCGAAGAGCGCCGAATAGGCGTGGCCCAAATGCAGGGGACCTGTCGGGCTGGGCGCGAATCTGGTAACGATCATCGGCTTTGCAATCGATAGGGATCATGCGCAGGATGGCCGAAGAAGTTCCCTGGGCGCAAGCGGCGCGCCGCCACTTGATCGACGTCGATCGCGATCTCAAGCGGGCCATCGTCGAAATCGGTCCGCCGCCCCGGCGATCGAGCGCGGCCAGTTTCATGACGCTGATCGATATCATAATCGCCCAGCAAGTCTCCAAGCAGGCGGCCGCGACGATTTCCAGGCGCCTGCGCAAGGCGATGGCGGGGCGCGCGGCCCAGGATTTCCTGGGGCTCGACGATTCCGCCTTGAAATCGATTGGCTTCAGCCGGGCGAAGATGGCCTATGGGCGCGATCTTTCCCAAGCCATGGCCGAGGGGCGGCTTTCGATTCCCCAATTGCGCCGGATGGCGGACGAAGAGGCGATCAACCGCCTGTCGGAGGTCAAGGGCATCGGCCGCTGGTCGGCCGAGGTGTTCCTGCTCTTCGCGTTGAAGCGCCCCGACATCATGCCGGCCCAGGATCTGGCGCTGATCGTGGGGGCCCAACGCCTGAAGCGTCTCAAGCGCCGCCCGACGCCGGCGGAATTGCGCGAACTGGCCCAGCCCTGGCGCCCCTTTCGCTCCTACGCAGCGCGCGTGCTGTGGCATTATTACCGGGTGGCGCCGCTCTAGAGGAAACGATGGATCGTCGTTACCTGACCGGATTGGATTTCGAGGCCTGGATCGAGCACGTGTTCAGCCACGCCGTGCCGTTCAATGGTGGTGGCGTTGAATGGTATTTCGAAATGGATGCCGATCGCTGGGATGGCCCGGCCTCGCTCACCATCGCGCATCTGACGCGTCTCTTCGAGAATCCGGAACCGGCGCTGGCATGCTTCGCCGATTCCCAGATCGCGCAGGGGCTTTACTACATCGTCGATAGCGGCGCCGGCGGGCTGGTGCTCTCGATATTGGACGAGGCGGTGGATTGGCCGTCGCGCCATCGTTGCGTTGTTGCGATCGGGCCGTTGTTCGAGCGCCTGCTTGCCCCGCGTGTCGCCCCGGTCCTCGGCCATCTGGATGAGCAAGGGACGAAGCCGCTCAATATGGTCACCTATATGTGGTGGGGCATTCTGCCCGTGGCAGCCAAGGCCGAACCCGCCCGACCGCCCGATCCCTTGAACGCGGCAATCCTCGAGGTGATGGCGCGCATCTTGAAGTCAACGAACCCGGCCATTCAGGAAAGCGCGCTCCATGGGCTTGGCCATTCGGCAAGCGCGCATGGCCAAGAGGTCGCGCGCATTATCGATGCCTACACCGCCTCGGGCCTTGTCACGCGCAAGGAATTGCTGGCCTACGCCAAGGCGACCAGAAGCGGGTGCGTGTTGTAGGTGGGTGTGCGACTATCTGTCGCAAGTTCCGAATTGAGATGGGCTGGTCGAAGGAAGAAACTTCTGGAACCGCGGACGAAGTCCCGGCATGAAGTTGGCGCCGACAATTGATCGGACGAACATCTTGCCACCGGGAACAAGCGAATGATGCGATTGTCGGGACCGGAACTGGCCCCCCGCTCGGGCGCCAGGCCAAAGCAGCTCATCGTGTTCCTGCACGGCTATGGCTCGAACGGCGATGACTTGATCGGGCTTGCTCCCTATTTCGCGCAAAGTTTGCCCAATGCCGCCTTCGTCTCGCCCAACGCGCCCTTCGTTTGCGAGCTGTCGCCCATGGGCTACCAATGGTTCGGGTTCGAGGATCGGGATCCCTCGATGCTGCTGGGGGGCGTGCGCCTGGCCGGTCAGATCGTCGATGCCTTTCTCGATGCCGAACTGGCGCGCCACGGCCTTTCCGAATCGCGATTGGCGCTGGTCGGTTTCTCGCAAGGCACCATGATGTCCCTGCATGTGGGTCCGAGGCGGGAAAGCCCGTTGGCCGGCATCCTCGGCTATTCCGGGTCGCTGATCGCGCCCGAATTGCTGGCGGGCGAAAAGCGCTCCTCGCCCCCGGTGCAGCTTGTCCATGGCACGGCCGATCAGGTCGTGCCTTATCCCTCGATGGAACGGGCGGAGGGCGCGCTCCGCCAGGCCGGGCTCGAAGTCGCCACTCTGTCGCGCCCCGGTCTGCCGCATTCGATCGACCAGGCCGGCATCGAGCGGGGCATCGCCTTTTTGCAAGAGTGTTTCAAAACCGTTACCGCCCAGTGAATACCAACCGACAAAACCGGCCGCTTGCATCGCCGCAATATCTTGTGTTTTATGACTTATCCCTCTAATCATTGGGGGGTGGCGTGACCGGCCTCATCGTCTCGGGCCGGCGCCATTGTTGAGGAGCTCGATCGCAAGTGATGGGTTCGCCCGAGGCCTGCCCCGCTTTGGTGCTCAACGCCGATTTCCGGCCGTTGAGTTATTTCCCGTTGTCGCTCTGGCCCTGGCAGGAAGCGGTGAAGGCGGTGTTCCTCGATCGCGTCAACATCGTCTCGGAATACGATCAGGTGGTGCACAGCCCCTCGATCGCCATGCGGCTACCCTCGGTGATCGCGCTCAAGGAATTCGTGGCCCAGTCGCGCCGCCCGGCCTTCACGCGATTCAACGTTTTTCTGCGCGACCGGTTCCGCTGTCAGTATTGCGGCGAGCCCCGCGCCACGCAGGACTTGACCTTCGACCACGTGGTGCCGCGCTCGCGCGGCGGTCACACCTGTTGGGTCAACGTCGTGACCGCGTGCCAGACCTGCAACCTGTTGAAGGGATCGCGCCTGCCGCGCGAATCGCGGATGTTTCCGAAACGAAGGCCGGGCCAACCGACAACGCACGAATTGCAGGAAAACGGCCGCGCCTTCCCGCCAAATTACCTCCACCAGAGTTGGCGGGATTTTCTATATTGGGACACCGTACTGGAAACCGGCTGAGCGCCGATCCGGCGATCGCGGGCGCTAGTGTCGTGGTTCCAACCCTTGATTCCCAATCAATCTGTTGCAACCACGACACATGCCATCGAATTTGCCAGTGGTTCGTGTCTGCATGTTCCCAGAGCGGAATGTCGGTTGCGGACCACCTGGCGCCAACTTTCGGTAAGGCGTGATAAAGGAACTTCCCCGGCGCCGCGACGAAAGTTGGACGAAATGTTACCATTAGATAGTGCCCGCCAGCATGTGTTGGGCCGGTCATCTTGTCGAATCAACCTTCAGTGACGGTGGAGACCAGCCCCGGTCAATCCCGCCATGCCCTGCGCTGGGCCATGCTGTTCTCGGGCTTTCTGTTCTGGGGGCTCGGGCTGGCGCTGTTCGTGCGCGCCAATCTCGGCCTGGGGCCGTGGGATGCCTTCCATCAGGGACTAGGCCGGCAATTGGGAATCTCCATCGGCACCGCCAGCGTGCTGACCGGATTGGCGTTGCTGGTGTTGTGGATTCCGCTGCGCCAAAGGCCGGGATTCGGCACTCTTTTCAATGTGCTCTGCATCGGGCCGGCGATGGATCTGGGCCTCTATCTGTTGCCCCCGGTCGAGGATCTCGTGCTGCGCTGGGCGATGCTGCTGGCGGGGCTGCTGCTGATCGGCATCGGCAGCGCGCTCTATCTGCCGCCTGGCCTGGGTGCCGGCCCTCGCGACGGATTGATGCTTGGCCTCAATCGGCGGTTCGGCTGGAGCCTGCGCGCCTCGCGCACGGGAATCGAGGCATCGGCGCTTGGGATCGGATTCTTGATGGGCGGCACGGTGGGGTTGGGCACCATCGTGTTCGCGCTCGGTATCGGGCCCGTGGTCCAGGCCTCGCTCAACCTGTCGCGCCGTCATTTGCCGCATTGGTAATTTCCTGCCATCGCCGTCGCGACTCGGAGCGCGCGTCCGAGTCGCGACATCGCACCGCGGCCGACACGCCAACGCTTCGCGCGGGTTCGCGCGCCAGTTAGGCGCGCATGATCGCGAGTCGCGATGCCAATCCGATGGCTGATCGGCGAAAAGCGCAGGAAAAATGGGCGATACTTGGCTTCGGCACTTGTTTTTAATCGCGAAGCGTGATTGCTGTTAGAGGTTCAATTCTTGCAGGAAAGGGGAGGCCATCATCATGGCAACCAAAGCAGCCGGGAAGTCGGCCACGGCGCCGACAGTCACTCTGAAGCACATGGCCGCCGATATCGCTGCGGCGCACGAAATCTCGAAGAAACAATCCGAAGCGATCCTGGGCGACGTCGTCGGCCTGATCGTGAAGCACCTGAAGAAGGGCACTCGCATCCGCATGGTCGGGCTCGGCGTCCTGCAAGTGCGCCGGCGTGCCGCGCGCATGGGCCGCAATCCAGCGACCGGTGAGGTGATCAAGATCAAGGCAAGCAAGAAGGTCGCCTTCCGCGCCGCCAAGGAACTGAAGGAAGCCGTCTGAGCTTGACCGCCGGGGCTTGACCGTCGGGGCGCGGGCCCACTCGTTTCCCTTGGGCCGCGTTCAACGATCGGGTGATGCGCGGGCGGTTTCGCCCGCGCATCACCTTTTTCCGCCCTCCGTTCGCGGACTTTCTTGTGGTCCGATCCCGTGAGACATGTACCCCGCAAGGGTACGTGTCTCGCGGGTGAATTCGGCCCACAAACGCAATCATGCCAGTGGTATTCGGCTTCCGACAAATGAATCCCCAAGGGATTCATTTGTCGGAACCATGCCACTAGGCGAGGGCGTTTTACAGCACCCGGAATACCTGCCCCGTTAAGTGCCCCTCGACCGATTTGACAAAGGCATTGGCCACCCGCCGGCCGGGAACCAGCTCGTGGCCGGGAAAATAGGGTCCGAAGGAGCCGACCGATTCCTCGAGCAGGCCCGGGCTGACGGCGTTGATGCGCAGGCCCTGCGGCAGCTCGATTGCCGCCGCGATCACGAATGAATCGATGGCGCCATTGACCAGGCTGGCGCCGGCGCCGTATCGGATCGGGTCGTGGCTCAGGACGCCACTCGTCAGCGTGAACGATCCGCCATCATTGGCGAAGTCGCGCCCGATCAGCACCAGATTGACCTGGCCCATCAGCTTGTGTCGAATGCCGATGTCGTATTCCTTTTCCGTCATCTTCGCGAATTCGCCGAAATGGACCTTGCCCACGGCGCCGATAAGCGCGTCGAACCGGCCGATCTTCTGGAACAGTGCCCGGATCGATTGCGCATCCGTGATGTCGACCTGATGGGTTCCGCCGCGATTTCCGACCGTGACGATCTCGTGACGGGGCTGGAGTGCCGCGACAACGGCCTTGCCGATGGTGCCGGTTGCACCGACGACGACGATTTTCATGCTGTCCTCCAGGGTGTTCTTGATCAGGTGGCAAACTCATAGCGGCGTGGACACTTCCCTTCAAGCAATCGAGAGTGCCGATCATCCTGGGCTCCTCCATCGGCACTCCCTGTTCGTCATGTGGATAAGTCGTGTTTCCGTGCGACTTGAAGCGCCAAGGGGCGCGAGCGCTGTGGGTAAGTCGGTGCATGATCGCGCCGGCGTTGTGGAAACCTATGGGTTTGATTTGACGCCGGAATTACTATTGTATTCGGCCATTCGGGCGCCCCGGCGCTGAAATTTTGGCGAGCGATGTCAATGCCGGAATCACCAGCAAGCGTGATTTCGGAAGGCGAGCTTGGCGCCGGCC
>CAZIUB010000076.1:0-46702 GCA_964542425.1 uncultured Rhodospirillaceae bacterium | reverse complement strand
CAAAGGCCACAAATCCCTGATCGCGTGGCTTGGGGGCTTTGCGGTCGTACGCATCGTGTTCGAGCCAACGGGCGCCTATCACCACGCCGTCGAGCGACGGCTGGGCGAGGCCGGCTTTCCCTTGGCCAAGATCAACCCGCGTCAAGCACGGCGCTTCGCTGAGGCCATTGGCTTCCACGCCAAGACCGACACGGTGGACGCCGCCATGCTCGCCCGGTTCGGGGCGTTCCTCGAGCCGTCGGCGCGCCCGATCGCGAGCCAAGTGCTCGACGAGATGAAGGAACTGCACGTCGCTAGGCGGGCTCTGGTGAAAGACCGCGTTGCCGCTCTCAACCGCGACCACACGCACCGCTCGGCGCTACTAAAGCGCCAGTCAGCAGAGCGCCTCCGGCAGATCGAGCGCCAGATCGCCGCAATCGATGCCACTCTGCGCGCCCGGATCACCGCCGATCCCGCCTTGAAGGCCCGCTTCGACATCCTCGTCAGCATCCCGGGCGTGGGGGAAACGACCGCCATGATCATGCTCGTCGAAATGCCCGAACTCGGCGCCATCGAACACAAATGCGCCGCAAGCCTGGCCGGACTGGCACCCATGGCCCGCGATTCCGGCCAGCATCGCGGTAAACGGTTCATTCGCGGCGGGCGCGCCCATCTGCGCCAGGCGCTCTATATGCCAGCCCTCGTCGCCGTCCGATTCAACGCGGACCTGAGGGCTAAATATGAGGCCCTTCGCACCGCCGGAAAGCCGGCCAAAGTGGCCCTAACCGCCATCATGCGAAAGCTCATCATCCTCGCCAACGCCCTCATCCGCGACGGAAGGGCATGGAACGAAAAATTAGCTTGAACAACACGGATGCTCTAGGGGCCGGTCAGGGCCAATAAAACGGCCGCCGCTGGGGGTTTACGGCGGCCGTTTGTGTCGGCCCGCTGCCTGAATGGCGTTGGGCGACTCTTGAATTCGGTGGTCTAATTGGTGGTCGGGGGTACCAATGGCGCGTCGCCGGTCCCCTGATCGGCCGTGCCGTCGTCATCGCCCTGTTCATCGCCGTCTTCATCGCCGTCTTCATCGGCATCATCATTGGCGTCGTCAATGTCGTCGTCATCGCCGTCTTCATCGCCGTTTTCGTTGTCGTCGCCATCGTGACCGGAGCTTTCGCTACCCGGGCCGGAATTGTCGTGTTCTCCGCTCTCGCCGCCATCGTTGTCGTTATCGTTGTCGGAGCCGCTCTCGCCGCCATCGTTGTCGTTATCGGAGCCGCTCTCGCCGCCTTCGCCATCGGCGTGGGCAGTGGCGAAGCCGGCCTTGAGCGAAAGCCCATCCTCCGCCAAATGCCAGGGCGCCATTGCCAAGCCTAGCGTGAGCGCAACCGCCGCCGTGGTCTGGATCAGGCGCTGCCGAGATGTCATTTTGGTATAGTCGATCATGGTTCGTCGTCTCCCTTGGGTCAGCACTACGTTCGCGGTGCGCGTTGTTAGTAAATGCGACTATAAGGGGGCGAACATGAATGCTCCCTGAACCGAATCTGAACGCCAGATGAACGGAAATTTGTCTGCGGTACCGGCGATGGCCGGCCCGGCACATGACCGAGACCTCCGGGAAAACGGGTAGTTCGCGGGAAACAATTGGGTGGCGGTGGTCCTTGGTGATTTCTCCCGCCCCGCCCCGCCGCCCCACCCCTCCAATCGCATTGCAATAGATATCACGACGACCACGTTATTTCCTATCTGGTCGCGCCAATTCGCCAGACCATTTCCGCCCCGTCCCGTACTGTTCTTGCCTTGAACCAGATTGAGCGTGGCGGAATCGATTCCACCCGGGCGGCCAGCACAAATGAAGACGGCCGCCGAAAGGCGGTTCGGCGGCTGTCCGTGACCACCCGCCTAGGGGAATGGCGACGGGCGAGATTTGGCGGCGATGGCTTAGCTGTCGGTGCCGCCTGTTGGAGACGGCGCGGCCGGCGTGGCCGCTTCGTCGCCGACGCCTTGATCGAGCGTGCCGTCGTCATCACCCGCGGCGTCGCCAAAATCATCATTGGCGTCGTCGTCCGATTCCTCGGCGTCCGAGGAATCCACGTCGTCCGATTCACTGTCGTCGTCGCCAAAATCATCATTGCCGTCGTCGTCCGATTCCTCAGCGTCCGAGGAATCCTCATCGTCCGATTCGCTGTCGTCGTCGCCAACATCATTGCCGTCGTCGTCCGATTCTCTGTCATCGTCGTCATGGCCGGAATTCGCGCTGTCGGAGCCGGAATTGTCGTGATCCTCGCTCTCGCCGCCATCGTTGGCGCCGCCCTTGCTATCGCTGTCGGAGCCGCTGTCGCCGCCATCGCCATCGCCGCCATCGCCATCGCCGCCATCACCATCGCCGCCATCACCATCGCCGCCATCACCATCGCCGCCATCACCATCGCCATCGGCGAAGGCGATGGCGAAGCCGGCCTTGAGCGAAAGCTTGTCCGCCGCCAAATGCCAGGGCGCCATGGCGACACCCAGCGCCAGGGCCACTAGCGCGGTGGTCTGGATCAGGCGCTGCCGAGTTGTGATCTTGTTCGTGTCATTCATGGCTCAATCTCTCTCTCCCGGTTAGGCACCGCGCGGGCGGTGCGATCTGTCGATGCGGGTGAATTTAACAGGGCCAGCATGAATGCCTCATGAGCCGATTCTGAATACGGGATAAACGCCTGGTTTTTTCTCTAAATTTGACCACAATCACGGGTTTAGAGCATGGCGCGAAGCGCACGGAAATTGAAACTTCTTCTTACCAAGTTTGCCGGCCGCGTCACTCTTGCGCGACTTGGGCTCTGGCTGCTTGTGGCGATGCTTGGGCTCGGTCAAGCAATCGTCTGGATCGAGCCCCTGAGCGCCCAGCTGTCGGTGGTCGAGCATCTTTCCATGCCCTTGGCCACGTTGGCGGCGCTGGTCTTGGCCCTGGCCGCGATCTTGCGCGCTTGGCCCTCGGCAATGGCGGCGGGATTGCTGATCCTCACTCTTTCCTGGCCGGTTTTTCCGCGCGTGGCCGCCCCCTCGATCGGGGGTGAGCGGCTGCGCGTGGTCTCCGCCAATCTATGGCACCGGGCGCAAATCGGCGCCGACACGCTTGCGACCCTGGAATCCAGCGATGCCGATGTGATCGGCCTCGTCGAGTTGACGAAGCAAGGTCGCCAGGCGCTGGCCCCGCTCATCGAGCGATATCCCTATCGCGTCGATTGCTTCGAGACCGAGCCCCGCTGTGAAACCATGCTGCTTTCGCGCCTGCCGATACGCCAGCATTTCGCCGGAAGAATTGAGGGCGGGATGCCAATCGTCGCCGGAGCCGAACTGCAATGGGGATCGCGGCGATTCACCATTCTCGTCACCCACCTGATATGGCCATTCGCACCGGCCGGAGCGCGGCCCGATTTCAGGCCGCTCGCCAGCAGCTTTCCTGAGAGCGCGCAGGCCGAACAAGCGGCCAATCTTGCGCGATTGGCGGGAGCGCTTTCGCCCGATCTGGTGTTGATGGGCGATTTGAATGGCGTGCCCTGGTCTAGGGTTGGCCGCGCCTTCCGGTCGGCGACCGGCCTGGGCAATGCCGCCAGTGGCACCGCCACTTGGCCCGCTTTCCTGCCCTGGCCGCTGGCCTTGCCCATCGATCATGTGCTGGCGCGGGGTCACCCGGTCGTCGTCGGGTTCCGTGCCCTCGAAGCAACCGATTCCGATCATCGTCCGGTCGAGGCCGAGATCGCGTGGCGTGAGTAATCGCACGCTCGGCCCGGAGCCGGCCTTGCCCAAGCCAAGTGCGATCAATACTCTCCCTGGCCGCTAGTACCCGCCGCCGCGGCAGGGTGATTTGAACCAAATGACCCCGGAAGTCACGCGCCGGCGGTTACTATCGTGGTGTAATATGCGGCCCGACTTTCGTGGAAGCATCGGAGCGCGTCATTGATCACGCTCTTTCGAAAGTTGGCACTGGGAACGTTGATGAACCGATGACCGACGAAGGCGCATACGCCATGGCCGCCAAGGCCTGGCCGTTCGAGGAGGCACGCAAGCTGCTGGCGCGCCACGGCGGGCGCAGGCCGACCAAGGGCTATATGCTGTTCGAGACCGGCTACGGTCCCTCTGGCCTGCCCCATATCGGGACCTTCGGTGAAGTCTTGCGAACCACCATGGTGCGCCACGCCTTCCAGCGCCTGTCCGACATTCCGACGCGCCTGTTCGCGTTTTCCGACGACATGGACGGATTGCGCAAGGTGCCGACCAACGTTCCCAACCAGGACATGCTGGCCAAGCATCTGGGCAAGCCCTTGACCGAGATTCCAGACCCCTTCGGCACCCATGAGAGTTTCGGCCACCACAACAACGCCATGCTGCGCCGGTTCCTGGACGGCTTCGGATTCGAATACGAATTCCAATCCTCGACCGATTGGTACAAATCGGGGCGCTTCGACCGGGCGTTGCTGGATGTGCTCGAGCATTACGACGCGATCATGGAGGTGATGTTGCCCTCGTTGCGCGAGGACCGCGCCGCCACCTATTCGCCCTTTCTGCCGTTATGTCGGAAGACCGGTCGGGTGCTGCTGGCGCCGGTGGTCAAGATTGATTCCAAGGCGGGCACGATCGTCTATCGGGACGAGGATGGATCGCTGGTCGAGATTCCGGTGACCGGGGGACAATGCAAGCTGCAATGGAAGGCCGATTGGGCGATGCGCTGGCATGCGCTCGGCGTCGATTACGAAATGTCGGGCAAGGATCTGATCTCCTCGGTCGAGCTCGGAGGCAAGATCTGCCGAATCCTCGGCTCGGATCCGCCCGATGGCTTCAATTACGAATTGTTCCTGGACGAGAATGGCCAGAAGATTTCCAAGTCGAAGGGCAACGGCCTGTCGCTCGAGGAATGGCTGGCTTACGCCCCGCCAGAGAGCCTGGCGCTGTTCATGTTCCAGAAGCCGCGCGCGGCCAAGAAATTGTATTTCGACGTCATTCCCCGCGCGGTCGACGATTACCTGACCTTCCTGGAAAAGTTCCCCGCCGAGGCGCCGGCCCAGCGCCTCGAAAATCCGACCTGGCACATCCACGACGGCAAGCCGCCACCGGAGGAAAAGTCGCATCTCACCTACGGCATCCTTCTCAACCTGGCCAGCGTGAGCAACGCCGAGGACAAGGCCACCTTGTGGGGTTTCATCTCGCGCTATCACCCGCAAGCAAGTCCATCGAGCGCGCCCTTCCTCGACAAGCTGGTGGGTTACGCGCTCAACTACTTCCGCGACCACGTGAAGCCCAAGAAGCGCTATCGCCCGCCCAGCGACATCGAGCGCCAGGCCTTGGCCGAGCTGCTCGCCTATCTGGAAGCCGCTCCCGACGAGGCCAGCGCCGAGGAGATCCAGAACGCGGTCTATGCCATCGGCAAGCGCCATCCGTTCCCGGACTTGCGCGCCTGGTTCAAATCCCTCTACGAAGTCTTGCTCGGCGAAGAACAGGGGCCGCGCTTCGGTTCCTTCGTCGTTCTCTACGGGCGCCTTGAGACCGCCCAGCTCATCCGCAAGGCGCTGGCCTCGCCCCAGGGCCTGGCCGCCTGAGCGCCGGTGCCTACTTTCGAGAGAGCGTGGTACATCGAATGCTCCGACGCTGCCGCGAAAGTTGGGCCGCATGCTACCAATTGATGAGTCGCCCGCCGGATTGTACTGGCAGGGTCATATCGGTGATTCAGCCGCCTGCGACGGCGGGCACTAGCTAGGCCCGCCGCCGCCATGCCAGCCACCATCCTGTCGGCCGATTCCGGCTTGGGCGGATTGAGCGTGGTCGTGGAAACACGCCGGATCGTTGCCGGCGCCCGCCATATCTATGTGTGCGACAATGCTTATTACCCCTATGGCCTGCGCGAGGAGGTGGATCTGCTGGCGCATTTCTTGCGCGTCATGGACCACGCGATCGCGATGCATTCGCCCGATATCGTCGTTGTCGCCTGCAATACCATCAGCACCATCTGCCTGCCCGGGTTACGCGCCATGACCACGGTGCCGGTGGTTGGCGTCGTACCGGCGGTCAAGCCCGCTTCCGCCATGAGCCGGCGGCGCGTGATCGGAATTCTGGCCACGCCGGCCACGATCTATCGGCCCTATACGGACCGCTTGGTCGAGGAATTCGCCGGCGATTGCCGGGTGATCCGCCTCGGCTCCGCCGAACTCGTCGACATGGCCGAAGCGAAACTGCGGGGCGTGGCGCCGCGGATAAGAGCGATCACCCGGATCTTGGCGCCCTTCTTCGATCGCCCGGAAGCGGAACGGCCCGATGTGATCGTGCTGGCCTGCACGCATTTTCCGCTGCTCCGCGAGGAATTGGCCGCTTCCGCCCCACCGGATGTGCGTTGGATCGATTCCGGCGCGGCCATTGCACGACGGGTGAGCGATTTGTTGCTCGAAGCCCCGCCCTCGGGAACGCCGGCAGCATCCGATCTGGCAATTGTCACCGGAACCGTCGATCTGGCCCTGCGCCGCGCCCTGGCCGGCTTCGGCTTTTCCGCGATCGAGCGCTTGCCCCGAACCTGACCGCGGCCTAGTGTCCCGATTCAGAAATTCGCCAGACCACCCGGCGATACCCCGAGCGAATTTCAGAATCGACAGGACACTAGCAACCTATTCGAGTCTAGTGTCGTATTCGGTTTTGCAAGTTCGCTTGGCGCTCCTGGCCGCGTGATCTGGCGAACTTTAAAAACCACGACACTAGTGTTGTGGTTCCAACGTTTGATTCGCAATCATTCCCGTTGGAACCACTACACACGCGATTCCCGTTTGCTATTGTTCCGGGCCGAATTGTCCCTGGAGCCGAATGTCGGTTGCGGAACACTAGCCTGCATTCATCGTAAGGAGATCGAGGATTTTCCGACCATGCCCGAAATGACCAGCCTTGCCGAAGAGCTCATCGCCCGCGTCAAGGCAAGGGGCGCCGACCAGGCCGAAGTGCTGGTGGGCACCAGCGCCTCGCTCAGCGTCGCCCAACGCCTTGGCAAGCGCGAGAAACTGGAGCGCGCGGAGGAACGCGGCCTGGATTTGCGGGTCTTCATTGGCCGACGAAAGGCGAGCGTTTCGACGAGCGATCTCCAGCCCGCGATGCTGGAGGAATTGGCCGATCGCGCGATCGCCATGGCGCGTGCGGTGCCGGAGGACGAATTCTGCGGCTTGGCGGAGCCGGAAATGCTCGCCACGAGTTGGCCGGAACTGGATCTGGCCGATCCCGCCGAACCCAGCGATTCCGTCTTGATCGAGCAGGTCGGCGCGGCGGAGGCGGCCGCCCTCGCGATCCCCGGAATCACCAATTCGGAAGGCGCCGATTCGGGCTGGACCAGGAGCGAGGCGATTCTAGCCACCAGCAACGGGTTCCGGGGCACCTTCGCCGGAACGCGTTGGGGCATTAGCGTCGCCGTATTGGCCGGAATTGGCACCGCCATGGAGCGCGATTACGATTATTCGAGCGCGGTCTTCGCGGCTGATCTGGACCCCCCTGCCACAATAGGCCGGCGCGCCGGCGAACGGGCGATCCGGCGCCTGAACCCGCGCCGGATCGAGACCGCCAAGATGCCGATCGTCTTCGACCCGCGCGTCGCCAATGGCCTCGTTAGCCACTTCGCCGGCGCCATCAACGGCGCCAGCATCGCGCGTGGCACTTCGTTCCTGAAGGACCATCTGCACAATCAGGTATTCGCCAGGAATATCGCCATCATCGATGACCCGCATCGCCGGCGGGGCCTGCGCTCGCGCCCCTTCGATTGGGAGGGTGTCTCCAATCGCCGCATGGCGCTCATAGAGGATGGCGTGCTGGAGACCTGGCTCTTGGATTGCCGCTCCGCCCGCCAGCTCGGCCTTAGATCCACCGGCCATGGTTCGCGCGGCGGGGGCCCCTCGCCCAGCAATCTCTACTTGGCGCCCGGCGCGCTTACGCCGGCCCAATTGATGGCCGATATCGGGCGCGGCTTCTACGTCACCGAAATGATGGGCATGGGCGTCAACGGTGTCACCGGCGACTATAGCCGGGGCGCCGCCGGCTTCCTGATCGAGAACGGCGAACTGACGCTGCCGGTCTCGGAGGTCACCATCGCCGGCAATCTCAAGGACATGTTCCTGAACCTCACTCCCGCCGACGATCTGAAATTCCGCCACGGCACCGACGCCCCGACCGTTCGGATCGAGGGCATGACCTTGGCCGGCGCGTAATCCCCGGCTTGCCAGCCCCGACGAAATGCTGAATGTAGGTTGCGCACGCGTGGGCGAAGGTTCGCATTGATGCCGGGGGAAGCACGATTCTTGTTTGGCCTGGACCCGCTCTGGGTCTCGGGCGCGCTACTGATTGCCACCTACGCGGCGATCGTGAGCGAGCGCCTGAACCGCGCCATCGTGGCATTGCTGGGCGCGGGCCTCATGATCTCGCTTGGCCTCCTCACCCAGGAACAGGCGGTCGAGGGCATCGATTTCAACACGCTGGCACTTCTGACCGGCATGATGCTGATCGTCGCGGTGTCGCGCCGGTCCGGAATTTTCCAGTACGTCGCCATCCGCTCGGCCAAGGCGGCGCGCGCGCATCCGGCGGGCATTCTCTTCCTCTTGGCGATGGTGACGGCCTTGTTCTCCTCCCTCCTCGACAACGTGACCACGGTTCTCCTGGTGGCGCCGGTGACGCTCGTCATCACCCGCGAGCTTGGCGTCAATCCCTATCCGTTCCTGTTCACCGAGATTTTCGCCAGCAATATCGGCGGCACCGCCACCCTGATCGGCGACCCGCCCAACATCATCATTGGATCGGCCGCCGATCTCTCGTTCATGGATTTCGTTTACGCACTGAGCCCGATCATCGTCGTCATCCTGATCGCCCACTGCGTGATGATCCACCTGGTCTGGGGTCGGGGCATGAAGGCAAGTACCGCGGCGCGGGCCAAGGTGATGGCGCTCGATCACAAGGATGCCATCACGGATCGCGGGCTGATGCGGAAATCCGTTTCCGTCATCGCGCTGGTGATCGCGGCCTTCATCGGCGCCCGCTTCATCGGGCTCGAAGCCGGCACGATCGCGCTCTTCGGCGCCGCCATCCTGCTCCTCCTCGACAATCTTGGGCGCAAGAGCGAGGACCAGCACCATCGCCTGATCGAGAGTTTCAGCGAGGTCGAATGGATCACCATCTTCTTTTTCGCCGGCCTGTTCATCGTGGTCGCGGGCGTCGAGCACGCCGGGTTGCTGAAGCTGATGGCCGATGCAATCGTGCAGGCGACCGGGGGCGATTTCACCGTGCTGGCGCTTTCGATCCTGTGGGTCTCGGCGATCTTGTCCGCGATCATCGACAACATCCCCTTTGTCGCCACCATGATCCCGGTCGTTCAGAACATGGCCCCAAATTTCGGCGGCGAGGAGGCGATCCTGCCCTTGTGGTGGGCCTTGTCGTTGGGTGCCTGCCTGGGAGGCAACGGCACGCTGATCGGCGCCTCGGCCAATCTGACCGTGGCCGGAATCGGCGAGCGCGCCGGCGTGCCCTTCCGGTTCGTCCCCTTCATGATCGTCGCCTTCCCGATGATGCTGGTCTCGATCGCCATCAGCCACCTCTATCTGTGGTGGCGGTTTCTGTAGCCGCCGATTCCGCGCTCGCGCCCGATTTTCAACAAGGCCCTTGACAGGGTTTCGCCGCCGCGCGACACTTCACCAAATGGTTAAATATCGACAAGCCGATTTGGACCGCGTGTTCGCGGCCCTCTCCGATCCGACGCGCCGCGCGATCCTCGCCCGGTTGCTGACCCGGAACGATCTGGCGGTGGGCGAATTGGCGGCACCCTTTTCCATGTCGGCCCCGGCCGTGACCAAGCACTTGAACGTGCTGGAGACGGCCGGGTTGCTGGAGCGTAGCCGGGAAGGCCGCGTCATTCGCTGCCACCTCAAGCCCGATCCGATGAAGGACGCCATGCAATGGCTCGAACATTACGAAGTCTTCTGGAACCAGCGCCTGGACGCGCTGGGGGATTATCTCGAAACCAAAGCGAAAGGTGAACCATGGCCAACGCCACAGCCAACGCCCAGGGCAACATCGAAGCCAAGATCCAAGACACCAGCCTCACCATCGTCCGGCGATTCAAGGCGCCGATCGAGGCCGTCTACCAAGCCTGGACCGATGCGGAAGAACTGAAACGCTGGATGGCGCCCGGCCCGACCATGGTGGTGGCACTCGCCCAATCCGATCCCAAGGTGGGTGGGCGTTACCGGATCGTGATGCAGGCACATTCGGGCGAGGAGCACCGCGTGGGCGGCGTCTATCGCGAGATCGCCGCCAATCGCAAGCTCGTGTTCACCTGGGCCTGGGAGAGCACGCCGGAACGCGAATCCCTGGTCACCGTCGAATTGAAGGCCATGGGCAAGGAGACGGAACTCACCCTTACTCATGAGCGGTTCGCCGATGCCCAGGCCCGCGACAAGCACAATCAAGGCTGGAACGGTTGCCTGGAGAACCTGGCCAAGCGGTTCCAGGGAACTTCCGGCGCCAGCGCCGTCGGAAGAGTATCCTTTTCAGCTTCAACAGGGAGGAAGACATGAAGCTCTTTACCGTCATCGGCTCATCCAATTGCCGCAAGGTCGAAGCCGTCGTCAACGATCTGGGCATCCAGATCGAGAGGCAATATCTGGGTATTCTCGACGGCGATCTCGCCCAGGCCGAATACCGTGCCCGCAACCCCAATGGCATGGTGCCTTGCCTGACCGACGGCGATTTCACGCTCTGGGAATCCAATGCCATCAACCAATATCTCTGCGATCGCCATGAGGGCCAGCGCCTGCTGCCCCGCGATCCGCGCGGTCGCGCCGATGTCACGCGCTGGCAGTGCTGGGAACTGGCGCATTTCAACAAGGCGCTGGGCACCCTGGTTTTCGAGACCGTGTTCAAGCCGAAGTTCGACATGGGTGCGCCGAACCAGGCACTGGTCGATTCGGCCACGCAGAGTTTGACTCGCTTCGCCGGCGTCCTCGAAGAGCACGTCTCCAAGCACAAGTTCCTGGTCGGCACCTGGATCACCATCGTCGATTACGCGGTGATCAGCATGGAAGCCTACAAGGATCTGGTGCCCTTCGATTGGGCGCCCTTTCCGAACGTGAACGATTATTTTGCCCGCATGAGGCTGGTCGAGGCCTGGGCCGAGACCGCGCCGTCGAGCCCCGACGCCGTGGGGCGCCGGACCAAGGCCGCTTGAGGCGAACCGCCCATTGCCGAGTAATCCGGAAGATCGCCTGCGCGAGGCCCTGACGCCTCTCGCGGGCGTTGCCGAGAAGCGCATGTTCGGCGGCGCCTGCTTCATGTGGAGCGGGCACATGTTGTGCGGCACATTCAAGCAGGGCTTCCTTTTCCGGGTGGGCAAGGAGAATGACCAGGCGGCGTTGGCCAGGCCCGGCGCCACGCCCATGATCCGCGGCGGCAAGAAAATGTCGGGCTATATTCAAGTCGAGGCCTCGGATTGCGACGTCGGATCGATGAAAGGCTGGATCGATTTGGCGAAAAGCCACGTCGCGACCCTGCCGCCTAAGAAACCCAAGACCAAACGCGGGAGGACAAAATGAGCAAGGGAAACGGCAATCTGCATGGCGTTCACATGCCGGGCGAGGGCCCGCGTTATCGGCGCGCGCGCAACCAATTGCTGATGGCGGAGCGTGAACTGCGCCGCCAGACCGAAGCCGTCGCCGCGCTCCGGCGCAAGCTCCCCATGGGCGGCGCGGCCAAGGAAGATTACGTGTTCGAGGAGATCCGCCCCGGCTCGAAGGCCGTGAAACCCGGCAAGGCGCGCCTGTCGCAACTCTTCGGCAATCGCGACAGCCTCATCGCCTACAGCTTCATGTTTGGCCCCAACGCCAAAGCCCCCTGTCCGATGTGCACCGCCATGCTGGACAGCCTCGATGGCGCGGCCCGCCATGTGGGCGAACGCGCCGCCCTGGTGGTGATCGCCAAATCGCCGATCGAGCGCATCATGGAATTTTCCCGCGTTCGCGGCTGGTCGCATTTGCGCCTGCTCTCGTCGGAGGCCAACACCTATAACCGCGACTATTTCGGCGAGACCGCCGATGGCGACCAGATGCCGGTGGTCAACGTGTTCCATCGCAAGAAGGACAAGATCCGCCACTTCTATCACTCGGAACTCCTCTATATGCGCCCCGAGAAGGGCCAGCAGCCCCGCCACGTCGACATGATCTGGCCCTTATGGAACGTGCTCGATCTGACGCCCGAGGGCCGCGGCGCGGATTGGATGCCGAAGCTGCGTTATTGATTCCTTGCGATCAGCTGGCGCCCATCCGCTCACAGATACCATTCATGCTCCTGGGGCGAGATAATGCGGGCGAACTTGCGCTGTTCGGCGCGCTTGGCCTCGACGTAGAGCTTCAAATAATCGGCGCCGAGGTAATCGGGCAGGATTCGCGCCGCCGCGAGCCGCGAGAGGGCCGTGTCCCATTCGAAGGGCAACTTGGGATCAATCTTCGCGCTGACATCGCCCTCGGCCGGCGGGCCCGGATCGAGCCTGCCCTCGATCCCGTGCAACATGCCGGCAAGAATCGCCGCCACCGCCAGATGGGGATTGGCATCGGCGCCGGCTATTCTGTGTTCGATGCGCCGCGCCTTGCCTTCGCCCGCCGGCACGCGAAAAGCGACCGAGCGGTTGTTGTAGCCCCATGACGCACGCATCGGCACCAGCGAGCCCGGCAGGTAGCGCCGATAGGAATTGAGATTGGGCGCGAACAGCGCCATCGCCTCGGGCATGGTCTGGGCCAACCCCGCCACCGCCTGGCGCAACAGCTTGGTTCCACCCTCGCCGCCGTCGTCGAACAGGTTCTTGCCATCGGCATCGACCAGGCTGCAATGGACATGCATGCCGTTGCCGGCGCGATCGAGATAGGGCTTGGCCATGAAGGTGGCATCGAAGCCGAATCCGGGCGCGACCGATTTGATGATCCGCTTCAGGAGCATGGCGTGATCGCAGGCGGCGATGGCGTCGGGCTCGTGATAGAGGTTGATCTCGAACTGGCCGGGCGAATTCTCGGCGATCGCGGTCGAGGCCGGGACCCGTTGCAGGCCGGCGGCATCGGCGACCGCGCGCACGAAATCGGCGTAGATGTCGAGCCCGGCGATGGCGTAGAGCTGGCGCGAATTGTCGGGTTCGCCGGTCGAAGGCGAGATCGGCGACAAGGGTTCGCCCCAGGGCCCGCGCTTGCGGTGGATCAGATAGAACTCGAGCTCGACCGCCACCATCGGATGGAGCCCACGCTTGCGCATCCTCGCCTCCACATCGCCCAGCACTTGCCGGGGATCGACCCGGCAGGGCTGGTTGGGCTGGTCGGGCATGGTCAGCAGGACCTGCGCCGTGGGCTCGGAAGCCCAGGGCACCGGGACCAACGTTCCTTCGACCGGATGGGCGTCGCCATCGGGATCGCCGCGCGCCTCGGAGCGGCCGCCGGGGTCCAGATCCTCGCCGGTCACATCGAGGAAATACAGGCAGAACGGCAATTGCACGCCCGATTTCCAGATCTTGCCCGCCTCGTTGACCGGGAATCGCTTGCCGCGCGGCACCCCGTTCATGTCGGCCAGGAAGGCGTCGATCTGCTTGGTCGCCGGGTAGGATTTAAGGAACCGCCGCAACTCGGCGATCGGTCCCCCGCGGTTGGCGGCGGCTGGGCGTCTGGCCATGATCATCCTCGAGAAATTTTCGACCGGCGGAAAACTATCGGAGCGGGGCCACGCGAACAAGCATCGGCTAATAAGCAGCCTGGCGGGCGGCGGCACGCTTGGCCATGCGCTCGGCGCGCATTCGCCGGTACTGCCGCACGAAGCGCAAGCCCAACGTATAGCCGAGCCAAGCAGCGAGCGCCGACCAGGGCAGCGCACCCACCCACATGGCCAGGCCCCAATCCAGGAACACGATCGCGGCCACGGTACCCACCCGTTCCCAGACGTTTTGCCCTTCGGTGAACGAGGCCTGGAACAAGGCAAGGAAGGAATCATAGCCGCTGATGTCGTCCCACCGCCCCAGCATCAACTGCCCGGTGATGAAGAAGACATAATAGCAGGGAAGTGCGGTAAACACGTTCATGGCCCAGGTCCAGGCAAGTCCCTGGATCAGGCTGAAATCCCAGTTCAGCAGCCGGCGGGTAATGATCCAGGTTCCGAAAACCAACGGCATCTGGATGCCGAAAGTGGGGGTGAACGCCCAGGAAAGGCCGACCATGACGCCCTTGGCCCTATGTTCGGGGGCATGCCGGCCGCGCATCATCGGAACGACCAGCCGGTAGCGCAGCAAGCGCCGCAGCCGGCCCCAGAGCCCAACCGAATCGCGGAATGCCAATTGTTGCGGTCGCGCCATTCTTTCAGGTGCGAAGAGGTTCACCGACGAGAGGGCACCCTGCACCAGAATCACCCCCGGACGCAAAGGCAAGCCAGATCGAGGGCGAATCGATTCCGTCCTTTTTTGACACTAGGCCAGGGGGGCGATAGGTTCGCGACGATTTGATGACGGCTAGTATTGGCAATCGCCGATGGGGGGGTTCATGACGCGATCCGCCGAACGCCGCCACGGATGAACGCGGTCTGGATCGCGCTGGGCTGCGTCGGCGCCTTGATTGCAATCGGGTCGGCGGCGGCCGGGCGCGGGCGGGCTCCGCGCGCCACGCCGCTGGTCTATGGCGCCAGCCTGATCATTTGCGTCGTGGGCCTGATCAATACCCTGCCGCTCTTGAGCGCCGAGCCCCAGGCCGTGATTTTGCCGCTCGGCCTGCCATGGCTCGGCGCGCGCCTCGGGATCGACGCGCTTTCCGCCTTTTTCCTGGTCATCGTCAATCTGGGTGGCGCCGCGTCCAGCCTGTTCGCGCTGGGCAATGGCCGTCACGAAACATCGCCCGAGCGCGTCCTGCCCTTCTTTCCGGTCTTTCTGGCCGCCCTCAATCTGGTCGTGCTGGCCCAGGACGCCTTCACGTTCCTGCTGTCCTGGGAATTCATGTCGCTTTCCTCCTGGGCGCTGGTGCTGGCGCACCATCGCAACCCCGAGAATCGGCGCGCGGCCTTCATCTATCTGGCGATGGCCAGTTTCGGCACCCTGTGCCTGTTGCTGGCCTTCGGCTTGCTGGCCGGGTCCGGTGGCGATTACGCCTTCGCTGCGATTCGCGAGCGCGAGCCCGGTGAGGCCGCGGCGGCGGCCATTTTGTGCCTGGTCCTGATCGGCGCCGGATCGAAGGCCGGCCTGGCGCCGCTTCATGTGTGGCTACCGCTCGCCCATCCGGCGGCACCCGCCCACGTCTCGGGCCTGCTCAGCGGCGTCATGACCAAGATCGCCATCTACGCAATTCTGCGCCTGCTGTTCGATCTTGCCGGCGCGCCATCTTGGTGGTGGTCGCTGCCGCTGCTGGTCCTGGGCGGGCTGAGCGCCGTGCTTGGCGTGCTGCAGGGCCTGATGCAGCGCGATCTGAAGCGGTTGCTTGCCTACTCCACGATCGAGAACGTGGGCGCGATCTTCGTGGGCCTTGGTCTGGCGCTCGCCTTTCGCGCCAATTCGATGACGCTCGCCGCCGCACTTGCCATGAGTGCCGTGCTGCTGCACGCGCTCAACCACGCGGTGATGAAGACACTGCTGTTCGGCGTTGCCGGCGCCATTTTGAGTGCTACCGGCATCAAGGATATCGAGCGCCTGGGCGGCCTCGTCAACCGGATGAAGGTGACCAGCGTCTGCTTCCTGATCGGCGCGGCTGCGATTTCCGCGCTGCCGCCGCTCAACGGATTTGCCTCCGAATGGCTGATCTTCCAGGCCATCTTGCAAAGCCCGCGGATTCCGCTGTGGAGCTTGAAGCTCATCATCCCGGCCGCTGGCGTGCTCCTTGCCTTGGCGGCGGCCCTGGCCGGGGCCTGCTTCGTGCGCGCCTTCGGCATCGCGTGCTTGGGTCGCGCGCGTTCGGACGCGGCCGCAGGGGCCGTGGAGGTCGATCCCTGGCAGCGATCGGCACTGGTATCGCTTGCCGCCTTGTGCGCAATCCTCGGAATCATCCCCGGACCGGTGATCGATTGGCTGCAACCGGCGATCGGGCCGCTCGCCGGGGCGACGCTGGCGCCGCAATCGGGCGAGGCTTGGCTGACCTTGGTCCCGATCGCCAGAGACCAGGCAAGCTATAACGGGCTCCTGGTTTTCCTGTTCATGACACTTGCCGCTGGCACGGCCGCGCTCGCCATCCACCGCCTGGCCTCGCGCCGGATCCGCGTTTCCGATGCCTGGGATTGCGGATTCCCCGATCCGAGCCCGGCCACGCAATATTCCGCCAATGGCTTCGCCCAGCCGATCCGGCGCCTGTTCGGCACGCTGTTGCTGCGGGCGCGCGAGCAGGTCGATCTGCCCCCGCCCGGCGACACGCGCCCCGCGCGCTTCGAAATCGAGACCCGCGACCTCATTTGGGAATGGTTCTATGCCCCGATCGGCGTTTGGGTGGGCGTCGTCGCCGGCAGGTTGAACGAATTGCAGTTCCTGACCATCCGGCGCTATTTGGCGCTGGTCTTCGCGGCGCTGATCCTCCTCCTCGCGGTGCTCGCGCTATGGAACTGATCCAGGATCTTCTGGTACAGGGCGCGCAAATGGCGCTGGTGCTGTTGCTGGCGCCGCTCCTGACCGGCTTCGTGCGCAAGTCGAAGGCGCGCCTGCTGCGTCGCCAAGGACCGCCCCTGTCGCAGCCCTATCGCGATCTCGCCCGGCTCTTGCGTAAGGAGGTGGTACTGGCGCCCAACGCCTCGTGGCTGTTCCGCTCGGCACCCTACATGATTTTCGCCGCGACCTGGGTGGCGGCCGCCCTCGTCCCGACCTTCGCCACTGGGCTCACCTTCTCCTGGTCGGCCGATTTGATCGCCATCATCGCGCTTCTCGGCAGCGCGCGCTTTTTTCTGGCGCTCGCCGGGCTGGACGTGGGAACGGCGTTTGGCGGCATCGGATCCAGCCGCGAGATGCTGTTCGCCTCATTGGCCGAGCCGGCGATGCTGATGATCGTGTTCGTGGTGGCGCTGGTCGCGGGATCGACGCAATTGTCCTCGATCGCATCCTTCATGGCTTCTTCGGCGGTGGGCTTGCGGGTTTCGCTCGGCATGGCGCTGGTGGCGCTGGTCATCGTGGCGCTGGCGGAAAACGCCCGCATTCCCGTGGACAATCCGGCGACGCATTTGGAATTGACCATGGTGCACGAGGCCATGGTGCTGGAATATTCCGGCCGGCACTTGGCCATGATCGATCTGGCGGCTTCCTTGAAGCTGCTGCTCTACGTTTCCCTGATCGGCTGCCTGTTCGTGCCCTGGGGCATGGCGCGGGGTGGAGCCGAGCTGGCGGCCTACGCGCTTGGCGCCGCCGCCTATCTCGGCAAGCTGGCGGCCTTCGGATTCCTGCTGGCATGGTTCGAGACCTCGATTGCCAAGATGCGGGTGTTCCGGGTGCCGGATTTCCTGGGCGTGGCGTTGATGCTGGGCCTGCTCGGCACGCTGCTGCTGTTCGTGTCGCGGTCCCTATGATGCGCGGTCTGACCTTCGATCTCGCGCATCTCTTGGCCGGCGGCTTGGTCCTGGTCAGCTTCATGCTGCTCTACCAGGACCGGATGTCGGCCTTGCTGCGGACCTACGCGCTGCACGCGATCGTCCTCGCCCTTTCGGTCGCCTGGCAGGCCTGGGCGCAAGAAGCCCCGCATCTCTACGTGACCGCGCTCATTGCTCTTCTCTTCAAGGGGCTGGCGATCCCGATCGCGCTGCGGCGCATCGTGACCCGGCTCGGCATCCATCGCGAGATCGAGAACGTGGTCGGTGTCGGCCTGGCCATGCTGGGTGGGATCGGGCTGGTCGCGCTGTCGATGGTGGTGATGCTGCGGGTCACGCCTGGCGCCGATCCGCTGGCGCGCGAGGATCTGGCCTTCGCGCTCTCGGTCGTGCTCCTGGGCCTCTTGATGATGGTGACGCGCCGCAACGCGGTTAGCCAGATCGTCGGCTTCATGTCGCTGGAAAATGGACTGATCCTGGCCGCCGCCGGTGCCCGTGGCATGCCGCTGGTGGTGGAAATCAGCGTCGCCTTTTCGGTCTTGATCGCTTTCATCGTCATCGGCGTGTTCCTGTTTCGCATCCGCGAGCGCTTCGACACCGTCGATGTGCGGGCGCTGGACCGCTACCGGGGAGAGCAGCGTTGATCCCCGCGGATGCCAGCGCCCTGTCGCTGATCTTGGCCATTCCGCTGGCCAGCGCCGCGCTGTTGGCGCTCATCGTCGATTACCGGGTTTCGGCGAGGGTGAACATGATCGCGAGCCTCGCCACCCTGGCCTCGGCATTGTTGTTGTTCCTGGACCGGCCCTCGCCCGGCGATTACCTGCTGGTCGATGATCTGAACGTGGTCTTCATCGCGCTCAACACTTTCGTCGGCTTCACCACCAGCGTGTTCAGCGCGAGCTATATCGGGCACGAATTGGAGACCGGAAAGCTGACCCCTTCCTATCTGCGCTTCTATCACGCGATCTACCAGCTGATGATGTTCGGCATGAACCTGGCGTTGTGCGCCAACAACATCGGCGTCATGTGGGTGGCGGTGGAACTGGCCACGCTGAGCACCGTGATCATGGTCGGCATCTATCGGACGCACGAGGCGCTGGAGGCGGCCTGGAAGTACTTCATCCTGGGCAGTGTCGGCATCGCGCTGGCGCTGTTCGGCACCATCCTGGTCTACATGGCGGCACTCCCCGTGATCGGCGAGGGGCTTTCGGCGATGGCATGGAGCGTCATGATCGGACGGGCCGGCGAATTCGACGCACCCCTCCTCAATCTCGCCTTCGTGTTCCTGCTGCTGGGCTACGGCACCAAGGTCGGGCTCGCCCCCGTGCATGCCTGGCTGCCGGACGCCCATGCCGAGGGCCCGACGCCGATTTCGGCGGTCCTCTCCGGCCTGCTGCTGAACGTGGCGCTCTACGCGGTGCTGCGCTTCAAGATGCTGCTGGCCGCCAATCCCGAGGCGATTCCGCCGGGACCGCTGATGATGACCATGGGCATGACGTCGCTGATCTTCGCCGGGTTCATGCTCTACCGGAGGCGCGATATCAAGCGGTTGTTCGCCTATTCCTCGATCGAGCACATGGGACTGATCGCGTTTGCCTTCGGGTTGGGCGGGCCCTTGGCCAATTTCGCCGGCCTCCTGCACATGACCATGCACAGCCTGACCAAATCGGCGATTTTTTTCGCCGTCGGCCACATCGCCCAGGTCAAGGGCACGCAGAAAATCGCCGACATTCGCGGCCTCACCCATTCCCACCCGGCGCTGGGCTGGGGCCTGGTGCTGGGTGTGGCGGCAATCGCCGGTTTGCCGCCAATGGGGATTTTCATGAGCGAATTCCTGGTCGTCACCTCGACCATGGCGCGCCAGCCGCTGCTCGCCCTGCCGCTGGCCGCCGGGATCCTGATCGGTTTCGGCGCGTTGTTCCTGCGGCTGGGCGAGCTCGCCTTCGGCGAGCCGGTAGGCGGCACCAAGCCCATCCAGGCGACGACCGCGCCCTTGTTCGCGCATCTGGCATTGGTGCTGGCGGCCGGACTCTATTTGCCACCACCGCTGGTCGCCTGGTTCCAGGGCGTCGCGCGGCTGCTGGGCTGAAGAGGACGGGAGGGATCATGACCTCGCTCAAGGAATGGATCGCCGGCCACGAACAGGCGCCCAATCATCGGCCCTGGCCGCGTGCCCTCGTCGATGAAGAGGCCTGGCGCCTGGCCGCGATCCGGCTGGGCGATGGGCTCTGGTCGATGCTGGGCCTATGGGGCGACGATTGGGGCGATTGCGGGGCGGCGCATCTGGCCTTGTTCGATCCGGTCGAGAATTTCGCCGGCATCGTCACGCTCGCCTGCATCGACGGGCGCTTCCCTTCGATCGGGCGATTTCACGCTCCGGCCATCCGATTGGAGCGCGCGCTGCGCGATCTGTATGGATCGGTTCCGATCGATGCCCCCGACGAACGGCCCTGGCTCGATCACGGCAAATGGCCGGCCAAGCGGAAGGCCGTCGCAACGCCCTATCCATTCCTCGGCGCCGAGGGCGAAGGCCTGCACCAGATTCCGGTGGGACCGGTCCATGCCGGCATCATCGAGCCGGGGCATTTCCGCTTCACCGTGAATGGCGAGACCGTGGTGCGCCTGGAAGAACGCCTGGGCTATACACACAAGGGTATCGAGGCATTGATGCGAGGCACCGATCTGGCGCGCGCTTCCAGGCTGGCGGCGCGAGTGTCCGGCGATTCGACCGTGGCCTATGGCCTGGCCTTCGCGCTGGCGGCGGAGGTGGCGCTCAAGGCCGAGGCCCCGCCCCGCGCGCGGTTCTTGCGCGCGCTGATGGCGGAACTGGAACGCCTGGCCAATCACTTCGGCGATGTGGGCGCCATTTGCAACGACGCCTCCTTCTCGCTCATGCACGCGCAATGCGCGATCCTTCGGGAAACCGTGCTGCGCGCCGCCGATACCTGCTTCGGCCATCGCCTGATGATGGATCGCATCGTGCCCGGCGGGGTCGCCATCGATCTCGAGGCGACCGGACGAAAGGCATTGGACGAATTGCTGGCGACGATCTCCACCCGGCTGCCGGCGCTCATCGACCTCTATGATCGGACGCCCTCGCTTCAGGACCGCACGGTCTCGACCGGGATTGTGAGCGCGGCCTTGGTCAAGCAATACGCCGCCGGTGGATTCGTCGGGCGGGCAAGCGGGAGGGGGTTCGATGCGCGCCGCGCGCTTGCCTATGCGCCCTATGACGGGCTCGAATTCCAGGTGCCGGTGGGCGAGGCCGGCGACGTGAACGCCAGGCTGTGGATCCGATTGCGCGAGATCGGCGAAAGCGTAAGTATCCTGCGCCAGGTTCTGACGCGCCTGCCGGAAGGGCCGATCGCCGCCGAACTTTCGCCGGCGACGGGCGAAATTCGCGAGGGCGTGGCCCTGGTCGAGGGATTTCGCGGTGATGTCCTGGTTTGGCTGCGCCTGGATGGCGACGGGCGCGTCGGGCGTTGTCATCCGCGCGACCCGTCCTGGTTCCAATGGCCGCTTCTGGAGGCGGCGGTCGAAGGCAACATCGTCGCCGACTTCCCGCTGTGCAACAAATCCTTCAACTGTTCCTATTCGGGGCATGACCTATGAGAATGGGATTCCTGTTCGAGGGCCTGCTGAACGCGCCATTGACCGAGCCGGCGCCAACAACGGCCGCGGCCGAACTGGCGGAACTGGCGGCTTCCCTCACGCGAGCCACGCGCGCGCGACTTGGCCGCAGCCTGTCGATCCGTCATGTCGACGCCGGTTCGTGCAACGGCTGCGAATTGGAAATCCATGCGCTTGGCAACGCCTTCTACGATCTGGAGCGCTTCGGCCTCAGCTTCGTCGCCTCGCCGCGCCATGCCGACGTGCTGCTGGTCACCGGTCCGGTGACCCAAAACATGGCCGAGGCATTGCTGCGCACGCACCGCGCGACGCCCGATCCCAAATGGGTGGTGGCAATCGGGGATTGCGCGGTCGATGGCGGAATTTTCGCCGGGTCGCCGGCCTGCGTGGGCGCTGTCGGGGCGCTGCTGCCGGTCGATCTCCACATCCGGGGTTGCCCGCCCAGCCCCACCCGCCTGCTTTCCGGTCTTTTGGCGCTCATCGACCAGAGCAGTGCCTCGCCGCGATAGCCGGATTCGCGCTCGCCTATCCGATCTGGCGGACGACCCACATTCCGGCGAACAATCCCATGACCGACAGCGCGACCGAAGCCAGGACATAGAACCCGGCGAGCCCGATCACGCCGCGTTCATAGAGTTCAGCCGCATCGAGCCCCCTATTGTCCCGCGCTACCAGACTCGCCGCCGTCGGCCAGGAACGCGCCAAGTCTCGACCCCAGTTGCGCCCCTAAAAGTTAATACTTCGTCGCTTTCGAGTTTCGAATGCGCATGAAACACGCCAATCGAAAGTTGATTGACATTCATTTTGATTCAAACATACGCTCGAAATGTTCATAAACAATGACGTTCTCAACCGACGGGGAGATCTCATGAAGAGACACATCGGCAGGGCGGCCCTGTTGGCCGCCGCCGCCATGGTTTCGTGGTCCGCCGCGAGCCAGGCCGGCATGGAGGAAGCGAAGAAATGGGTGGATGAGGAATTCCAGCCCTCGACGCTGTCCAAGGACGAGCAGATGAAGGAGATGGATTGGTTCGTCAAGGCCGCCGCACCCTTCAAGGGCATGGAAGTCAACGTGCTGTCGGAGACCATCCCGACGCATGAATACGAATCCAAGGTGCTGACCAAGGCGTTCGAGGAAATCACCGGCATCAAGGTCAACCACCAGCTCCTGGGCGAAGGCGAGGTGGTGCAGGCCGTGCAGACCCAGATGCAGACCAACCGCAATCTCTACGACGCCTACATCAACGATTCCGATCTGATCGGCACGCATTCGCGCCTGCAATCGGCGGTCAATCTGACCGATTGGATGGCCGGCGAGGGCAAGGACGTGACCCTGCCGACGCTCGACATCGACGATTTCATCGGCAAGTCGTTCACCACCGGTCCCGACGGCAAGCTCTATCAATTGCCCGACCAGCAATTCGCCAATCTCTATTGGTTCCGAAAGGACTGGTTCGACCGCCAGGATCTCAAGGACCAGTTCAAGGCCAAGTACGGCTACGACCTCGGTGTGCCGGTCAATTGGTCGGCTTACGAGGACATCGCGGACTTCTTCACCAACGACGTGAAGGAAATCGACGGTGTGCGCATCTATGGCCACATGGATTACGGCAAGCGCGCGCCCGATCTCGGCTGGCGCATGACCGATGCCTGGCTCTCGATGGCCGGCTCCAGTTCTCCCGGTATCCCGAATGGCCGGCCTATTGACGAATGGGGCATCCGCATGGAGGAAGGATCGTGCAATCCGGCGGGCTCCTCGGTCTCTCGCGGCGGCGGCGCTAACGCGCCGGCGTCGGTCTATGCCATCGCCAAGTGGGACGAATGGCTGCGCAAATATGCTCCGCCGGGAGCAGCTGACCTCGACTTCTACCAGTCGCTTCCGGCCTTGAGCCAAGGCAACGTGGCCCAGCAGATCTTCTGGTACACCGCCTTCACCGCCTCGATGGTGGCGCCCAAGAGCGCTGGCAACAACACGGTCGACGAACAGGGCAACCCGCTCTGGCGCATGGCGCCCTCGCCCCATGGCGCGTATTGGGCGGAAGGCCAGAAGCTCGGCTATCAGGACGTCGGCTCCTGGACAATGCTCAAATCGACCCCGCTCGAGAACGCCAAGGCAGCCTGGCTCTATGCGCAGTTCGTGGTGTCGAAGACAGTGGACGTGAAGAAGAGCCATGTCGGCCTGACCATCATCCGCGACAGCACGATCCGGCATGAATCGTTCACCGAGCGCGCGCCCAAGCTGGGCGGCCTGGTCGAGTTCTATCGCTCGCCCGACCGCGTCTATTGGACGCCGACCGGGATCAACGTGCCGGATTATCCCAGGCTCGCTCAGCTGTGGTGGCAGCAGATCGGCGACGTGAACTCGGGCGCCTTCACGCCCCAGGAGGCCATGGATCGGCTGGCTGGCGAGATGGACCTGGTGATGTCGCGCATGCAGGCGGTCGACGAAGCCAACGGCACCTATGGCGGATGCGGACCGCGCCTGAACGAGGAGAAGGACCCCTCGGAATGGCTAGGCAAGCCTAACGGCCCGGCGGCCAAGCTGGAGAACGAAAAGCCGCAGGGCGAGACCATCGCCTACGAGGAACTCATCAAGCGTTGGGGTTCCAATTAGCAAGCGTCCACGCTGGCGATTTTTCGCTAGTGTGAAGCTAGTGTGAGCGTCGAGTACTCCCCCGGGGAGGCGCAATCCGCGCCTGCCCCGGGGAATTCATGACCGAGCTTCGTCCCAGGCCGCGCCATGTCCCTTGAACTTCGCAAAGTGACCAAGCGTGTCGGCGCGGATACGCAGATCCACGAGACCAACCTCACTCTGGCCGAGGGCAGCTTCAACATCCTCCTGGGCGCGACGCTCGCGGGAAAAACCACGCTGATGCAATTGATGGCCGGCATCAATCGGCCAAGCAGCGGCGAAATCTGGTTCCGCGGCCAGAACGTGACCGGGGTCCCGGTGCAGAAGCGCAACGTCTCCATGGTCTACCAGCAATTCATCAATTATCCCAATTTCACCGTTTACGAGAACATCGCCTCGCCCTTGCGCGTCGCCGGACTACGCGCTGCCGAGATCGAGACCCAGGTGGCCAAGGTCGCCGAAATGCTGCGCCTGACCCCGATGCTCAGGCGCCGGCCGAACGAATTGTCCGGCGGCCAGCAGCAGCGCACGGCGCTGGCCCGCGCGCTCGTCAAGAACGCCGATCTGGTGTTGCTCGACGAACCCTTGGCCAATCTCGACTACAAGCTGCGCGAGGAATTGCGCGACGAATTGCCCCGGCTCTTGGCCGATCGCCATTGCATCGTCGTCTACGCAACGACCGAACCGGCCGAGGCGCTGCTGTTCGGCGGCGACATCGCCACCTTGCACGAGGGGCGGGTGACCCAGTTCGGGCCGACGCCGGAGGTCTACCGCCGGCCTTCCGATCTGATGACCGCGCGGGTATTCTCCGACCCGCCGATCAACGTCGCCGCCATTCTCAAGCAGGGCGGCGAGATCGCGCTAGGCGAGATCGCCCGCTGGCCCGCCCAGGGACCGATCGAGGGCGCCGGCGATGGCCCCTACACGATCGGCGTCAGGCCCCACTACGTGACGCCGTTCGAGCCCGGCGCCAATGCGGTCGCCATCGAGGGCCGCGTGCTGATCACCGAATTGAGCGGTTCGGAGAGCGTCGTCCATTTCGATCTGGGCGGCCAGACCTGGGTGTCGCAATCGCATGGCATCCATCCCTTCAAGGTCGGCAGCCAGGCGCGATTCTTCGTGGACGTGGGCCAGGCGCTGTTCTTTGGCGCGGACGAGGCGCGGATCGGCCATGGCTGAAATCACCCTCCAGGACCTGCGTCATTCCTACCTGCCTAATCCATCGGGCGAAGACGATTGGGCGCTGAAGCGGATCTCGCTGCGCTGGTCGGATGGTGGAGCCTATGCGCTCCTGGGGCCTTCCGGCTGCGGCAAGACCACCCTCCTCAACCTCATCTCCGGCCTGTTGCAGCCGACCGAGGGCCGCATTCTGTTCGGCGAACGCGACGTGACCGATCTGCCCCCAGACCAGCGCAACATCGCCCAGGTGTTCCAGTTCCCGGTCGTCTACGACACCATGAGCGTCTATGACAATCTGGCCTTCCCCTTGCGCAATCGCGGCCTCGGGGAGGCCGAGATCGATCGCAAGGTGCGCGTGATCGCCGACATGCTGGAACTGGGGCCGACACTCAGGAAACGCGCCTCGGGATTGACCGCCGACGGCAAGCAGAAAATCTCGCTGGGGCGGGGGCTGGTGCGCTCGGATGTGAACGTGATCATGTTCGACGAACCGCTCACCGTCATCGACCCGCATTTGAAATGGACCCTGCGCTCGAAGTTGAAGGAACTGCACCAGCGGGTGCGCGCGACCATGATCTACGTGACCCACGACCAGACCGAGGCCCTCACCTTCGCCGATCAGGTGGTGGTCCTCAACAACGGCCAAATGGTCCAGGTCGGGACCCCGGTTGATCTGTTCGAGAAGCCCCGCCACACCTTCGTCGGACATTTCATCGGTTCCCCCGGCATGAACGTTCTGCCCTGCGCGATCGAGAACGGGGAAATCCGCTTCGCCGGTTTGCCGATCACGCGCGCGCCAAATGCCCCCCGACCCGGAGAGGGCGCGCGGTTGGAGCTGGGCGTGCGGCCGGAATTCGTGTCCTTCGCCCCGGAAGGTGCAGCCGGCGGCATTGCGGTCGAGATCGCCAAGGTGAGCGATGCCGGGCGCTACCGCATCGTCGAGACGAGGCACGGCGATCATCGCATCAAGCTCCTGATGGCCGAGGGGCAAGCCTTGCCCACGGGGGCCGCCAGATTACTCTTCGATCCCGGCCACACCCATGTTTACGCCGACGGCTGGCTGGTGGAATGAGATGAACAAGACCATCAACCAGAAGGCCTGGTTCCTGATCCTGCCGGTCATGGCGCTGGTCGCCTTCAACGCCGTCATTCCGCTGATGACGGTCGTGAATTACTCGGTCCAGGAGACCTTCGGCGACAACGAGTTCTTCTGGGCCGGCACGCGTTGGTTCGAGGAAGTCCTCGCCTCCGACCGTTTCCACGCAGCACTTCTGCGCCAGCTCGCCTTCACGGGAATCATTCTGGCGATCGAGGTGCCGCTTGGCTTGGCCATCGCGCTGTGCATGCCCAAGAAAGGCCCCTGGGTCTCTGTCTGCCTGGTGCTGATGGCGCTGCCTCTCCTCATTCCCTGGAACGTGGTTGGCGCCATCTGGAACATATTCGCGCTTCCCGATGTCGGCCTCTTGAGCCACCTGATCAAGAGCATGGGCATCGATTACAACTACACCCGCCAGCCGATCTCGGCCTGGTTCACCATCGTCCTGATGGATGTCTGGCACTGGACCTCGCTCGTGGTGCTGCTTGCCTATGCCGGGCTCGTCTCCATACCGGATGCCTATTACCAGGCGGCCAAGATCGACGGCGCCAGGCCCTGGGCGGTGTTCCGCCACATCCAATTACCCAAGCTGAAGCGCGTGCTGACGATCGCCATCCTGCTCCGGTTCATGGATTCCTTCATGATCTATACCGAGCCCACGGTGCTGACCGGCGGTGGGCCCGGCAACGCCACCACGTTCCTCTCCATCGATCTCAACAAGATAGCGCTGGGCCAATTCGATCTGGGTCCGGCGGCGGCGATGTCGCTCATCTATTTCCTGATCGTCCTCTTGTTGAGCTGGGTGTTCTACACGCTCATGATGCGCAACGAGGAGCAGTGACATGAAACGTCCGACTTGGCTGGTGCCGACGATCTACATCCTGTTCCTGATGCTGCCGATCTATTGGCTCCTGAACATGTCGTTCAAGAACACCAACGAGATTCTGGGCGGCCTCACCCTGTGGCCGCGCGACTTCACCTTCGAGAACTACATCAAGATATTCACCGATTCGACCTGGTACAATGGCTACATCAACTCGGTCATCTACGTGGCCGTCAACACCGTGCTTTCGGTCGCGGTGGCCTTGCCGGCGGCCTATGCCTTCTCGCGCTATCGCTTCATCGGCGACAAGCATCTGTTCTTCTGGCTGCTGACCAACCGCATGGCGCCCCCGGCGGTGTTCGCGCTCCCCTTCCTGCAGCTCTATTCGGCGATCGGGCTCTTCGACACCCATATCGCGGTGGCGCTTGCCCACACGCTCTTCAACGTGCCCCTGGCGGTGTGGATTCTCGAGGGCTTCATGTCCGGCGTGCCCAAGGAGCTGGACGAGACCGCGTACGTTGACGGCTATCCATTCTGGCGCTTCTTCCTGCGTATCTTCCTGCCGACGATCGCGGCCGGCATCGGTGTCGCCTGCTTCTTCTGCTTCATGTTCTCCTGGGTCGAACTGCTCCTGGCCAAGACCCTGACCGCCGTCGAGGCCAAGCCCATCGCCGCTACCATGACCAGGACCGCCAGCACGTCGGGCTACGAATTGGGACTGCTGGCGGCGGCCGGCGCGCTCACGCTGGTGCCCGGCGCCTTCGTCATCTATTTCGTGCGCAATTACATCGCCAAGGGCTTCGCGCTCGGTCGCGTGTAACGCGAAGCCAGGGAGGCAGTGGAGGCTGAGATCATGGGCTTGACCTGGATGGCGTGGACTTGGCCGACGGCCGCCTTCTTCGGCTTCGTCGCGGCGGCACTCATCTTCATGGTGATCTGGGAATTGCGCCGGCCGGGCGGCGCGCCACGGCGCGGCATCCTCGGGCTCGACACCACGCGCGGCGACCGCCTGTTCATCACGCTCCTCGGCAGCGCCTATATCCACCTCGCCTGGCTGGGGCTGGTCACGGGCGCACCGCTCTGGGGCGCGCTCATTGTGTCCGCGCTTTATGGCTTGGCCGTCTTCCGCTGGGTCTAGCGCGCCCGCCCCTTGCGCAAGGTTCGGATAGCGCGGGCTCTGAACTCGATTCATTGATCCCGGCAACTCGGAAGGAGAAGCCATGATCACATTCTTCGACTACTTGCCCTCGCAGAACGGCTGGAAGGTGCGCCAGATCCTGCGCCATCTGGCAATTCCCCATGAGACGCGCCTCGTATCCATATTCGAGGGCGAGGGGCAGAGGCCCGAGTATCGCGCCATCAACCCGACCGGCGCGGTTCCCGCCATCCAATTGGAGGACGGGCAGGCACTTGCCGAATCGAACGCCATCCTCGCTTTTCTGGCGCATGGCACGGAATACTTCCCGAGCGAGCCCTTTGCCGCGGCCAAGGTGTTGCAATGGATGTCGTTCGAGGCCGATTACGTGCAGACCAGCATTGGCTCGCTGCGCTTCTGGACCTTGACCGGCAAGCTTTCGCGCCGGCCGGCGGAATTGGTGGCGGACAAGCGCACGGCGGGGCTGAAATCACTTCGGATCATGAATGACGAGCTTGGCCGGCGCCCCTTCATCGCCGGCGATGCCTACACCATCGCCGACATCTCGCTGTTCGCCTATTCGCATCTGGCCGACGATTGCGGCCTGCCCCTGGCCGAGCATTCCGACGTCATGACCTGGACCCGGCGCTTGCAATCCCAGCCCGGCTTCGATCCCACCCATCACCCCTATTCGATCGACCCCTATTCCGGCAGCGAATTGCCGTAGGAGGGCGGAAGTCTTCATGGAGGACTTTCGCGAGCCTGGTGGGCGCACTGGAAAGCGGATGCCCATCATGATATTGGTGGACACTTCTCGCATCCTGACCAACCGATCTTCGATCATTGGGCGCGCACAATGAAACCATGGCTGCTGATTTTCGGAGGCATTGGGATCGGCGTCATTCTCGTGGTCGCCCTTTGGATCATCGTGCCGCTTGTCATGGTCGCCAACAACTCCTCGGAATGGACGTCCGAACCAATTGCCACGGAAGATGTCGCCTCGGCGAAGACTCAAGTTCTTGAAATTTGCAACGAGTTTATGCGCCGAATTGCCCCCGATCCGACCAAATCCGACCAGGTGAAGTTCGCCTGTGGGTGCGTGTGGGGGCGGGTCGAGACTATCGCGCCTGGAAAGACACGGGCGGAGGTCATGAATATTCTCCTCGCACCCTCCGGGAATTCACCCGACACAATCACGCAATGCGCGGTTGAGGTTGGCCTTCTGAAGCTGCAGTAGTGGAATTCGCGAATCTTCCGAAGCGATTCACCGGGGAACGATTGCGGTGTGAATTCTTGTATTTGCTGGATCCGCGCCGCCGATTCGTCGCGAGGCGAACTCGGCGGGCTCTTCCGGCAAGAGCTTGCCCTTGAGAGCCCGGACTGCGGGCCATTGGGGATTGGCCAGGATGCACGATGCCTGATTTCGCGACCGCCTGGCGCGACTGGTCCCCGGTGATCGAGCGGGCGGCCCTGCCCCTCACCGGGCGCATGATGGCATTGGGCGCGCTCTCCGAGGGCGGGCGCGTGCTCGACATCGGAACCGGGATCGGCGAGCCGGCATTTGCCGCCGCGCGCATCGTCGGCCACTCGGGCAGCGTTCTCGCCATCGATCCCGACCGAGCCATGATCGCGATCGCCCGCAAGGCGGCTACGCGTGACAATGTTCGAAACGTGACCTTCCAGGTGCGCCGGGCGGAGGAGCTGGAATTGCCGGTGGGCAGCTTCGACGCGGTGTTGTGCCGTTGGTCCCTGATGTTCGTGGACGATCTCAAGGCGACGCTCGCCCGCCTTCGGCGCCTGCTTCGTCCAGGCGGTCGCCTGGTCGCGACGAGTTGGGGAACGCCCCAGCGCGTTCCCGCGCTTAGCCTCGCGCGCTGGACAATCCATCGCCATTTCGGCCGCCCGCCACCGCCCCAGGGACCAAAGACGGCCTATGCCCTTGCCGATATCGCTGCCCTGGCGCAAGCCTTTCGCGCCGCCGGCTTCGCGGCGGTGGAGCAGGAACGGATTTCCCTCACCTTCGAGTTCCCGAACCCGCAGGCCTATATCCGGTTCCGGGTGGATTGCACCGGGTCGCTGTTCTCCGGCATTGGGCGCGTGGCGCCCAAGGCGCGCCGGGACGCAATCCAGGCGGTCGAAGCGGCGCTGGCGCCCTATCGGGCGCCCGATGGCGCCATCAGACTCGCCAACGATGCCTACTGCACCATGGGCGTCGCCAGCGGTCGCTGATGCGCGCGTGCGTGGCTGTTGCTATGAAAATGCCCGGGACGAAAGGAGAGTACCCATGGCGGACCAGACACCCGAAGACTTCCTGCTCAAGGCCCATGAGATCGAAAAGGCGCAGGAGCGGGGCATCACCCATCCCCTGAACCCAAACTCCGAAGTCTATCTGCGTCCCTTGAGCGAACGGACGGGGCTAAAGCGCGCCATTCTCACACTGGCGCGCGTGCCCCCGGGCAAGGAATCCTTCGCCTACCACACGCATCTGGGCGACGAGGAATTCCTCTATATCCTTTCGGGGCGCGGTCGCGCCCTGATCGGCGACAAGGTCTTCGAGGTGGGCCCGGGCGATTTCATGGGCTTTCCCACGCCCTCGCCGGGCCATCATTTGATCAACCCTTATGAGGAGGACCTGGTCTATCTGATGGGCGGCGAGCGCGGCCGCCTGGAGGTGGTCGAGTTCGCCCGGCACGGCAAGCACCTGATCTTCGCCGGCGACAATGTCCACATGGTGGATTCGAGCGCGTTGAAGTCGATGTCGTGGAGCGATTGGCTGCGAAAGTAAACAGGGCGATTATGCAATGGCGGCGGAGTTTCGGCGAGTTGAGCGCATGACAGGCAAGAAGGCGCGTATCACCTGCGCGCGATTGATGGCTGACGGCACGCTCCGGCGCATCCGGGCGGACGGAGCGCCCGGCGCGAAAATTCGCCCCCGCATTGACCGCGCGAGACTCGATTCGCCTGCCGCCTTCGCCCCCGATGCGGACACGCCGGTCTTGACCGCGCGCGCGTTGAAATCGGCGGCCCGGCCGGGCTTGAAACGAACCCGGGCGGGCTGAAAATGTCGCAAGCGGCCTTCGCGCATCTGTTCTGGCTGTCCGTTGGTACCATCCGCGATTGGGAACAGGGCCGCAGCGAACCGGACGGCCCGGCGCGCGTACTCTTGACCGTGATCGCCAGAAACCCTCGGGCCGTTCTCGACGCGCTGGCGTGAAGGGTTTTCGGCGCGGGTTGTGGACCAACGGACCTATTCGAGCGGGCCGCGTTCCGGGGACGAATTGCCGTAGATGCCCCCGCTCATTGCGGTTTCCACTCCCGCGCCAGTTTCTCCGCCTCGGCCATCTGCTGGGGGGTTAGCTCAAGGGCAACACGATTGCGGAGTTCGGCGGCATCCGCATATCCGCCCGCAAGCGCCAAACTACACCACATGTACGCCTGGACGAAATCCTGTGTCACGCCTTGGCCGAAGGCGTACATGAGTCCGAGATTGTGCTGGCCCTTGGCAACTCCCTGCTTAGCAGCCAGGCGGGCCCATTTCAGCGCTGTTGCCGAATCCTGCGGCACGCCTTGGCCTGCCGCATACATTGGAGCAAGGTTGCTTTGGGCCCCGGCATCACCCTGCTCGGCAGCCTTGCGATACCATTTCGCCGCCTCCGCAAAATCCCGCTGAACGCCCTGACCCAACTGGTACATTGTCCCGAGGTTGTTCTGGGCGCCGGCACGGCCCTGGTCGGCGGCCAGGCGAGACCACTTCAGCGCAGCCGCATAATCCTGCGCGACGCCTTGGCCGTAGTAATACATGACCCCGAGATTGTGCTGAGCTATGGCATAACCTTGCTCGGCGGCGAGGCGGAACCACTTCGCAGCGGCCGCAAAATCCTGCGGAACACCTTGGCCCTTCTCATACATGACCCCGAGGTCGTTCTGGGCGTTGGCAAACCTCTGCCCGGCGGCCAAACGGTACCACTTCACTGCCTCGGTATAATCCTGCGGGACGCCCTGGCCTTTTTCGTACATGAGCCCGAGGTTGAGCTGGGCCTCGGCAAGGCCCTGCTCGGCGGCCAGTGGACGCAAAATCTTCAACGCCGTCGCATAGTCGCCGGATTCGTAGGCCGCTATGGCGTCTTCAAACTGGTCTGCGGCGACCGGGGCAACGAAGCTCAAGGACAATGCGAGCGCCAGCAGTGCGGCTTTGATTGCGCGTCTCACGGGCGCCTCCTTCTAGGGCGGCACACATGCAGGCTGCATGTCAGCAAGGGCGAGTGCAATGGGAACTTTCGGCATGGGCGAAGATCGAGGGCCACCATTGCTGAGCGTCGCGAAATGCGGGCGGCGCTTTGGGCGTTGAAGGCGTTCTTGGCTGGGGTCGAGTAAAGGCGACTCGCGCCGCGAAACCTTGTCACCGTGCTTACCCGGTGCTTGCCCGCCGGATTGCCCGGGCGCGGCGCGAAACAAGATCACCCGTGATGCCCTTGTCTCCCCTGGTGCCCCTGGCCGGACTCGAACCAGCACGAGCGTGAGCCCACCTGATTTTGAGTCAGGCGCGTCTACCAATTCCGCCACAGGGGCGGCACCGGGAAATATTCGACGCCCTCGACCGTGGTGGGCGCGGGCAGCCTTGAAGCGGGCGGCATCATAATCAAGCGGCCGGCCGCGGCCAAGGCCTGGTTCAAGGGCCTAGGGCGCCCGGAAAATGCCAAGGAAAGCCGGCGCGCCGCCAACTCGGCGCCACCAATGTCGATAAAAATCGACGAGTGTTCGCGCAAAATTACTCAAGTATAGATTCGAAAACGCCAGATCCCGCCAAGCGAGTTATTCGAAAATACTTCGCTTTACTTGCATCCCTTGTCGTTTTGTTAATCCGCCATCCGTATTCTCCCTCCATGTTCCAACCGCAACGGGTGCGCGTTCACGTGACTGGGCTGACCCAACACGATGTCGAATTGCTGGCGAGCGATCCCAATCCGGCCACGCGCGCCCAGACCATGCTGCGCGTCGCCGAAACCTATGGCACCCAGGAATTGAGCGCCACCGAGCGCATGATCGCCATCGCCATCATCGAGGCCATCCTGCCGGAAGTGGAGGTCGCGATTCGCCGCGCGCTCTCGGAAGCGCTGAAGGCCTCGCCGCATCTCGATCGCGCGTTGGCTAAGCGCCTGGCAAACGACGTGCTGGAAGTGGCGGACCCGTTCCTCGCCCAATCCCTGGCGTTGTTGGACGAGGATCTGATCGAAATCATCGAGCGCCACGGCGCCGGCCATGCCCAGGCCATCGCCCGGCGCTTTGTCCATGGCGTTGCCGTCACCGATGCGCTGATCCGGACCGGCGATGAATTGGTGGTGACGCGTCTGGCCGCCAACGACAATTCCAGCATCTCCACCGGCGGGCTGCACCAGATCTTGAATCGTTTCGGCGACAGCACCCCGATCATGGAGAAGGTCTCGGCCCGCCAGGCGCTGCCGCTGGCCATTGTCGAGCGGTTGACCGTGCTGGTCACTGGGCGCACGCTCGAACGTCTGATCGGGCGATATGCCATCTCGGCCCGTCGCGTGGGCGAGATCCTGGAGCACAGCCGCGAGCATTTCCTGTTGCAAAGCATGACCGTCGTGGTGGCCGAGGAACTGCGCGGCTTCGCGCTCCGCCTGCTGCAGAACCGATTGCTGGGCGCCAGCCTAGTGCTGAAGTCGCTCGCGACCGGCCAATTCAGTTTCCTGTTGCAGGCCCTCTCGGTAAAGTCGGGCCTGCCGATCGCCAACGTTCGCCGCCTGATCGCCGATGACAACGCCCGGGGCCAGCGCGAGCTCTACGATCATTGCGGCCTGGATCCCGCCTATCGAACGCTGTTCACCAGGCTCTTGTTCGAGGCGAGGCGGTTTCCGGTCAGCCGCGACGGCACCGCGCCTCCCGGCTGGATCAGCCGCGCAGTGCCCCTCTTGAAGCAGGGCCTGGAACATTTCGATCCGGAATGGTCGCACGAACAGCTGGTGACCGAGGCCTTGATCGCGATCGAGGAAGCGCGCGAGGTACGCGGCCGCAATCCGCACCACATCGCGGGCGCAAGCAAGCGAGGCTGATTCCCGGCGCTCGGCCTCGCGGGGATCGGCGAACGCGCCTTTCGAATGGCCCATCAAGCAAGTGTGATCCGTAGTGGCATGGTTCCGACAAATGAATCCCTTGGGGGTTCATGTGTCGGAAGCTGAATACCACTAGCAAAGTCGGTTTTGTGGGCCGATTCACCTGTGAGACACCTACCCTCGCAAGGGTACTTGTCTTAAGGGACCGGACCACTGGCCGTACTCTTCGGGACGCGCCGCCTCATTTCCGCCACAGCCAGGCGATAATGCCGGTCTCGCGCCGGTTTGATGGCATTGGCGGCCCGATCTGCTAGTAACATCGCGATGATGCACCGTGATTGGAACCCGATTCCCGCAGGCAAGAAAAGGCGATCGATGGCGCAGGCACTCCTGCGCATGGCGCTCCTTCTTGGAATCTGGGGCGGGTTTCTTGGTGCCCTGTTCCTGGCCTGGTGCGCCTATGATCTGCCGGGACTTGACCGGCTGAACGCGCTTAGAGGCCGGCCCAGCGTCGCACTCATCGCCATCGATGGCAGCCTGATCGCCTCCTATGGCGACTTTCATGGCGCCAATGTCTTGTTGCGGGACTTGCCGCCTCATCTGCCGGCGGCGATCCTGGCCACCGAGGATCGGCGTTTCTACGGCCATTTCGGCGTCGATCCCGTGGGTCTGGCGCGCGCGATCTACATCAATATCCGCGAAGGCGAACTGGTTCAGGGCGGCAGCACCATCACCCAGCAATTGGCCAAGAACGTGTTCCTGACGCCGGAGCGCACGCTGCACCGCAAGGGCCAGGAAATGCTGCTGGCCTTCATGCTCGAACGCAATTTCACCAAGGACCAGATTCTCGAACTCTATCTGAACCGGGTCTATTTCGGGGCCGGCGCCTATGGCGTGGATGCCGCCGCCCGCAAGTATTTCCAAAAACCCGCCGCCGAGGTGACGCTGATCGAGGCGGCGATGCTGGCCGGCCTGCTGAAGGCGCCGTCGCGTTTCAACCCCTTCAACGACAAGGATCAGGCCAAGGCGCGGGCGCGGCTGGTCATTCGCAACATGCTGGCCGCCGGCCACCTCGGCGAGGCCGAGGCGGAGGCCGCCGCCACCCTGTCGACGCCCGTGCTGGCGCCAGGCGCCAGGGGCCAGATCGGTCGGCATTTCGCCGATTGGGTGGTGGATCAGGTCGCCTCCTATGTCGGCTATGGCCAGGCCGATCTCGTTGTGGATACGACGCTTGACCCGGCGATGCAGCGCCTCGCGGAAATCGAGGTCGAACGCATCATGGCGGCCGAGGGGCCTGCGATGAACGCCAGCCAGGCCGCCCTTGTCGCCATGACGCCCGATGGCGCGGTCAGGGCGATGGTGGGCGGAACCGATTACCGCATGAGCCAGTTCAATCGCGCGACCCAGGCCCAGCGCCAGCCCGGATCTGCGTTCAAGACCTTCGTCTATCTGGCTGCCTTCGAGCACGGCCTCACGCCGGAGAGCCGGTTTTTCGACGGCCCGATCGCGATCGGCGATTGGCGGCCCGGCAATTACCAGGACAAGTATCTGGGCGAGGTCGATCTGCGCCAGGCCTTCGCCCGCTCGCTGAACAGCGTGGCGGTGCAAGTGTCGGAGCGGGTCGGAAGGGAAAACGTGATCGAGGCGGCCGCGCGCCTTGGCCTCACGGACAAGCTGGATGCCGTTCCGGCGTTGGCGCTGGGCGTGGGCGAGACCACGCTCCTGGAACTGACCGGTGCCTATTCGACCTTCGCCAATGTCGGCCGGGGCGTATGGCCGCGCGGGATCGAGCGCATCCGCTTGGCCGATGGCACGATCCTCTACGAACGCAGCGGCCAAGGGCCCGGCCGGGTGGTGGGGGCAAGCGCCGTCAATGCCATGCTGGATGTCATGGGGGCCGTCACCGATTGGGGCACCGCCAAGCGCGCGAAGCTCGATCGACCGACCTATGGCAAGACCGGCACCAGCCAGGAATTCCGCGACGCCTGGTTCATCGGCTTGACCGGCGATCTGGTGACCGGCATTTGGGTCGGCAACGATGATGGCGCGCCCATGGAGAAGGTGACCGGCGGCTCGCTGCCGGTGACGATCTGGCACGATTTCATGGCGCTCGCCTTGGCCGGCGCCGAACCCATCGACGTGGCGCGGCCAAAAGCGGAAAACAATCTGGTGGCGCTTGCCGATGCGCAACCGATTGGCGAGTCCGCGCCGGATGGCGAGGAGATCGGATTCGCCGAATGGCTGGAGCACGAGATTTTCTCGGGCGGTTCCGGCGAGAAGAAACCGGCCAAGGCAAAAAAGGCCGAACCCGCCGGAATCGCGCCCGGCAGGGGCAACCGCAAGGATTAGGCGCTAGACTTTTTGCCCAAGCCGCACGATCCCGAATTGGGCGGCGACCAGTCCGATGGCGGTCATCAGGATCGCGATCGCCATCGGCATGGCGTTCATCGCCGCGACATGGCCCAGAATGGCGCCGACGATCGCCGCCACGCCCATCTGAATGAACCCCAGCAATGCCGAGGCCGAACCCGCCGATTGCGGGAACGGCCCGATCGCGCCCGCCTGGGCATTGGGCAGCGTCAATCCCACGCCCACCATGTAGAGATAGATCGACACCAGCAGCGCGACGAGGCCGGGATCCACCAACAACCAGGCGACCAGGAGCATGGCGCCCGACAGCGCCACCACGGTCCCGATCGCCAGCAGCCTTTCGGTTCCCAAGCGGCGATTGAGGCGGGCACTCAGGATCGCCCCGGTCATGTAGCCCAGGACAAAGACCAGAAAGCAGAATCCGAACCAGCGCGGCTTCAAGCCCATGACATCGATCAGTATGAAGGACGAGGCCGACAGGAAACAGAAAATCCCGGCATAGCCGAAGGTCGCGCACAGAACATGGCCGACATAAAGGCGGTTCCCCAGCAGGGTTCTATAGGTGCGCAGCATGGCAATGGGCGAAATCCCGGCGGCGCCCGATTCCGGGTTGGTCTCCGGCAGATAGCGGATGGCAAGCGCGAGGGCCGCCATCCCATAGATGGCCAGCAGGGCGAAATTCCCGCGCCAGCCGGCCAGCTCCGCCATCACGCCGCCCACGATCGGGCCGATGGCCGGAGCGAGCGCGGTCGCGGCGCTCAAATACGACATCGCTCTTGCGGCACCCTCGGCACCATAGACGTCGCGGACCATCGCCCTGCAGATCACGGCCGCCGCGCAGGAACCGACCGCCTGCAGAAACCGCAGCCCAATCAGCCAGCCGATGTCGCCGACCACCACCATCGCGACCGACGCCGCCACGTAAACGCCGAGACCGCCCAGCAGCACCGGCCGGCGCCCATAACGGTCGGCAAGCGGCCCGTAGAACAGGATCGCCGCCGCGAAGCCGGCGAGGAACGAGGACAGCGTCAATTGCGCGCGTGCGGGTGCGACCGCGAAATCGCGCGCGAGCGAGGGCAACGAGGGCAAATAGAGATCGGTCGAGAGCGGTCCCAGTGCAACGAGCGCGGTCAGCAATGCCAGAAAGGCCGGGCCGGGCAGCGTGACGCGCCTCATGGCCGACTTCCTTCGGTCGCGCGGCGGGCCCCTCGACCAAGGTGATGCTTCACCATCCCGTCCAGCAGCGGCAGGCCCAGCATCGCGGCCGCCACCATTGCCAGCGGCCAACCGACCACGAGGGGCGACAGATGCAGCATGGCTCTCGTCACCGGCCAATGCATGGCGGCAAGATGCAGTATTAGGGTGGCAAACACGCTCCACAGCAGCCAGCGATTGGCGAACGGGCGCATGCGCCCTGGGGGCGCGTATTCGGACCGGCTGATGAGGGCCTGGACGTTCTCAAAGAGGACCATGGCCAGAAGCGTGAGATTGCGGGCCTCTGCCTCGGCATTCCCGGCCTCGATCAGGCCCCGGAAGATGACGAAGGCCGCGACCCCCATATAAATGCCCGATGACAATACGCGCCAGGTCATGCGCCGATTGAAGATCGCTTCGCCGGGGGGGCGCGGCGGCCGGTCGAGCTCGTCGCCTTCCGGCGGATCGAAGGCAAGCGCCACGTCCTGGATGCCGTTGGTGACCAGATTGAGCCACAGCAACTGTACCGGCAACAGCGGCAGCGCCGATGCGCCGAGCAGGCTCAAGATCACCAGCAGCACTTCGGCCACGCCGGTCGCCACCAGCAGATAGACGACCTTGCGGATGTTGGCATAGGCGATGCGGCCCTCGCGAATGCCGCCCACGATCGAGGCGAAATTGTCGTCGGTCAGGATGAGATCGGCATTGTCGCGCGCCACGTCGGTGCCGCGCCTACCCATCGCCACGCCGACATGGGCGACGCGCAGCGCCGGCGCGTCGTTGACGCCGTCCCCGGTGACCGCGACGAAATGGCCCTGCGCCTTCAGCGCGACCACGATCGCCTGTTTCTGTGTCGGCTCGATGCGCGCGAAGACCCGCCTGCCTTCGATCAGCCGCGCGAGTTCCGCTTCGCCAATCGCCAGCGCGGCGCGGATCTGGCGGCCGGTGACGATTTCGGCCTCGCCCTCGGCCAGGCCCAATTGCCGCGCGATGGCGAGTGCAGTGATCGGGTGATCGCCGGTAACCATGGCGATTTCGATGCCGGCGCGCTTGGCCGCCCTGATCGCATCCGGCACCTCGGCGCGCGGTGGATCGATCATGCCCACGAGGCCAAGCCAGACGAGATCGCTGGACATCGGCCGCCCGCCTTCATCGACACCGCCTTGCGCGATCGCTAGCACGCGAAAGCCCTCGCTCGCCAAGGCGCGGACCGCCGCGTGCGCTTGTTCCTGGTCCAGATGGCGCTCGCCTTCCGCTCCGATCTCGCGCGAGCACATGGCCAGCACCCGCTCCGGCGATCCCTTGACCAAGGTCGTCGGCGCTCCCTCGCAGACATGCACCGACGCGCTGAAGGCGGCTTGGGAATCGTAGGGTGTCAGGTGCAGGCGTGGGCACGCATTCAGCAGTTCCTGTCGCGCGATTCCTCCTTTGCTCGCCGCGACCAGACAGGCGACATCGACGGAATCGCCGCGAAGGCCCGCATCGGTTTCCCTGGCCTCGTTGGCGAGCACCAGGGCGCGCAGCACTTGCGGCAAGGCCGGATCGATGGCGCCATTCGGGCCAAGCGGCGTGATCGCACCCATCTCGGCCCCGATCCCAGCGAGCGCGTACCCTGTTCCGGCGGCGGTGACGATCCGCTGCACTGTCAGTTCGTTGATGGTGAGCGTGCCGGTCTTGTCCGAGGCGATGTAGGTGCACGAGCCGAGCGATTCCACCGCCATCAATCGGCGTACAATCACATGGCGCTCGGCCATCCGGCGTACACCGATGGCGAGCGTGATGGCGATCGCGGCCGGCAACCCCTCGGGCACCGCGGAAACGCCAAGTGCGACCGCCAGCAACAGCATGGCGGCGGGATCGCGGCCCTGGGCCAAGGCAAGAAAAAACACCACGGCCATGGTCACCGCCACCGCGACCAGGATGCGCCAGGTGAAACGCTCCATGCGCTCGATGAGCGGCGGCTTGGCGCGGTCCGCGCGCGCGAGCGCGCCGGCGATGCGCCCGATCTCGGTCCCCATGCCGGTCGCCACCGCCTCGCCGCGGCCCAAGCCCGCCAGCACCATCGTGCCGGCGAAGGCATGGTCGCGCCGTTCCGCGGGCGGCGCTTGCGGATCGGAGGCGGCGGCCGCGTCCTTTTCCGCCGGCAGCGATTCTCCGGTGAGCGGCGCCTCGTCGATTCTTAAGCCCGCGGTCTCCAGCAATTCGAGATCGGCCGGCACCCGGTCCCCGGCGGCGATCACCACCAGATCTCCCGGCGCCACCAGCTCGACCGCCACGCGCTCTTCCTTGCCGTCGCGGATCACATTGGCTGAGCGCGGGACCGCGCGCTTCAACCCCGCGGCCGATCTTTCCGCCGCGTATTCCTGAATACCCCCGATCACGACGTTGACCCCGACCACGATCAGGATGAAGGCGGCGTCGGCCTGCATGTCGAGGCCAAGGGATACCGCCGCCGCGCCCAGGAGCACGAAAGCCATCGGGTTCAGCGCCTGTCGGGCGAAGAACCACCAGGCTCCCACCCTCTTCCCTTCCAGTATGGCGTTGGGGCCGTGGCGCGCCAATCTCCGGGCGGCCTCGGCCGCCGACAATCCCGTTCTCGAGAAATTCGCCTTGGTGGATTTCAATGGCCGCCCCAGATGCCCATGCTTACCGACGATAGACCGCCCCTTCCCTCTCGCCTTAAGGGAGAGGGCGCGAGGCCATAGCCTCGCGGGTGAGTACATGATGATCGTGCGCCACCCTCACCCCAGCCCTCCCGCCCCGTCCGCGAAGGCGGACATTCGTCCGCGGGGCAGGAGTGGGATGGCAAAAATCGTGTCGGCGGTCAGGGCCGGATACACACACAACAAAACAAACCGGCGCCGCAATGGACGCCGGCAAGGATCAGGCTCGCGCTAGTGGTCCGATCCTGACAGAAGGTAACCTTGAAGGGTGCCTTCTGTCAGGTGAATCGGCCCACAAACGTAAGTGTGCTAGTGGTATTCAGCTTCCGACAAATGACTCGCCATCGGGATTCATTTGTCGGAACCATACCACTAGTGCCGGCCCTAGAAGATGCCTTCGAGGAGGCCCTTTTTCTTGCGGATGATGACCGGCGTCTCGCCCTCGGTCACCGGCTTGCCCAAAGCGGCGTTTTCCTGCAGGCGCTTCTGTTCGGCGACCGGATCGACGACCGTGCCATAGGGCTGCGGATCGCGCCAGAAGATGAGCTGCTCGGCCAAGGTGATGGAATCGGCCTCGTCCTCCGCCGTCTCGCTGTCGATCAGCACGCGGATGTTGGGATCGATCCCCCCGGTGCCGGCACTTTGCAAGAGCGACGCCTCGCCGGCCGATTGGGCGCCTGCCGCCTCGCCCTCGCCGATGGGCGGAATCTGGTCGGGGTCGGTACCGGAATTAGGATAGCCGAAGACCGCCGCCTCCGCCTGGTCGCGCGTGCTCCCTTCCTGGGGCCGGGGTGCGCCCGGATTGGGTGGGCGCAGATTGTAATCCGGCGGCATCGACAAGGGTGCGCGCGAGGTCACCCTGAATTCGTCGGGCGATCGCTTGGTCAGGCCCAGGTTCTCGCGAATGCTGGTGCACCCGCCAAGGCCCAAGGGAAGCCCAAGGGGAAGCATGATGGCCGACAGAAATATCCAGCGCATGGGATGAAGGTTTTTCCGGGACATTTTTTCAGCCTCCGCCACTTTCATTGGATGGCGTTTTACCGCTTTTCAGGGGGTCATGACAACAACGGGAATGGGGCAGGTGCAATAGTTAATCCGGCTTGGCCGCCCGGGTTTTCCGGCCCCTGATCGCCAGGCCGTCGAGGAGCAGCAGCCCGACCCCGATCGTGATTGCCGAATCGGCGAGATTGAAGGCCGGCCAGGCCCATTCGCGCCAATGGAACAGCAGGAAGTCCTGGACCGCGCCCACGACCACCCGATCGATGACGTTGCCGAGCGCCCCACCGATGATGAGGCCCAAGCCGATTGCCGGCAGCCGATCGCTGGTGCGCGCGAGCCAGATGACGAGGACGGACGCGATCGCAAGTGCGAGCGCCGACAGGAGCCATGGCCCCAGCGGATGATCGGTTGAAAGAAAACTGAAACTGATGCCAAGGTTATGGCGCTTGACCAGCGAAAAGAAAGGGGTGAGCGCCAGTTCCTGCCCGTCAACCAACAATACCCGGAACATCCATATCTTGCTCGCCTGGTCGAGAAGGATGATGGCGCCTGAGAGCCCCAACCCCGCCAGGAACATCCTCGGCCGCGCAATCTTCACGCCGCCGCCTCGCCATCCTCGATGGCGCCCACGCAGCGCTCGCACAGGCTGGGGTGGCCCGCATGCCGGCCCACTTCCGGCAGAACCTGCCAGCAGCGCTCGCATTTCTGGCCCTCGGCCGGGCGGATCACGACCGCGACATCGGCCACATCGGAGAGCCCGAACGCGTCTTCCGGCGCGACCGCAACCTTGAGCGTCGCGCCCGAGGTGATGGCGATCTCGCCGAGATCGAGTCCTTCCAGCAACGCCAGATTCTCCGGCGACAGATAGACCACCGGATGGGCCTGCAGGCCCGAGCCGATCAACTTGCCGGCGCGCGCCAACTCCAGCGCCCCGGTGACGACGCGCCTGAGGTCGCGGATCCGCGCCCATTTGCCGGCCAGTTCCCGGTCGCGCCAGGTGGCGGGCGTCTCGGGATACAGGCGCTCGTGCACGCTCGCCGGGCCTTGGCGGAAAGGCCGGTGGCCCCAGGCCTCTTCCGCGGTGAAGCAGACGACCGGGGCGAGCCAGGCACTCAAGCGCTGGAACACCTCCATGAGCACGGTCCGCGCGGCGCGGCGCCGGGGCGATTGCCTGGTATCGCAATAGAGCGCGTCCTTGCGGATGTCGAAATAGAAGGCGGAAAGATCGTTGGCGCAGAAATTGTGCAGATCCATGTAAAGGTCGTGCAGATCGAAGCTGTCGCAAGCCCCGCGCACGCGGGTGTCGAGCTCGGCCAGGCGGTGCAGCACCCAGCGATCCAATTCCGGCATGTGGGGCGCAAGGATGCGCTCCGCCTCGTCCCAGCCATCGAGCGCGCCCAGCACATAGCGGAAGGTATTGCGCAGCCGCCGGTAATGGTCGGCGGTCAGCTTCAGCATTTCGTTGCCGATGCGCTGGTCCTCGGAATAGTCGCAGCCCACCACCACCCACAGGCGCAAAATGTCGGCGCCGTATTGTTTCATCACGTCCTGGGGTGCGACCGAATTGCCGAGCGACTTCGACATCTTGCGTCCCTGCTCATCCAAGGTAAATCCATGGGTGATCACTATCTTGTAGGGGGCACGGCCGCGCGTGCCGCAGGATTCCAGGAGCGAGGAATGGAACCAGCCGCGATGCTGGTCGGAACCTTCGAGATAGACGTCCGCCGGCCAGGCGAGGTCCGTACCTTCACGCGGCTCCAGCACGAAGGCATGGGTCGATCCGGAATCGAACCACACATCGACGATGTCGGTCACTTGTTCGTAATCCGCCGCCCGGTGATCGGGGCCAAGAAATCGCGTCGGCGGCGACGCGAACCAGCAATCGGCGCCCTCCTCGCGAAAGGCCGCGATCACGCGGGTCATCACGCTTTGGTCGCGCAGCAATTCGCCGCTCTTCTTGTTGACGAAGACCGGGATCGGCACACCCCAGGCACGCTGGCGCGAAATGCACCAATCGGGCCTGCCGGCGATCATCGAGGAAAGTCGCGCCTTGCCCTGCGGGGGGACGAAGCGCGTGTTCTCGATCTCGGAAAGCGCTTTCTCCCGCAGGCCATTGGCGTTCATCGAGATGAACCATTGCGGCGTGTTGCGGAAAATGAGCGGGGCCTTGGAGCGCCAGGAATGCGGATAGGAATGGGTGAGCTTGCCCGATTTCAAGAGATGGCCGGCGAGATCGATGGCCGCCATCACCGCCGCGTTGGCATCGCCCGGCTTGCCGTTGGGCTTCAAGACGGCCTTGCCCGCGAACAGGGGCACATGGTCGTAATAGCGCCCGTCGGGCCCCACCGTTTGCGGCACTTCGATCCCGTTCAAGATGCCAAGCTCGTAATCGTCGGCGCCGTGGCCGGGCGCGATATGAACAAAACCGGTGCCGGCCTCGATGGTCACGAAATCGCCGGCATGGACAGCGACCTCGAAATCGTAGCCCTGCCCCTCGAGCGGATGTCGGCAGAGCGTGCCAAGCAGCGCCTCGCCCTTGCCGCGCCACAGGGTTTCGGATTCCGCGATTCCGGCCTCGGCCTCGAAGGGTGCGCGCAGGGATTCGGCCACCACCAGCACGTCCCCGGGCCTAGCCCTGGCGCCATCGGACAGCCGCGCGACCTTGAGGATCGCGTATTCGATTTTTGGCCCGCAGGCGATGGCGCGATTGCCCGGCAGCGTCCAGGGCGTCGTGGTCCAGATGACGATGCCGCCGCCCTTCAATTCCTTTAGCCGCGATTGGACAACCGGAAAGCGCACCCAGACAATGTCGGAGGCATGGTCGTGATATTCGATTTCGGCCTCGGCCAGAGCGGTCCTTTCCACGATCGACCACATCACCGGCTTGGAGCCCCGATAGAGCGCGCCATTCATCAGGAACTTGCCGATCTCGGCGGCGATCTGGGCCTCGGCCGCGAATTCCATGGTGCTATAGGGATGGTGCCAATCGCCGATCACGCCCAGGCGCTTGAATTCCTGGCGCTGCACGTCGATCCATTTGGCGGCGAAGTCGCGGCATTGCCGGCGGAATTCGTTGATCGGCACCGTGTCTTTGTTCTTACCCGCCTTGCGGTATTGCTCCTCGATCATCCATTCGATGGGGAGCCCATGGCAATCCCAGCCCGGCACGTAATGGGCGTCCTTGCCCGCCATCTGCTGGGCGCGGTTGATGACGTCCTTGAGGATCTTGTTGAGGGCATGCCCGATATGAATGTTGCCGTTGGCGTAAGGCGGGCCATCGTGCAGGATGAATTTGGGCCTTCCCTTGGAGGCCTCGCGCAGGCGCCCGAACAAATCGATCTCGTTCCAGCGCTCAAGGATCGCCGGTTCGCGATTCGGCAAGTCGCCCCGCATCGGAAACAGGGTCTTGGGCAGGAACACGCTCGACTTGTAATCCACCTAGGAACCTCGTCACTGATCGTCGGTATTGGCGCCGAGCAGGCCCGGCATCGGGCCCCCATAGGCGAGGCAGAGTGTCCGCGCCTTCTCGCAATCATCTCCGATCTGGGCCTTGAGCGCCTCCAGCCCGGAAAATTTCATCTCCGGCCTTATGAAGCCCAAGAGCGCCACCCGCAAGTGCTGGCCATAGAGATCGCCGGAAAAGTCAAAGAGATGGATCTCGAGCTGAACCCTGGTGCCCCCCACCGTCGGGCGCATTCCCAGATTGGCGACACCATCGAACCAGCAGGGCCCGCCGCCTTCGTCGAGTGCCGCGCGGATCGCGTAGACGCCGAGCCGTGGCTCCAGGAATTCGCCCATGGCGAGATTGGCGGTCGGAAAACCCAAAAGATGCCCGCGCCTATCGCCCTGCTCCACGCGGCCGGCGATTTCCCACGGCCGGCCCAGCAACCCGACGACACCCAGGGGATCGCCGGCCAACAGGCATTCGCGGATCGCGGTCGAGGAATAGACGATGCCGTTCTCGCCGGCAGCCGCTTGGACGGCATCGACGCCGAAGCGAAATCGCCGGCCGAATTCCTTAAGCGTCGTGGCGGTGCCGCTGCGCCCCTTGCCGAAGCAAAAATCCTCGCCGACCACGACGTGCGCGACGCCCAACCCGTCGCGTAGGATTTCGCGCGCGAACATTTCGGGCGGGCGCTCGGCCATGGTGCGATCGAAGGCGAGGCAGCAAACGAAATGCAGATTGAACGCCTGCAGCACGCGCACCTTGGTGCGGAAGGGGGTCAGGCGAAAAGGCTTCTGGTCGGGCTTGAAGAAGCCTCTGGGGTGGGGCTCGAAGGTTATGACGCCGATCGCCGCATCGTAGCTTCGCGCGTATTCAAGCGCCCGCCCGATGACCGCCTGGTGGCCTAGATGCACGCCGTCGAAACTGCCCAGCGCCACGGCGGCACCCCGGCATTCCGGGGTCACCTCCATGGGGTGGCGGAAGAGCCGCATCGGCGCGTGTCGGGGCAAGGGCGGCGACCAGGGGGCGGGCGGATGAACCGGGGGACGCATGGGTGAAAGCGGGGGTTTGCCAAAGGGGTGGGTTGCCGGGGCCGATGGCTCAGGCAATGGGGCGTCTTGGCACCAGGACCTTGGCCTCGCCCTCGATGACCACGGTCGAACCCACTTCGGCGATTGTCGCAAGGGTGGCGCGGCCTTTGGCCTGATCCATGGCGGTAACCGTCGCGCGCGCCAGGACCGTGTCGCCGATCCGGACCGGCGCCTTGAAATTAAGGGTCTGGCTCAAATAGATGCAACCCGGCCCGGGGAGCCTGGTGCCGAGCACGGTCGAGATGAAGCTGCCTGCGAGAAACCCATGGGCAATCCGGCCCTTGAACAGGGTCGCCTTGGCGTATTCCTCGTCCAGATGCACCGGGTTATTATCGCCCGAGAGCCCGGCGAAGAGCACGATATCGGCCTCGGTCACTTCCTTCGAATATTGGGCGGATTGCCCGATTTCCATCTCGTCGGCGTATTTGCCGCGCATTTCGTCCATGTCCAGGCCCTCTGCTGCAGTGCAATAAGGGCCGGAATATAGCCGGGCGCCCGGCGGGCAACAAGGAGGGGGTGGGGGTGGGCGTAGCGGGGCGGGAGTCGGTTTAGGGAGAATGCGAACGGTCAAAAAACACCAATATGGCGATCAACCCGCACCCACCAAGAACGAGCCGAACCGTCAGCCGACTGACGTCCATATTTGGAAGAGTCATGTCCGCCAATAGAAACTGGCCTGCTGCCGGTTTGGTTGACACTTGCTTAAGGCCACCTCTAAAAACCCGGTATTTTGAGCGGATTTTTGCGGCGGCGATGGGATGAGGTTGTTTTTGACAGGGGTTCTTCCGCCATTTTCTATTTTTTTATGCGGCGTGCAACCGCTTTTTCCCGCTTCCGGCGCT